>DATBWQ010000073.1:0-19787 GCA_036514695.1 Gallionella sp. | reverse complement strand
CCCGCCGCGTCGGGCGTAGCCCGACCTACGAGATGCGGAGACTCTGTCTTCAAATATGTAATCCTCAATAATTACCAGTCATCCGGTAATTCGACCTTTCATCCTGTATGCATTGACTACTATCGGAGACACTCAATAATCTGCACGTACTTGGCAAGCTTACTGATAGTCAAGGGCGCAAAGCCAGCGGCATATAGAAGACTATGGCAACGGGACTTACTGATAAATAACATGCAAACTTTGGGAGATAACATGCGGACTTTTAGAATGTACAGCTTGGCCTTGACTATATTCTTCGGCTTGATGGCTTCAGGATGCGCCCCGATGGTCATCACCGGCGCTGCCGATGTCGATAAAAAGGCCTTCGGTGCCAAGAAGAGATTCGCTGTCGTGTCAATTGCCTCGCTCAAAACATTTCAAGGGGAACAAGGCATGACTCAAATGTTCAAGAGTAATGACGACATTCCGGGCACCAACACCCAACCGCTGATCAACAAGCTGAATCCAAAAATCATTAGCGCTCTGGACAAATCCAAACATTTTACCCTGCTGCCAGAGGGCACCGTGCTCACAAGCAAGGCATACAAAAGTCTCAAAGAAGATGAAAGGATAATGAAAATTCTGTTCATGAGCGATCCAATTAATGTGGCGAACAACTACAAGTACATTTCAGATGAGCAAAAGTATGCAAAATTGGCCAAGGATCTGGGTGTGGACGGCGTTATCGGCATTACGATGAATTTTTCGATTTCCTCCGGCAAGACTAGTCTCAACGTCATGGGATTAAGTGTAGGCAAGAAAAGCTATAGCGCAATGGCCTCAATATCAGCAATAGCCTATAACAAAAACGGGGAGGTTATCTGGAAGGACTCCACACTCAAGGAGGCGGAGCCGGGTGATACAAAGGCCATCATCCTCATCGATACTTCGGACATGACCAGTACAAATTTCGAGAAGTTCCATCCATCCGCTGTTGAAATTGGTGGCAAGGCAGTGGATGTATTGCTTGCCCGCTTTGACGATACCATGGCCGGAAGAGACGTCAGCAGCATCCAAAGCGTAAAATAATTCAGGATATATTCCAGGCGCTACATAAAGACGCGAGGGCTCAAGACTGGGTAATTCCATTTTCAGTTTAAAAGTGGCGCTTTGGTGGGAGCGGCCTCCTGGCCGCGATCAAGCTTATCGCGGCCGGGAGGCCGCTCCCACAGAAGAAATTCATGCTGTTTCAAATTAGAAATGGAATAATAACCGCTGCACCGCTTGCCGCTCAGCCCTCGCAACTCAGTCCTGATTCTGCGGCAATCCCCACTTCGCTTCGTATGTGATACTGCGCAAGTATAAGCCATCCGGTGCGAAGGTCGGTGCGGCAAGGCTGCGTTCGCGGCTGGCCAACACTTCCTCCAGCCAGTCCGGCGGATACTTGCCTTTGCCGACATACACCAGGCAACCGACCATGTTGCGCACCATGTGATGCAGGAACGCATCGGCACTCACATCAAAAACCAGCATCTCTCCTTCCCGGCGAATATCAAGTTGTCGCAAGTGCTTGACCGGTGATTTGGCCTGGCATTGCGCCGCGCGGAACGCGCTGAAATCATGCTCGCCGATCAGATGTTGCGCGGCAGCCTGCATCGCGGCCACATCCAGCGGCGCGTGATACCAGCCGGCCTTGCCGGCATGAATGGCCGGGCGGGTGGCGCGATTGATCAGCAAATAGCGGTAGCTGCGCCCGTGGGCGGAAAAGCGCGCATGGAATTCATCCGGCACCGGATGCGCCCAGCGCACCACAATGCTGTCCGGCAGCAAGGCATTCGCGCCCCGCACCCAGGCTGTCAGCGGACGTTCGGCCTGCGTATCGAAATGCACCACCTGCTCCAGCGCATGCACGCCGGTATCGGTGCGTCCCGCTGCGATAACCGGGATAGCCTCACCGGCAATTTGGCTCAAGGCGTGTTGCAGCGTGTCTTGCACTGTCTGCCCATCCGCCTGGCTCTGCCAGCCGCAATACGGGCGGCCGTCGTACTCCACGCCCAGCGCGATCCTCATCGCAACGCCAACCACAACATCAACATCGCGCCGCTCAGCAACAGCGCATCAGCAACAGCAAAATGACCTAATGGCAATTCCATTTTTCTGTCCTCTGTCTTCTGTCCTCTGTCTTCTGGTGCCAAGCTGCGCAAGATGTCTTGCCAGGTATGCGCTTCACGCAACATCGCGACCTCGGCATAATGCAATGTCAGCGCCAGACGCACGGCGAGACGCTCACGCGATAGCCCGATCCATTGCAATGGCGCAAACAGGGTATATAGCCCGGCAATCAACTGCAAACGATGAAGGCGATCCAGCAATATCGCCAACCCCGCCAAAGCAGCAAGCAACCGGGCAAGTTGCAGCACGCCATCAACCAGGCCTTCGCGGCTCGGGCTGAATATGCCGAGCGCATCTGACAGCGGTTGCCCGGGCGTGCTGTAAGCGTAGATCAGCAATAGCGACAACATGATCCAGCGCGTGCGGCGCAACAACAGGATGAATTTATGACGGGAAATCACAAAGGCAGCAAGCAGGATCAAACCGCCAGCTATCAGCAACGCCCCGAACGCCAGCACCTGCATGATCGCGACCAGCAAACACCAGGTCAGAATTTGCGCGGCGGGATGGAATTTCATTGATCGCTCCAAAAGGCTTTGCATAGCCATTCGGCTAATTCACCTAAGCCGGACGAGCCGGAACCAAATGTAGGTCGGGCTACGCCTGTCCTGAGCCTGTCGAAGCGGCCCGACCACTTCGGCACGCTCAGGACAAGCATGGTGGGCACAGCCCACCCTACGGTTATGGCTTTGTCGCTTGGCAAATTCTACTCAAAAAAATGCGAAGAGTTGAGTTATAAGAGACTAAAAGACGGTGACATAAGCCGCTGGTTAACGGCAGCCCAATTTCCGAGCCGCCGTGACAAATTTGCGTTTGGGAATCTGGGTCAGCCGAGTTGAGCGAGCAGCGATTGCGCGACTTCGCGTTGCCCGGCATCGCCCTCGCGCAAGACCTCCTCAAGGATCTCACGCGCACCGCTGGCGTCGCCCATTTCCTGGTAGGCCTTGGCCAGATCGAGTTTCGTGGCAACCTCCTGCCAGTGCTCGTCCTTGGTTTCAGGTGCTGGAGCGGCTGGTGCGGCCGCGTCATCGAAATTCAGGCTGATGCCCGCCAAACCCACTTCGGCAGGTTGTGCCGCCGACGCAGACTTTCCGGCTTTGTTTTCAACCGGGAAGTCCAGTGTGAATTCCATCATGCCGTCGTCGGCCTGCGCGGGCTTGCCGGCTTCCGGTTGTGCTTCTGGCATGGATGGATTGCTGCCTGTTATATCAAAAGTCATGCCGTCCAATTTTGGCAATGAGACTTCTGTCTCTTCGCCAGCCGCTGGCGCCGTAGGACGACTACCCGTCACATCGAAAATCAGATCGCCCAAGTCAGGCATGGCTGATTCTGCCTGACCTCCAGCCGCCGGTATTGGAGGATGGGTAGAAGTGACATCGAAATCCATCACGTCGGCCGGCTTGCTAGCCGTTTCGGGGGATAACAGGACCACAGTCTGATCCGCGCCAGCCAAAAAGTCCTGTTCCGGCGATGAAGCCGATTTCGCTGACGGAGCACCCAGATCGAAATCGACAGACGCTGCTTTTGCTGTTGACGTATCACCCGGGACCAACCTCGGCATGGCATTGAAAACCGGGGCTTGCATGGTCGCACTGCCTGAATCTTCCTTGTTTCCTGCACCGCCATACATGGGGTTATTCGGATCCAGTTCGCGTCCCATTGCAAGCGCCTGCTGACTGGCCTCTTCATCACCGGAATCCTGTAACTGGCGCACGATGGCCGCGAAGGAACTCAGATCCCTGCGATTGGCATAGATCTCCAGCAACTTGAGATGGATCTTATGGTTATTCGGGGTGCTTTGCAGCGCATCCTTAAGAATTTCTTCAGCCTGTGCATCGCGTCCGAAATTGAGGAACAGATCCGCTTCGCTGATCGGATCGGCATCTTGCGATTGATCACTCGCTTCGCCCCTGGCTGCAACTGCACCGGTGAAGTCGCCAGTCTCCCGGGAAGGCATGGTCGGAGAAGCAAGGCGTCCGGACCTCGAACCGACATCTTCGGAGAATTTGCTTATAACCTCAAAGGACGGTTTTTTTTTTCGCCGGCTCACTACCCAACCCAGGCCACCCAGAACAACCAGGGCTCCCGCAATGCCGATGAGATAGAGCGGTTCGCCCAGAATCTGATCGACCAGTGTCGGCTCTGGCTTGACCGGTGCCGGTTTGGGCTTGGGCTTGGCGACTGGAGCCGGTTTGACCTCGCTCGCTGCCGTTACCCCGCTGGCAGCCGCCGGGGGGGGAGCAACACTGGGCGGTTGCTGCGCCAGTGCCGCTGCAGCAGACTTCAATTGGGCCAGCCGTTGCATGTCCTGAAGATTCTTTTCCAGCATGGCGGTGCGGATCTGCTCTTCCTTGGCAGACTTGGCTTTTGCGATCGCATCCTCCTGAGCAGCGTTCTTCTTGTCCTGCGCAGTCATGGACTTGCCACCGGCACCTGTCGCTGCCTGATCGCCGGGGGCTTCACCCCTGGACAGCTTGAGCACTTCCTTGGCAGTCTCTTTGGCAACCGGGGCCTTGTCGGCAACCGAACTTGCCAGCTTGCCGGTGGCGACCTGCTCGGCTGCCTGCGGTTGGGTACTCATTGATGCGGCCCCGGCCAGTTTTTGCCTGTAGGCATTCCAATCTGCCACTTGGGCACGGATCTCCTTTACCGCTTCAGACTGCCCTACCCCGTCGACTTCCTTCTGATTGGGCAAGCGCAGAATCTTTCCGGCCCTGATACGGTTCATGTTTTTTCCGTCGAACTCGCTGGCATTGGCGCGATACAGCGCGACCAGCATACGTTCCAGGCTCACATCGGCCGGTTTGTATAGCGCCGAGAGCTTGCTCAGGGTATCGCCGCGCTGGACCTCAAGCCACTCTTCGTTCGGCATGGTGATGCCTCCCGTAGCGATACTCTCCGGCACCGGCTCGGCTGCAGCTACCGGGACAGCCTGCTCTGCACGCTCAGGCACTGCGGCGGGCGCGGATGCGGCCAGCGGTCCGCCTTGTTCCATAGACCCGAGCACTTCCGGCGGAGCGACCGGCTCAACCGGCGTGGCTGCAGCAGCGGGTGCTGCGGGTTGAACTGCCGGTGCGACAGGTTGCACTTCCGCCTGTGCAGGGAGTTCAGCGACATAACCCGGTGGATCCAGCAGGAAAGTATATTCGCGCAATAACTTCCCGGACGACCAGGTCAATTCCACCAGCATGACCACAAAAGGGTCGTTGATCGGTTGTGCGCTGGTCACCCTGAGGTATGGCTCGCCATCCGCACGGCTCTCGATCTGAAATTTGAATTTATTGCCGTAAGGATACTCCAGGCCGGCGCCCTTATAGACTTCGGGTGAAGCCAGGCGCGCAACCAGACTGACTTTCTCGGACTTGCTGACCGCCACCAATTCTATATCTGCCTTGAGCAACTGCCCCAGACCGGAAGTCACATTAATTCCGCCCATACCCACGGCGGAAACAGATGCGGACAGCATCAAAGCGGCAACAGTCCAAAGCAGTTTTAGTATTGATTTTCGCACGCCAACAGCCTCACCTTGTTTAGCAGACAATATAAAATAACATCATAGAGTTATCAGCACAAGCTAATAATCTCTTTAAACCAAACCCAACCCTGCCCGGTCCACGCACAAACACGGCTGGGCACACACCACTAATCGAGATATTCCGCGATCAGAATTTCCGCGATCTGCACGCTATTCAACGCCGCGCCCTTGCGCACATTGTCGCTCACCACCCACAGATCCAAACCCATCGGATGCGAAATATCCTCGCGTATGCGCCCGACATAAGTGGCATCGTTGCCCGCCGCTTCGATCGGTGTCGGATAGCCGCCCGGCTCTCTCTTGTCCATCACGATCACGCCCGGTGCCTTTTCCAGCAGGGCGCGCGCCTGGCCGGCGGTGATCTTCCTGCGGGTCTCGATATGCACCGCCTCGGAGTGACCGTAGAACACCGGCACACGCACCGCGGTCGGATTCACCTGGATGGAATCGTCTTCCATGATCTTCCGGGTCTCCCACACCATCTTCATCTCTTCCTTGGTGTAGCCGTTATCCATGAACACATCGATCTGCGGCAACACGTTGAAGGCGATGCGTTTCGGATAAACCTCGACTTCGACGTCCTGCTGATTGAACAGTGCGCGGGTTTGCGCAGCCAACTCGTCGATGGCTTCCTTGCCGGTACCGGATACCGCCTGATAGGTCGCCACATTGATGCGCGCGATGCCCACCGCGTCCTGGATAGGCTTCAGTGCCACCAGCATCTGGATGGTCGAGCAGTTCGGATTGGCGATGATGCCGCGATTCTTGTATTGCGCGATGGCGTGCGGATTCACTTCCGGCACCACCAGCGGAATATCGCGGTCATAGCGGAAGTGCGCGGTGTTGTCGATCACCACGCAGCCGGCTGCCGCGGCAAGCGGCGCATATTTTTCCGACACGCTGCCGCCCGCCGAGAACAGGCCGATTTGCGCCTTGGAGAAATCGAAGCCTTCCACATCGATGACGGTAAGGTCCTCCCCTTTAAAGCTCACTGTGGAACCCGCCGAACGGCTGGATGCCAGCGGATAAAGATTGCGCACCGGGAACTTGCGCTGTTCCAGTATGGACAGCATCGCCTCGCCCACTGCGCCGGTTGCGCCCAATATACATACGTCGTATTGCTTGCTCATCTAATACTCTCCAAAACTCAACTTGTTTTGTAGGGTGCGCCATGCGCACCATTGCGTCGAAAATTGGTGCATGGAATGCGCCCTGCCTTAACTGGTACGGGCGTAAGGCCTTACGCCCCTACAAGCTCTTCACAACCGCATCACCCATCGCTGCCGTGCCGACTTTCTGCATGCCCGGCTCGTGGATATCTCCGGTGCGCAACCCTTGCTGCAACACCTTGCGCACCGCCGCCTCGATGCGCTGCGCGGTGTCTACCCTTGCAAAAGTGTAGCGCATCATCATCGCCACCGACAAAATCGTCGCCAGCGGATTGGCGATATCCTTGCCCGCGATGTCCGGCGCCGAGCCGTGGCACGGCTCGTACAAACCCTTGTTGTTTTCATCCAGCGAGGCGGACGGCAACATGCCGATCGAGCCGGTCAGCATCGATGCCTCATCCGACAAAATGTCACCGAAGATGTTGCCGGTCAGGATCACGTCGAACTGCTTGGGAGCGCGCACCAGTTGCATCGCGGCGTTGTCTACGTACATGTGCGACAAAGCGACTGCCGGATACTCCTTGGCCACCTCGGTGACGATCTCGCGCCAGAACATGCTGGTATCCAGCACGTTGGCCTTGTCCACCGAGCATAGTTTTCTGCTGCGCTTCAGCGCGATCCGGAAACCGGCATGCGCTACGCGGCGGATCTCCGACTCGCTATACAGCATGGTGTCGAAGCCTTGCCGCTCGCCGTTGGAAAGCTGGCGTATGCCGCGCGGCTGGCCGAAATAGATATCGCCGGTCAGTTCGCGCAGGATCATGATGTCCAATCCCGACACCAATTCCGGCTTCAGGCTGGATGCATTGACCAGCTCCGGATACACCATCGCGGGACGCAGGTTGGCAAACAGACCCAGCCCCTTGCGGATGCGCAGCAGACCCTGCTCCGGACGCAACGGACGCGCCAGCGTGTCATATTGATAGCCGCCCACCGCACCGAGCAGCACTGCCTCGGATTCCTTCGCCAGCTTCAATGTCGCATCCGGCAAGGGATCGCCCGCTGCGTCATACCCGGCGCCGCCGATGTGCGCGTATTCCAGCTCGATGGGCAAGCCGTCGCGGCGCAATGCTTCCAGCACCTTGGCTGCCTGCGCGATGATCTCCGGCCCGATGCCGTCACCGGGTAATACTGCGATCTTCATTTCAAATTCCTTAACAATCGTGAAATGCAAACCCCCTCAGTCCCCCTTGTCAGGGGGAAGACTGGCTCCTCCCCCACTCCTCCCCTGACAAGGGGAGGCCGGGAGGGGTTGGGGAGGCTGGGAGGGGTTAGCGCTTCACATTTCACCTGAATCAAAGCCACGGCTGCGCAGCGCGATGTTTCGCCTCATATACCTTGATCTCATCTACATGCTGCAAGGTCAGGCCGATGTCATCCAGACCGTTCAGCAGACAATGCTTGCGGAAGACTTCAACCTCGAACCTGTACACCGTGCCGTCCGGCGCAGTGATGCTCTGCTGCTCCAGGTCGATCTTCAAACGATAGCCCGGCGCAGCCTCCACCGCCTTGAACAGCGCATCCACCTTGTCCGCATCCAGCCTGATCGGTAGCAAACCGTTCTTGAAACAGTTGTTGAAAAATATATCGGCGAAACTGGGCGCGATGATCGCGCGGAAGCCGTAATCGCCCAATGCCCAGGGCGCGTGCTCGCGCGACGAGCCGCAGCCGAAATTTTCTCGTGCCAGCAAAATCTGCGCGCCCTGATAGCGCGGCTGGTTCAGCACGAAATCCGGATTCAGCTGGCGTCTGGTGTTGTCCCTCCCCAGCTCGCCGTGGTCGAGGTAACGCCATTCGTCAAACAGATTCGGACCGAAGCCGGAACGCTTGATCGATTTCAGGAACTGCTTGGGGATGATCGCATCAGTATCCACGTTAGCCCTGTCCAGCGGCGCGACCAGCCCATCCAGCAAAGTGAATTTCTGCATTACTTTTTAACCGCCTTCTGGATTTCTTCGCCGCCTTTTTTGAGGTCTTTGCCGAGACCATCAAGGGTATTGCAACCCGCCAACATCAATGACACCAAAAACAATGCAACCGCTTTCATCATCTTCTCCTTAAATCTTGCTCACATCGACAAAATGCCCGGCGATCGCCGCAGCCGCAGCCATCTCCGGACTCACCAGATGGGTGCGCCCGCCCTGCCCCTGCCGGCCCTCGAAGTTGCGATTCGAAGTCGAGGCGCAGCGCTCGCCCGGCTCCAGCTTATCGTCGTTCATCGCCAGACACATCGAGCAGCCCGGCTCGCGCCACTCAAAACCCGCCGCGATAAAGATTTTATCCAGACCTTCCTGCTCGGCCTGCCGCTTCACCAGACCGGAACCGGGCACCACCATCGCCAGCTTCACATTCGCGGCGACATGTTTGCCGCGCGCGATCGCCGCCGCAGCGCGCAGATCTTCGATGCGCGCATTGGTGCATGAGCCGATGAACACCTTGTCGATGTTGATCTCCGTGATCGGCGTGTTCGCCGTCAAGCCCATATATTTCAGCGCGCGTTCGGCATCATGGCGTTTGACCGGATCGCTGATGTTTGCGGGATCGGGCACGCGCCCGTCCACCGCCACCACCATTCCCGGCGACGTACCCCATGTCACTTGCGGCTTGATCTGCGCGGCATCCAGCTTGACCACCGCGTCGAACTTCGCATCTTCATCGCTGTGCAAATTGCGCCAGTAAGCCACCGCCTGCTCCCACATCCCGCCTTGCGGCGCGAACGGGCGGCCCTTGAGATAGTTGATGGTAGTGTCGTCTGCCGCGATCATGCCCGCGCGAGCGCCCGCTTCGATCGCCATGTTGCACACCGTCATGCGCCCTTCCATCGAAAGGCCGCGTATCGTGCTGCCGGCGAACTCGATCGCGTAGCCGGTACCGCCCGCGGTGCCGATCTTGCCGATCACCGCCAGCGCGATATCCTTGGCGGTCACCCCCTTGTGCAACGCGCCATCCACCAACACCTGCATGGCCCTGGATTTCTTTATCAACAGGCACTGCGTCGCCATCACATGCTCGACCTCGGACGTGCCGATGCCGAACGCCAGCGCGGCGAATGCCCCGTGCGTGCTGGTATGCGAATCGCCGCACACCACCGTCATGCCCGGCAAGGTCGCGCCCTGCTCCGGCCCGATCACATGCACGATGCCCTGGCGCACATCGGACATCCTGAATTCGTTCACGCCGAACTCGGCGCAATTGTTGTCCAGCGTCTCCACCTGCAAGCGCGAGACCGGGTCGGCGATGCCCTGCGCGCGTCCGGTGGTCGGCACGTTATGATCCGCCACCGCCAGGATCGAAGCCGTGCGCCACAGCTTGCGGTGCGCCAGCTTCAGACCCTCGAATGCCTGCGGGCTGGTCACTTCATGCACCAGATGACGGTCGATATAGATCAACGCGGTGCCGTCGGCTTCCTGCCGCACCACGTGAGCATTCCAGAGTTTGTCGTAAAGGGTTTGCGCGCTCATCTCGTTCAGCTTTTTAAGAGCGCGCGATTATGCCACAACAGGCGGCCTTTCCGCCACGTTGCGCACTTCCACCTCATCAGTGTCGTAGCCCGGATGCAGGCCGAAGGCCGGAATCCGGGGTGATGATGTGCGTGCCCAAGATTGCCCCGGATTACATTGCATTTCATCCGGGCTACGCTCTAACCCTATTGATTTGATACTGTTCAGCTTGCGCAACAAGCCGCCGTCTTAAAAGTTGGTGGTGTTCGGCGAAGTGGGTCACGCCGGTGAAGTGCGCCCGGTGCAGCGCGGTCAGGAACGTCCGCGCGAAGCTGCCAAGTTGGGCTTCACTCAGGCGATCATCCCCAAGGCCAATGTGCCCAAGCAAAAAATTCCGGGCATGGAAATCATCGAGGTGGAACGGGTGTGCAACCCGCCCTTGCTTTTAACGAAAAAGCGCTTAATATTGCCGCCATAAGGAGATTGATTATGCGAACAGTCAAATTTACATCGTGGCAGGACGGCGAGTTTTTTATCGGCTTTTTGAACGAATATCCAGACTACCAAACCCATGGGATGCATAAGGAAGAGCTTGCCGAAAACCTGAAGGATTTGCTAAATGATCTGGAATCGGGGCATGTGCCATATGTCCGCAAGGTTGAAGAGCTGATGGTCGCGTAAATGAAAAGGCGTGACTTGGTCAAGGCGCTTGAATACATGGGATACATCCTCGTCACAACGAAATCAACGATAACCTTGCAAAATCCATAATCAAGAAACTAAGCTAGAGCCTGGCAATACAGCCGCTGAGCACTTATCCCCACGCGCGGTGACGTGCTACGAATCTAGACCTGACCCCAGAGCTCTGCAGAGCTCTGGAGCTCTGTGCCCACGCAGTGGGACAACACCACAAATACGGTGTTGTCCGCTACGCGGAGACTGTTTGAAAACTGGATTCCCGCTTGTCCGAAGGACAGTTTATCCTGAGCCTGTCGAAGGGCGGGAATGACGATATGGTGGGTTTTGCATACTGTTGCTTTCGTTTCTAGCGCTGTCTTCAATTATGGAAAGCTCAATAGCTACTTCCCTATGTTGCTTGCTGCGCACCCGCCATCCCCTGCTTCCACAGTATCAGCAACAACCCCAGCAACGCCACGCCCGCGCTGCACGTATACAGCACGGTGGCGCCGTAGTGCTGCCAGATCGGGCCGCTCGCCAGCCCGCCCAGCATACCGCCTGCACCATAGGTCAGGCTGCCGAACATCGCCTGGCCTTTGGATTGATGCCGTCCCTGGAAGAACTCATGTATCAGCCCCACCGAGGCGGCATGATAAGCGCCGAACGAAGCGGCGTGCAGCACCTGCGCGATGAGCAGCAGCACCAGCAAATCCACGCCCCAGCCGATCAGCATGAAACGCACCATCGCAGCACTGAAACTGAACAGCAGGATGCGGGTGTAACCAAAGCGGCGCACCAGCCACGGCATCAGGAAGAACACGCCGATCTCGCAGATCACACCGAGCGCCCACAGCCCGCCCACCGCGCTCTTGGCGTAGCCATGCTCGACCAGATAGATGGAATAGAAAGTGTAGTAAGGGCCGTGCGCGACCGACATCAGGAAACACGCACTGAGCAACGCCAGCACGCGCGGCTGCAACACGATCTGTTTGATCGGCTGATGGTCGGTGTGATGCGCCAGCACTTCGACATGCGGAATCTGGCGCGAGAAGATCAGTATGCCAAGTTCGCAGACCACCCCTGCCCACAGCAGCCAGGCGATGGCGATATAGTCGAAGGCATAACCCAGCCCCACCACCGAGACGATGAAACCGATCGAACCCCACGAACGGATACGCCCGTAGCGTGCGCTGTGCTTGCCCAGATACGTGAGCGTGGTCGCCTCCACCAGCGGCATCGAGGCGCTCCAGAAAAAGCCCATCAGCGCCAGCACCAGGAACATGCCCCAGAAACTGGTGGTCACGAACACCCCGAGATAGCATACCGCGCTCAAGGTCGCGGCGAGCTGCACCACCAACAATCTTTTCCCCGTGTGGTCGGCAAGCCAGCCCCAGATGTTGGGCGCGATCATGCGCGTCACCGGCTGTATCGACACCAGGATGGCGATCTCGATGGCGCTGAACTGGATGGACTTCAGATACAGGCTCCAGTAGGGCGCGAACATCCCCACGAAAGCGTAATAGAAGAAATAGAATCCGGCGATGCGCCAGTAGTAGTTTTTATTGGGCACTGTCTGCTTTGATAATTTACTTTGGTGACTGCCATAAAGTTCGTCATTCCCGCGCAGGCGGGAATCCAGCGTTTTTATCCAACATGCTTGTTGCTTCTATCTCCGCTTTGCGACGAAGTTTTTATTGGCTGGATTCCCGCCGCAGCCTGCCCTCGAATGTTGTTATCGGGGGCGGGAATGACGCACTCTGAATGTTCTTTCGGTACTGGACGGCGCGCATTATCTCACGCGGCAAAAATAATTTTGCACCTGCCCTTGAAATGGAAAACATAGCCCCCATTACCCACCAGTCGAAACCTGGAGAGCAGCATGGAGCAAAACGATACCAACCCGCCCGAACCCCAGCCAGCCGCAGCGAGCAATGCGGAAGTGATGCCCAGCATGGAAGAGATGCTTAGGGAAGCCGAGCGCAAGGCGCTGGAACACTATGACGCGTGGATGTATGCCAAGGCCGAGGGCGAGAACATCCGCCGCCGCGCCATGGAGGACGTGAGCAAGGCGCAGAAATTCGCCGTGGAGCGCTTCTCCAACGAGATGCTGGCGGTGAAAGACAGCCTGGAAGCGGGCTTGGCGGTGGAAACCGCGACGGTGGAGAGCTTCAAGAGCGGCATGGAGCTGACGCTCAAGCAGATGTCGGGGGTTTTCGAGAGATTCAACATCAGCGAGATCAATCCGGTCGGCGAGAAGTTGGATCCGCACAAGCATCAGGCGATCGGCATGGTGGACAGCGACCAGCCGGCCAACACCGTGGTCAGCGTGATGCAGAAGGGCTATGCGCTGAATGACCGGGTGCTGCGCCCGGCGATGGTGATGGTGGCGAAAGGGAAGGAATAAATTCCGGGAAGGGTTAAAGGGGGAAGGGTTAAAGGGGGAAGGGGGGAAAACCTGCTCTCCGAATAAATGGCGCGGTTTTACCCTTCCCCCTTCCCTCTTCTCCCTTCTCTATATCAACCACTTGAAATAACGGATATACGCCCCATTTTTGGCAGTAAGGATTCAACACATTCAACTGAAAGGAAAGCATCATGGGAAAAATCATCGGCATCGACCTGGGCACGACGAACTCCTGCGTGGCCATCATGGAGAACGGCAAGACCAAGGTGATCGAGAACGCTGAAGGCACCCGCACCACGCCGTCCATCATCGCCTACATGGAAGACGGCGAGATTCTGGTGGGCGCGCCCGCCAAGCGTCAGGCTGTCACCAATCCGACCAACACGCTGTATGGCGTGAAGCGCCTGATCGGCCGCCGCTTCGACGAGAAGATGGTGCAGAAAGACATCGCCATGGTGCCGTTCAGTATCGTCAAGGCCAAGAACGGCGATGCGTGGGTGAAGGTGCGCGACAAGGAGATCTCCGCGCCGGAAGTGTCCGCGCAAGTATTGATGAAGATGAAGAAGACCGCCGAAGACTATCTGGGCGAACCAGTCACCGAAGCGGTCATCACCGTGCCGGCCTACTTCAACGATGCACAACGCCAGGCCACCAAAGACGCCGGCCGCATCGCCGGTCTGGAAGTGAAGCGCATCATCAACGAGCCGACCGCTGCCGCACTGGCTTTCGGCCTCGACAAGCAGGAAGGCGACCGCAAGATCGCGGTGTATGACCTGGGCGGCGGCACCTTCGATATCTCCATCATCGACATCGCCGAGATCGAGGGCGAACACCAGTTCGAAGTGATGTCCACCAACGGTGACACCTTCCTGGGCGGTGAAGATTTCGACATGCGCGTGATCGACCATCTGGTTGATGAATTCAAAAAGGAAAGCGGCATCGACCTGCGCAAGGACGTGCTGGCGCTGCAACGCCTGAAGGACGCTGCAGAAAAGGCCAAGATCGAACTGTCTTCCGCGCAGCAGACCGAAGTGAACCTGCCCTATATCACCGCGGACGCCAGCGGCCCGAAACACCTGGCGGTGAAGATCACCCGTGCCAAGCTGGAAAGCCTGGTCGAAGACCTGATCGCGCGAACCATCGAGCCGTGCAAGATCGCGATGAAGGATGCGGGTGTTTCCGCGTCCGACATCGGCGATGTGATCCTGGTCGGCGGTCAGACCCGTATGCCCATGGTGCAGGAGAAAGTGAAGGAATTCTTCGGCAAGGAACCGCGCAAGGACGTGAACCCGGACGAAGCCGTGGCGGTCGGTGCCGCGATCCAGGGCGGCGTGCTGCAGGGCGAAGTGAAGGACGTGCTGCTGCTGGACGTGACCCCGCTGTCGCTGGGCATCGAGACCATGGGCGGCGTGATGACCAAGCTGATCAAGAAGAACACCACGATCCCGACCAAGGCGTCGCAGGTGTTCTCCACCGCCGACGACAACCAGAGCGCGGTGACCATCCATGTGCTGCAGGGCGAGCGCGAAGTGGTTTCCGGCAACAAGAGTCTGGGGCAATTCAACCTGTCCGACATACCGCCCTCACCGCGCGGCATGCCGCAGATCGAAGTGACTTTCGACATCGACGCGAACGGCATCCTGCACGTGTCGGCGAAGGACAAGGCGACCGGCAAGGAGAACAAGATCAAGATCCAGGCCAGCTCGGGTTTGAGCGAAGCGGAGATCCAGCGCATGGTGCAGGATGCGGAAGCCAACGCCGAAGATGATCGCAAGGCGGTTGAACTGGTGACCGCGCGCAATCAGCTCGACGCGCTGATCCATTCCACGCACAAATCGCTGAAAGAATACGGCGAACATCTGAATGCCGATGAAAAGTCCGCTATCGAAGCTGCGTTGAAGGAAGCCGAAGCAGTAGTGAAGACCGACGACAAGGATGCCATCACGGCCAAGGCCGAAGCGCTGGCGACTGCCGCACAGAAGCTGGGTGAAAAGATGTATGCCGCCGAACAGGCCAAGGCGCAGGCGGGCGGTGAACCGAGCGGCACACACGCCGAACCTGCCAAGGATGAAGGCGACGTGGTGGATGCGGAGTTCACGGAAGTAAAGGATAAGAAGTAAAAACGAGAAGAGTTAAGGGGGAAGGGAGAAGGGTGTGAAGCGCGCTCACCGCAACCTGAAAGCTTGGCAGCAAGCAATAGAGTTGGTGAGTGCGATCTATTCCGCAACAGCCCTTTTCCCCGCCCAAGAAAAATTCGGATTAACCAGCCAAATGCAGCGTGCGGCAGTTTCTGTTCCGGCAAACATTGCGGAAGGCTTTGCTCGTAACGGAACCAAGGAACTGCTGCATTTTTTGAGCATCGCGGCTGGCTCACTATCCGAATTAGATACACTGATCGAGCTTGCCGCGAGGTTGAGTTACTTGAATAACGCAGAGGAGTTGAACGGAAAAGTGGATGAAGTCTCGGGATTGCTGATGGGCTTAGCGGCTTCAATTAAACACCGCACACCCTAACCCTTCCCCCTTCTCCATTTTCCCTTCCCATCATCAATGTCCAAAAAAGACTACTACGAAGTCCTCGGCGTCAATCGCGACGCATCAGACGAAGTGATCAAAAAAGCTTATCGCAAATTGGCGATGAAGCATCATCCCGACCGCAATCCGGACAACCCCAAGTCCGAGGAACATTTCAAGGAAGCCAAGGAAGCCTACGAAACACTGAGCGACACACAGAAGCGTGCTGCTTACGATCAACACGGCCACGCCGCTTTCGAGGCGGGCGGCATGGGCGGCAGCCCGTTCGGTGCGGGTGGAGCAGGCGCGGCCGGTTTTGATTTCTCGGACATCTTCGGCGACATCTTTGGCGGCGGACGCGGAGGCGCCGGGCGCAGCAGCGTGCAGCGCGGCGCCGACCTGCGCTACAACATGGAGATCACGCTGGAGCAGGCCGCACGCGGCACCGAGACACAGATCCGCATACCGACCATGGCAGAATGCGAGACCTGTCACGGCAGCGGAGCAAAACCCGGCACCAGTCCGACCACCTGTACCACCTGCTCCGGCCATGGCCAGGTGCGCATGCAGCAGGGTTTCTTCTCGATCCAGCAAACCTGCCCGCGCTGTCACGGCACCGGCAAGATGATCGCCTCGCCGTGCAAGGACTGCAATGGCGTCGGGCGCATCAAACAGCACAAGACGCTGTCGGTGAAAATCCCGGAGGGCGTGGACTCGGATGACCGCATCCGCCTGTCCGGCGAGGGTGAACATGGCATGAATGGCGGCCCTCCCGGTGATTTGTACGTGGTGATCAGCATCAAGCCGCACGCGGTGTTCCAGCGCGACCATAACGACCTGCATTGCGAGATGCCGATCAGTTTCAGTACCGCCGCGCTCGGTGGCTCGATCGAGATCCCCACGCTGGATGGGGTGGCGACGATCAAGATCCCTGCCGAGACCCAAAGCGGAAAGATCTTCCGCCTGCGCGGCAAGGGCATCAAGGGCGTGCGCAGTTCCAGTCATGGTGATTTGCATTGCCACGTGGCGGTGGAAACTCCGGTGAACCTGACCGCCCGCCAGAAAGAATTGTTGCGTGAGTTTGAGTCCATCAACGACAAAGACAGCGAACTCCACAACCCGCGCGCAAAATCCTGGATGGCCAAGGTAAAAGACTTTTTTGCAGATTGACAAGCCACCTCACACCACAAATGAATTTTCAACCGTTATGGGCGCCTCTAAAAATTCAGAGTTCGCCCAAATGCAAGGCGCGAAGAAAATTTTAGTTCCGGCTAACCTGAAGATTAGCCTACTCTGAAACTTCGTTTTGCGGCGCCGCATATGAGTTATATGTAAGCAAGAAATTTTTTACGCAACGCAGCAGTTGGGTTACAACGCAGTTGCTGTGAAGGCTAACCTTCAGGTTATGCCGGAACTAAAATCTGGATTTTTTGAGGTGCCCTTATGTCGCGCTGGAAAGCCTCCCTCATCCACCTGACCATCAGTGCGGTCGTCGCGACAGCGGTACTCGCACTCATGCTGCTGCTCTGGTATCCGTACCCGCTCTTCGCGGCGGTTGGAGGGCAGCAAGTCTTGCTGATTCTGCTCGGGGTAGACATGTCGCTGGGTCCCCTCATCACCATGATCGTCTTCAATACGAAGAAGAGCCGCAGGGCGCTGGCATTCGATCTGTCGGTGATCGCCACATTGCAAGTTGCTGCATTGCTCTACGGCATGAGCGTGGTATTCCATGCACGCCCGGTATTCGTGGTGTTCAGCAAGGATTCTTTCGATCTGGTTACCGCCAACATGCTGAGCGACGAAGATATTGCCAAGGCCAGATATCCGGACTACCGCTCGCTTCCGCTCACCGGCCCGGTTTACGTTTATTCGGAAATGCCGACCGATATCAGGGAAAGGAACGAAGTGGCATTGAGTGCATTTTCCGGAAAGGACTTGCCGCAATTTCCGCAATACTACATGCCGTTCGCCGAGCATATGGCAGCAGCGGGCCGAGTGGCCAAACCTCTGGCAGAGCTAAAGAAACTGAACCCGGATCGCACCGCCGAGATAGACGACCGGGTACGCAACAGCGGACGAGCCGAAGCTGATCTGGGTTATTTGCCGCTGCGTGCCAAATATCAGGAACAGGCGGTACTGGTGGGAAAAAGTGACGGCCAGGTGCTGGCGGTGCTGCGGATGCGCCCGTGGTAGAAGCCCGCCAACCGGATGCCCCTAAGAAATAAATGAACTACCCAGCGCCAAGAGTGCGGGGTATCGGAAAAACTTGAACGGGCGTAGCCCGGATGGAATGCAATGGAATCCGGGGGAACTTCGGCCACGCCACCAAACCCCGGATTTCGCTGCGCTACATCCGGGCTACATCACTTCTATTTTTTCATTTTAGCCTGCGCTGTCCCCGCAGCAAGACTGTGGGGAATTACAAGTTCAAACTCTTGCGTAGGGTGCGCTATGCGCACCAATGATAATGGTGCGTGAAATGCACCCTGCATAATTACTGTTGTTCAACGTGAACTGGAATAAGGTGCGCCGCCAAACGGAAGAGCGTTTCCACATGGGAATCAGAACAGCTTTTGTCTGGACCCAAACCAGTTATTTGTTACCGAATACTTCACGCAAAAACACCGTCGCCTGCTGCCATGAATCCTTGTCAGCCTCGGCATTGTAGGCCAGCGGCATATTGAACTTCTTGCCCAGCTGATCCGCTTCCGGATTGGTGAAAGCATGCTGTGCTCCGGGATAAGTGACCACCCGGTAATCCGCTCCGGCATTGTCCATTTCCTGCCTGAAGGCGGCGACCTTGTCAGCTCCTATCATCGGATCGGCTTCGCCGGAGAAGGAAACGATGCGCGCCTTGATCTTGCCGGGCCGGGCGGGATCGTCCGTGCCGAGAGATCCGTGAAAGCTCAACACGCCCTTCAGATCCTCACCCATGCGCGCCATGTTCAGCACCACGCCACCGCCGAAACAATAGCCGATAGCCGCGATTTCATGGGCATCCACGGTCTTCTGCTTGCGCAATAATTCCATGCCCGCCTCGAAACGCGCCCTGGCCAGCGGCATGTTCTTGCTCACTTCGGCGGCGAACTTGCCCGCATCATCGGGATGATGGGCCTGCTTGCCATCGCCATACATGTCCACGGCCAGCGCGGTATAACCCAACTCCGCCAGCATACGCGCCCGCTTACGCGCATACTCGTTGTGTCCCCACCACTCATGCACCACCAGCACTGCCGGACGCCTGCCCTTGAAGGCATCGTCATAGGCGATATAACCTTTGAGGGTCGTGCCATTCGCCTGATAGCTGACTTCCTTGCCCTGTACCGCTGCCTGCGCCACGGAACCCGCGAAGCAGCACAATGACATCACCATCAGGAATCTTTTCATCATCACTCCTTTATTCGCAGAATCAACGACCACAACCTGCCCTGCGTGGACACCCTGATTAAACGGCGTTCAAGCCACCCCTGATTGCACTGTCTGCCTCACATAAAACACATTCATGCTTTGCGCACGCACTTTGCCAAGCAGTTGCTCGGCGATCGCATCATCCAGGATGAACTCGACCTTGACCGCCAGTTCACCGGCCAGCTCAAAGAAAGTCTCCTCGTGCATCTTCCCATGCCGGCCGAAGCCGGCAATGGCGCGAAACGCCGATCCGCCATGCACACCCAGCCCCTTGGCTTCTTCCAGCAGCCATTCGTACAAGGGCATGCCGGCGTGATGCTGTTTTTCACTGACGTAAAACGAAAGCAGGTTCATGATTGCGCTCCAAAGTAATGAACTACCCAGCGCCAAGAGCGCGGGTATCGGAAAAACTTGAACGGGCGTAGCCCGGATGGAATGCAATGGAATCCGGGGGAACCCTTCGACAGGCTCAGGACAGGCTTCGGCCA
>DATBWQ010000072.1:0-5942 GCA_036514695.1 Gallionella sp. | reverse complement strand
CCGCGTCGGGCGTAGCCCGACCTACGAGATGCGGAGACTCTGTCTTCAAATATGTAATCCTCAATAAAATAGTCCCTGCGGGGGTGTATTCAGCAATGGCAACCGCGAGGATCAAGGGCATAGCCCCAGCGCACAGCTTTTCCGGAGGTCATCCTGCGCCGCCGCGAAGCCCCCGAGGGCCCGGTAAGTCAATGCCCGCCCATAATAGGAGTTGGCATTATCAGGATTGAGCGCAATGGCGCGATCGTAATCGCGCAGCGCCTGCTGATAATTACCCAGGAAGTAATAGGCCGTGGCGCGATTGCCGTACACATAGTCAAAAGGTCGTATGGCGATGGCACTGCTGAAATCGGCAATGGCCTCGTCGTAACGTTTGAGTTTCCCCAATTCGGTGCCGCGATTGTAATAAACGCGTTCGATGCCGAACACGCCGGTCCTGCCCCGCACCAGTTTCTCGGCATCGTCCCAGAGTTTCAAATTGCTGGAGAAGGTGTCCAGCCGGTTCAGCGTCAGCGGCACCAGCAGCAGACTGACCAGTCCCAGCACGATGTAATTCCATTTCCGTAGGCCGGGCTCCGCCCGGCAACTTGATCCGGCGGGCAGAGCCCGCCCTACGAAATGCACGTTTGATCTGGAATCGGAACAAGCTCTTTTCGGGGAAAGCCATCCGAAAACCAGCGGTAGCGCGAAAAACAATCCCGGCATCCACAAATAGCTGCGATACAGCACGAAAGGTTCCTGGATGCGCACGGTGGACCATTCAGTCAGGAACAATATCCACGGAAACAACAGCGCGAACCCCAGCAACCCCCTTCTTCCCCGCTTGAGCAACAGCCACACCGCGCCGCAGAAATAGCCCGGGAACGCGATCAGACCGAGGGTATGCGGCCAACTGAGCAATGATACGGCGAACGGCTCGCGCATATCCACCGACATCCAGGCCGGGTTCGGCAGCAGCCAGAGCCCCAGATACTTGAAGAACAGCCAGCACTGGGTGAGAATGCTCAGCAAATGGGCATCCTGCAGATCGTTCAAGCCTTCCATCCTGGCGCTATGCTCCAGCATGCCTCCCGCGTTGGGTTCATAGGCCACCCCGAGGACTCCCTTGCTGCTGACAGTGCTCCACACCACGGCCGCCGCGATCAGCGCCGCTATCATATAGAAAGGCGCGATCTGCCTGAACAGCGCCGCCGATGGCTTGCGTATCAGTAACGTCAATGCCAGCGCCACTCCCGGTGCTGCGATGCTGTGCTCCTTGGAGTACACGGCGGCAAAATAACATAGCGCCGCGGCCAGCATCCAGCGCCAGCTTTCGCGCAGCAAACCCTCCAGATAGGCGAGCAGCATCAGCAGCATGAACAGCGCCGCCATCAGCGTGGAACGCTGGATCAGATAGGCCACGCCATAGACCGCAACCGGGTGCAACGCAAATATCAGTGCGCCGAAGAAAGCGAACCATGTCAATGAGGACGGCATGTCGTCCGGCCCGGCCAGCACCTCCCGGAACAACCGCCGCAACAGGAAAAACAATGCGATGGCATTGGCCGCATGCAGCAGCACGTTGCCCAGCCTGAGCCAGGATGGATCAAAGCCCAGCCAATTTGTCGTCTGGACCAGGGAAGCATAAGGCAGCCAGCGCAATTCAAGGCTGAAATAAGCGCCGTACTTGGCAAGCATTTGCGGATTCGCAAAAAAATCGATGTCATCGAAAACGAACGGAGCGGGCAACGATCCGGCGTATAGCGTGATCACGGCCAGCAACAACAGGCCAACCTGTATATAAGGTTGGAGAAACAGGCTGCGGGTATTCATTGCGGACTCTTTCCGGTTAGGCGTGACAGGGGCGACGCGGCCGATATAATTACGGGCGGATTATAGCGGCAGGCCGGAACGAGACCAAGCCAAATCCCGGCAACCTTGATAGACAGGGCCTCTCCAGTTTGAAAAAGATGAATATCTCCTGTGTGGGGGATATCTCATGTGGGGGAATATCTCCTGTGGGAGCGGCCTCCTGGCCGCGATAAGCCTGATCGCGGCCATGAGGCCGCTCCCACAAAAATGTCATTAATCCGTATAATCCACTTGGAAATTTGAGCTCCACCTTTGCAAGAGGGGCGTGTTTCCCCCTGACAGAGAGAGTAGTAGGGTGGATAAGCGCAGCGCATCCACCATGCCAGCTCAAAAAGGTGGATGCGCTGCGCTTATCCACCCTACAAACTATATTCCGATTCTCAATGAACAAAATTATGTAGAGTGCGTTTACGCACCATCATCGCCAAATGAGGCGCAAGCGCACCCACATTTTTCGCCGGGAACAAATTTACCCTGCCGGCAACCTTGACAGACAGGGGCATCTCCAGCAAGGGAGGAACTGTGTTGCAGTTGTCTCAGCGGGAGATGAGCAAGCCCGGCAATCGCAACATCCCGCAACCAGGCAATCCCACAATCAGGAAATCAGGCGGCAGAATTTCCCGTAAGCGGGAAGTTTGATTTTCGGCTGGTATGCCATTTGCGATAAAACAATAACTTACATCTCTGGCACGCTATGTGCTTTCAATTTGGGGGCGCTGGCAACCCTAACCAACAGGGCCGGTGTAAAAAGTGGGTAGCAAACAAAGCAACATGCAGCACTTTCTCTAACCTTAAAAAGGACTTACAAATGAAAACCTCAATTGCTAAATTAGCTCTCGGTTTGGCCATCGTGTCGATAAGCAGCGTAAGCAGCATCGCCATGGCTGCCGGCACTGGCGGTATCACCAACACCAAGCACAACCTGGGCGGAACACAGAACTTCGGCCGTAACGACCCCCTCAAGCCTTTTGGCTGGAACTTCACCAACGCAACGACTGAAATCTGCGTGTTCTGCCACACACCACACGGATCCGATTCCTCGGCAGCAGTACCGTTGTGGAACCGCACCCTGAGCACCGCAACGTATCAAACCTACTCCGACCTCGGCACCACCACGATGGATGCTGATGCAGCTCCGATCGGCGGCGTATCGCTGGCCTGCTTGTCCTGCCACGATGGTACACAGGCTCTGAACAGCGTGCTCAACTCACCGGGCGGCGGCAATTCCGGCGACATAAACATTGACGGCAACGGCAACAAGATCATCGCCGACGGCTACAGCTTTGTTGAACCGAAGGTGTGCGCCGAGGCTGACTCATCGGATTGCGGCGGCTTCAGAGAGTTCGGTATCCTGAGCGACTCCGTTCCAGCCGCAGAGCCTATCTATCTGGCCACCGACCTGAGGAACGATCACCCGGTCAGCATCCAGTACGCTGGTGGCAAGGATCCTGACTTCAAGGCTGCAAGTTCAATCGCAACCGCTGTCGGTACCGTATGGTATGTCGAGACCGGTGGTGCCGGCAAGTCGAAGTCTGACTTCCCGCTGTACACACGTACCGGTGGCGGCGCTCTGTCTGGTGAGCCGCTCGTGGAATGCGCAACCTGCCATGACCCGCACAGCAATAACAAGACATTCCTGCGTCTGGCTAACAACAACGGCAGCCAAGTGTGCCTGGCCTGCCACACCAAGTAAGCAGCATATAGCATAGCGCCGCAAGGCGGGCCAGACGGAGACGTCTGGCTTTTTTTTGTCTGGCTTTTTTTGTCTGGATTTTCTGCGGCGGGCACGTGATAATGCAAGGCCGGGTTCCGCCCCGCATGAAAACCGGCAGGCCTGTAATTCCAATTTGTGATAATTGAAATATCGCAGAGTGCGTCCCACGCACCACCATTGCATCGAAGGCGGTGCGTGGGACGCACCCTGCAAAATGAACGTTGTCTTTAAGGGAGCTTCTAAAAATTCAGATTTTGCCCAAATGCAAGGTGTGGAAAAATTTCGCAGCGCCGTATATGTATGATATGTAAGCAAGAAATTTTTTACGCAACGCAGCAGTTGGGATGAAATATGGATTTTTAGAAGTGCCCTTAACGCAGACTGGAATAACCTGCCCCTACAGTTCAATATGAAAGGTATCCAACAGTGAAGCTGAAACCAAGCCGCAACAACATCATGCTGGCGTTGACCGCCTTGTCCGCCGGAGTATTGCTCGCCTCCGGGGCGCTGGCCGCCGATGCCGGCACAGCAGGCAGCAGTGCCGTCAGCAGCAAGCCGCCGGTTTTCGCCCGCGTGGGAAAGACGGTCATCAGCCAGCGCGAATTTGATTCCGCATTCGCCTCGGCGTCACGCAACAGGTTCTATCACGGCACGCCGCCCGAGGCGGAGGTCGCGGCGCTGCAAAGGGAGATAGGGGACACGCTGATCAACAAGGTACTGGTGCTGGACGAGGCCAAGCGGCGCAAGCTGAAACCGGATGCCGCAGCGGTCAGGCAAAAGCTGGAGCAGCATGAGCAGCGTTTTGCCGGCACCGAGGAATGGCAGAAGGTCCGCGACCGGGTGATGCCCATGCTGACCAGGCAGGCGGAAGATGAAACCCTGCGCCGCCAACTGGAACAGCGGGTGCGCAAAGTGCCCGCCCCTAACGAGAAGCAGTTGCGCAAGTATTACGCCGCCCACCCGGACAAGTTCACCGAACCGGAGCAACTGCGCGTCTCGGTCATCCTGCTCAAGGTGGATCCATCCTCGCCACAGGGCGCATGGGAGACCGCGCGCACCAAGGCAGAAGATCTGGTCAAACAATTGCGCGAGGGGGCTGATTTCGCCGAATTCGCTGCGCTCTACTCCGGTGATACGGAGACCGCGGATCAGGGCGGCGACATGGGCTATATGCATGGCGGGATGCTGTCCGAACCGGTGCAGCAAGCCGTGGACAAACTCAAACCCGGCGAGATCACCGATCCCGTCGGGATGATGGAGGGCGTGGCCATACTCAAACTGGCAGACCGCAGGGAGGCCAAACTGAACAGCTTTGAAACCGTCAAGCCGCGCGCCCGTGAATTGTACCTGATAGATGAAAGCGAACGCGCATGGAAGTCGCTGATTGCCAAGCTCAGGAAAAAGACTCCCATTCAAGTGGATGAGTCGCGCTTCCTGCCACTTCCCAAGCCTGCGGAAAAGGCGGTTGAGGAGCCTGTTGCCGAGCCTGCGGCAAAGGCAGTTGAGGAGCCGGGGACGGAATGATTGCGCAGCCCAAAAACGGAGGTACCCAAAACACAGCGTGATACTCCCCCTTCACATCAGGGGGTGCGGGGATTTCGAACGGCGGTCAATCCGCCGCCATTGCAAATCCCCCTCAGTCCCCCTTTTGCAAAGGGGGAGGCAGCGTTGTTGCCAAGCCGGTTTAACGGTGCCGTAGCCTGGATGCAGGCCGAAGGCCGGAATCCGGGGGTGTTGGTGTATATGCCGAAGGTTGTCCCGGATTCCATTGCATTCCATCCGGGCTACGCTCTTCAGCAAAGCGTGATGCTCCCCCTCTCATCAAGGGGGAGCGGGGGTTTCAAACTGGCGGTCAATTCGCCGCCAGTGCAAATCCCCCTCAGTCCCCCTTTTGCAAAGGGGGAGGCAGCGTTGTTGCCAAGCCGGTTTAACAGCAAGTAGGGTGGGCAGGCTTTTCTGCCCACGCGGATTGGTGGGCAGATGAAGCCTGCCCACCCTACGATTACTTTTGCAAAGAGGGATTCAGTGCTGTTTCCATGTTCGTTGTTGCTATGCCGGTTTGGCGGCGGGCAAAGTATGTCCCGGACAGGGACGATTTAAAATCATTGTGCAAGAATTTTCATGCCATAACAAAATGCCTAATGCAAAGCGGGGGGGGGATGGAACGATCGGCGCAGGCCGGAGGTGTTGTGTCATGACATTGGCATGGCTGGCTTTCGGTTGGGCGCGCCCGGCGTTCCCCGCCGACGCGCCCGCCCCGGGAGAGCCGCCTGCACCATCCTCCGCCGCCCAGGTCAGCGATGACGCCGGCGCTGAAAACCAGCCGGCAGACGCTGTGACGTTTTTGGAGGCGGGCGCAGCCGCACCGGTAGCTGAC
>DATBWQ010000071.1:0-11954 GCA_036514695.1 Gallionella sp. | reverse complement strand
GCGCAATTACGACGGCAAGAAAATCTCCGAGGCGCATGTGCGCCAACTGGCGAACTGGCAGCCGAATGCTGCGCGCACCGAAGAGATCCCGTTCGTCGTGGCGCGCATCGTGTTGCAGGATTTCACCGGCGTGCCGCTGCTGGTCGACCTCGCCGCGATGCGCGATGCCGCCGCTTCGATGGGCAAAGACCCCAAGATCATCGAGCCGCTAGTGCCGGTGAATCTGGTCGTGGATCACTCGGTGCAAGTGGATCACTACAACAGCCCGGACGCGCTCAAACTGAACATGGAACTGGAGTTCGAGCGCAACACCGAACGCTACCGTTTCATGAAATGGGGTATGCAGGCGTTCGATACCTTCAAGGTGGTGCCGCCCGGCATCGGCATCGTGCATCAGGTGAATCTCGAATATCTGGCGCGCGGCGTACAGCATAAGGACAGCCCGGAAGGACGAGTCTATTACCCGGACACGCTGGTCGGCACCGACAGCCACACCACCATGATAAACGGCATCGGCGTGGTCGGCTGGGGTGTCGGCGGCATCGAGGCAGAAGCCGGCATGCTCGGCCAGCCGGTGTATTTCCTGACGCCGGACGTGGTGGGCGTGCATCTCAAGGGCAAGCTGCGCGAAGGCGTGACGGCCACGGATCTGGTTTTGACCGTGACCGAACTGCTGCGCAAACAAAAAGTGGTGGGCAAGTTCGTCGAATTCTTCGGCGCAGGCACAGCCGCCCTCACCATCCCAGACCGCGCGACGATCGCCAACATGGCTCCGGAATACGGCGCGACCATGGGCTTCTTCCCGGTGGATGATGTGACCGTGAATTTCATGCGCAACACCGGGCGCACTGAAGACGAAGTGGATGCCTTCGCGTCCTACTTCAAGGCACAAGGCTTGTACGGCGTGCCGGCCGCGGGCAGCATCGATTACAGCAGCGTGGTGGAACTCGATCTGAACAGCATCGAGCCTTCGCTGGCAGGCCCGAAACGCCCGCAGGATCGCATCGCACTGTCGCGCATGAAGGAAACCTTCAACACGCTGTTCAGCAAACCCATCGCGGAGAACGGCTTCAACCGGCCTGCCGCCGAACTCGGCAAACGTTACACCACCGCACTGCCCGACCGCAGCAGCAATGTGTGCATCCCGATCTCCGGCGGCGGCAGCCAAAACGGTGCGCAGAACCGCAGCGAGATGGAGATGGCCGACGACCATCCGAGTGCATCGGTGCGCTGCGAGACTGCAGACGAGATGCTGCCGCCCGTCGAGATCGGCCACGGCGATGTGCTGATTGCGGCGATCACGAGCTGCACCAACACCTCCAACCCCGGCGTGCTGCTGGCGGCAGGCCTGCTGGCGAAGAAAGCGGTGGCAAAAGGATTGCGCGTCAAGCCGCACATCAAGACCACGCTCGCGCCCGGCTCGCGTGTGGTGACCGAATATCTCTCCAATGCGGGTCTGCTGGAACCGTTGGCGCAACTGGGCTTCAGCTTGGCCGCTTACGGCTGCACCACCTGCATCGGCAATTCCGGCCCGCTGGATGCCAGCATCGAAGAAGTCATCGTCGCCAACGACCTGATCGCTGCGGCAGTACTGTCCGGCAACCGTAACTTCGAGGCGCGCATCCACGCCAACATCAAGGCCAATTTCCTGGCCAGTCCGCCGCTGGTAGTGGCTTACGCGATTGCGGGCAGGATGAACATCAACCTCGACAGCGAACCGCTCGGCACCGGCGAGGATGGTCAACCGGTATATTTGAAAGACATCTGGCCAACCGGCGCAGAAATACAAACGGTGATGAAGTACGCCGCCGATCCGGCGGTGTATCGCAGGCTGTATTCCGATCTGACCAAAGACCTGCCGTTGTGGAACGCGATCGCCGCGCCCACTGGCAACCGTTATCAGTGGGACGATTCCACCTACATCGCGCGTCCGCCGTTCTTCGACGATTTCGCCATGGCCACCAGCAGCATCAAGAGCATCAGCAATGCCAGGGCGCTGGCGATCTTCGGCGACTCGGTCACCACCGACCACATCAGCCCGGCCGGCAGCTTCAAGGCGACGACCCCGGCAGGCAAATATCTGCAAGGTCGCGGCGTGGCCATCAAGGATTTCAACAGCTACGGCGCACGGCGCGGCAACCACGAAGTGATGATGCGCGGCACCTTCGCCAACGTGCGCATCAGGAACCTGATGCTGCCGCCGAAAGCGGACGGCAACCGCATCGAAGGCGGATTCACACTGTACAAGGGCGAACAGATGGCGATCTACGATGCCGCGATGAAATACATCGCAGCGGGCACGCCGACCGTGATATTTGCCGGGGAGGAATACGGCACCGGATCGAGCCGCGACTGGGCCGCGAAAGGCACGCAGTTATTGGGCGTAAAAGCGGTGATCGCCAAATCCTACGAGCGCATCCACCGCAGCAACCTGGTCGGCATGGGCGTGCTGCCGCTGCAATTCAAGGGCGACACCCATGCCGCCGCGTTGAACCTGACCGGCGAGGAGAGCTTCGACATAGTCGGCATAGCCGGCAACCTTAAACCGCAACAGGACGTGTTGCTCACTATCCGCCGCAAGGACGGCAGCACCGAGCAAGTGCCGCTGCTGCTGCGCATCGACACGCCGATAGAAGTGGACTACTACCGCCACGGCGGGATACTGCCGTATGTGCTGCGCGAATTGGTATCAAAATAAGTCGTTGTAGGGTGGGCACGCTTTTGTGCCCACGCGGATTCGACATTTTCAGAGTAAACAACCATGTCACGTTATCGCCGCGCATCGGCTGCTGGCTCAACCTATTTCTTTACGGTGGTTGCTTACCGGCGGCAGCCGATTCTATGCAACGAGGCGATTCGCAACGCATTGCGCACCGCGATTGAAACGGTGCGCACGTTGCGCCCATTTGTCATTGATGCATGGGTATTATTGCCTGACCATTTACATTGCATGTGGACATTGCCAGACGATGATGCTGATTTCTCCACCCGCTGGATGATAATCAAGCGTGCAGTTTCTTTAGCCTGCAGAGAAGATTATCGTCGTGCCGGCTGGGTGACTGCATCAAAACTCAAACATCGTGAATCGACAATATGGCAACGGCGATTCTGGGAACATCAAATTCGCGATGAAATTGATTTTGCCCGCCATGTCGATTACATTCATTTCAACCCGGTTAAACACGGGCACGTACAACACACGGTTGATTGGCCTTATTCGACATTTCACCGCTATGTGCACGATGGGGTATATGCGCATAATTGGACTGGTGCGATGGGAAGTTCGGCGCTGGGATATGATTGATGATGTCCGCGTGGGCACAAAAACGTGCCCACCCTACTTTTTTGACGACCCATACTCAGAACAATTTCGTTGGGAGGAAACACCATGGCCACCAGAACAGAACGTGACTCTTTCGGCCCCATCGAGGTGCCCGCCGAGCGGCTTTGGGGCGCGCAGACCCAGCGTTCGCTGGCACACTTTCACATCTCGTCCGAGCGCATGCCTGATGAGATCATCATGGCCCTCGCCGGGATCAAGCGTGCCTGCGCGCTGGTCAACCACGGTCTCGGCCTGCTGAGCGAAGAGAAGGCGACCGCCATCATGCAGGCGGCGGACGAAGTGCTGGCAGGCCAACATCGCGAGGAGTTCCCTTTATCTGTCTGGCAGACCGGCTCGGGCACGCAGAGCAACATGAACGTCAACGAGGTGCTCGCCAACCGCGCCTCGGAACTGCTCGGCGGCGCGCGCGGCGCGGCGCGCAAGGTGCATCCGAATGATGATGTTAATCTCGGCCAGTCATCCAACGACATCTTCCCGACCGCGATGCACGTCGCCGCCGTGATCGGCATCCAGCAGAAACTGCTGCCGGCATTGAGCACGCTGCGTGCCACGCTGAAGATAAAATCCGACGCGTTCGCCGACATTGTAAAGATCGGCCGCACCCATTTGCAGGACGCGACGCCGCTGACGCTGGGCCAGGAATTCTCCGGCTATGTGGCACAACTGGATCTTGCGGAATCGTTATTGCTTGCCGCACTCACGCCGCTCCATGAACTGGCGGCCGGCGGCACCGCGGTCGGCACCGGGCTGAATACCCATGCCGAGTTCGGCGAGCGTGTCGCAGCGGAACTGGCGCGCAGCATGGATGCGCCTTTCCGGAGCGCCTTCAACAAGTTCGCCGCGCTGGCCGCGCATGACGCGCTGGTGGCGGCGCACGGTGCGCTCAAGACGCTGGCTGTCGCGCTGATGAAGATCGCCAATGACGTGCGCTGGCTGGCCTCCGGCCCGCGTTCCGGCCTGGGCGAGATCAGCATCCCGGAAAACGAGCCGGGCAGCTCGATCATGCCGGGCAAGGTGAATCCGACCCAGTGCGAAGCGTTGACCATGCTGTGCTGCCAGGTGTTCGGCAACGACGTGGCGATCACAGTCGGCGGCGCCTCGGGCAACTTCGAACTGAACGTGTTCAAGCCGCTCATCGCGCACAACTTCTCACAAAGCGTGCGCCTGCTCGCCGACGGCATGACCAGCTTCGAGGAACATTGCGTGCGCGGCATCGAAGCCAATCGCGGGCGCATCGCGGAACTGATGGAGCGCTCGCTGATGCTGGTGACCGCGCTGACCCCGCACATCGGCTACGACCGCGCCGCCGAGATCGCCAAGCGCGCACACCATGACGGCAGCACGCTGAAGCAGGCGGCGCTGGCGCTGGGCTATGTCACGGAACAGGACTTCGAGCGCTGGGTGAGACCGGCAGACATGGTTCATCCCAAAACAGTATAAGTGCACCTCTAAAAATTTGTCATTCCCGCCTGCGCGGGAATGACGGGCTAATGAATTATTTTAGTTTCATTCACAGCAGGCCCGCTCTCTTCGACCCTGATCTGACATTCGAACTGTGCAGCCCCCCATGTGTTGATTGACCAGTGCCTGACACCGCACAAGGCCGCATTGCGTTTTTCCGCGACCTCCATTAAGATAGCAATCAATTACTATCCAGGTGGTTTACATGTCTCGACAAAAAATTGGATTGATGGCGCTGGGAGCCGGAGTAGTCCTTGTTTTTGGCTGGGTTGTAATGACCCAAGGACCTTTGGCGCCAGTCAAGGTCACGGTAGAAAAGATAAAGACCGGCAGTCTTTCCAGCGGGGTGTTCGGTGTCGGGACATTGAAGGCCAGGCGCAGCTACAACCTGGCCCCGACCATGACGAGCCGGGTAAAAAGCATGCTGGTCGATCAGGGTGACCAGGTTGTTGCGGGACAGATCCTGGCGGAAATGGACCCGGTCGATCTGGACGAGAAACTGACCGGCAGCCAACGCATGGTCGAAAAAGCGGCCAATTCGATCCGGGCGGCGGAAGCGCAGGTGAGTGAAGCGCAAAGCAGATTCGACACGCTCTCGGCAACATTCACCCGTTATCAGGAATTGCGTGCGCGCGGCTTCATCAGCCAGGAAATGCTCGACGCCAAGCAGCATGAAAGAAATTCCGCATCCGCCGCGTTGGCTGCGGCAATCGCCAACCTGGCCGCCGCCCGCGAAGAGCATGCCAGGGCGCAGGCCGATATGCGCGGCGTCGGCAAATTGCAGGCGCAAACCAGGCTGATCAGCCCCGTCGATGGCGTGGTCGCAGCCAGATTGGCTGAGCCGGGCAGCACCGTGTCCGGCGGGCAGGTCGTGCTCCAGATCATTGATCCGGCCAGCCTGTGGGTCGAGACGCGCATCGCCCAGAAACAGGCCGGGCAGATTCGCGACGGACAGGCAGCACAGATCGTGCTGCGCTCACAACCCCAGTCGCCGGTCATGGGCAAGGTCGAACGTGTGGACATGATCAGCGATGCGGTGACCGAGGAGCGGATCGTCAATGTTTCTTTCACAGACCAGGGGCACGATGCCAGCATCGGCGAATACGCGGAAGTCACCATCAAGTTACCGGGATTGGATAACGCCTGCACCATTCCAAGCGCCGCAGTGAAGCGCATCGACAAACAGGACGGTGTCTGGGTCTTGCAAGGCGGAGAAGTGCAGTTCAGGCCGGTCAGGATCGGCGTCACGACGATGGATGGGCGCACCCAGATATTGGATGGCATCGGCGATGACGACACGGTCATCGTTTACAGCCAGCAACCGCTGCGCCCGGGACTCAACGTAAAGATCGTGCCCGAGCTCGTTCGAGGGTAGCCCGTGATCAATCTGGCGAGCCGCGATATTCTGCATGGCTGGGGGAAGTTCGTCTTCACCGGGCTGGGGCTGGGACTGCTGATCGGCGTGACGCTGACCATGGCAGGGGTGTATCGCGGCATGGTGGATGATGCGCAGGTGCTGATCGAAAATACGGGTGCGGACCTGTGGATCGTACAGCAGGATACGCTGGGGCCCTATGCCGAACCGTCCAGCGTGCGCGATGATGTGGCGAGGGATCTGCTTGGTCTGCCGGGAGTACAGGAAGCGGGCAACGTGACCTATTTGACCATGCAGGTCCGGCACAACCGCAAGGACATCCGCGTGATGCTGGTGGGATATGAAACGGGCAAGCCGGGTGAGCCCGCCTACCTGGTCGCGGGGCGCCCGGTCGCTCAGCCGCACTACGAGGCGCTGGCCGACATCAAGACTGGTTTTGCGCTGGGGAACAAGGTAAACATCCGGCGCCATGAATATACCGTTGTCGGCCTGACGCGGCGCATGGTCTCTTCCAGCGGCGATCCGATGCTGTTCATCCCGCTCAAGGACGCGCAGGAAGTGCAGTTCCTCAAGGATAACGATGCGCTGATCAACGAGCGTGCGCGCACCGCCGCCAACCCGGCCTTCAATCGTCCCGGCGTGCCCGGATTGCTGGAGGCGGTACAGGCCAGCCAGACTTCCAGCCGATTCGTAAATGCGGTGCTGGTGCGCACGGTTCCGGGAATGGAAGAGGAAGTGGCCGGACAGATCGTGCGCTGGAAACACCTGCAAGCCTATACCAAAAGCCAGATGGACGAGATATTGGTGGCGCGCCTGATCGCCACCTCGTCCAAGCAGATCTTCATGTTCCTGGTGATCCTTGCCATCGTCAGCGCCGCCATCGTCGCCTTCATCATCTACACGATGACCCTGAACAAAGTGCGCGAGATCGCGGTGCTCAAACTGATCGGCGCGACCAACCGCACGATCAGCGGCATGATCCTGCAGCAGGCTCTGGGCCTGGGCCTGATCGGCTTCATGGTCGGCAAATTGTCGGCGACCCTGTGGGCGCCCCTGTTTCCAAAATACGTGCTGCTGTTGCCGGGAGACGCCGTCAAGGGATTCTTTCTGGTCATGGGGATGTGTGCCATCGCCAGCATATTCGCCATCCGTGCGGCACTGCGCATCGATCCGGCAACGGCGATCGGGGGTTGATCCATGCGTGAAGCGGCGATACATATCGAGAACCTGAAAAAGCGCTACGGCGAGGGCGAGACGGCGGTGGATGCGCTCAAGGGCGTGGACATAACCATCTGGCCAGGAGAAGTAGTGGGTCTGGTCGGCCCCAGCGGTTCCGGCAAGAGCACGCTGCTCAAATGTCTGGGCGCAGTGATCGAGCCCACCGCAGGGCGCATGACCTTGGGAGGGCAAACGATCTTTGACGAGGAATGGAAGATAGCGGATTTGCGCACGCTCAGGCGGGACCGCATCGGCTTCGTGTTCCAGGCGCCTTACCTGATCCCGTTCCTGGATGTCACCGACAACGTCGCGCTGCTGCCGATGCTGGCCGGGGCTTCGAATGCCGACTCGCGCAGTCGCGCACAGGAATTGCTGGATGCACTTGATGTGGGGCACCGCGCCAAGGCGCAAGTCTCGGAACTTTCCGGCGGTGAGCAGCAACGCGTGTCAATTGCGCGGGCACTGGCCAATCACCCTCCGATCATCCTTGCCGATGAACCTACCGCGCCGCTGGATAGCGAACGGGCGCTGAACGTGGTGCGCATCCTGAATCAGATGGCGGAGCAATACCAAACGGCCATCATCGTCGTCACCCATGACGAAAAGATCATTCCCACATTCAAGCGTATCTATCACATTCGCGATGGGCGTACCTATGAGGAAGCGGGCGAAGGCAGACATGTCTGAAAATAATTTTGAAGGAGGGCTACTATGAATCAAGTGACGACAAGGCGGCGGTTGAGCTCGGAAGACAGGCAGAGCGAGATCATTCGAGTGGCGGTGGAACTGGCTGCCGACAAGGGAGTGGACAGCGTCACCACGCAAGACATGGCGGATGCGATGCAGCTTACCCAGGGCGCGATCTTCCGGCACTTTGCAACCAAGGACGACATCTGGGTCGCGGTCATGCAGTGGATACGCGACCGCCTGATGAAGGTATTGGACAAGGCGGCAGCCGATGCCACCGATCCCTTGAATGCCATCGAGCGCATGTTCTTCGCGCATATCACGTTCATCAGCAAACATCCGGCCATCCCGCGTTTGATGTTCTCCGAATTGCTGCACAAGAAGAACAGCAAGCTGCGCCAGCTTATCCAGGGGATCATCTCCGGCTATGAGGCCAAGATCGCCGGCCTGCTCGAATCGGCCAAGTCACAGTCTCTGGTATCGGATGATCTCGATAGCCAGAGCGCAGCAGTGCTCTATATCGGCATGATCCAGGGGCTGGTGATGCAGTCATCGATATTTGGCGGCAAACGCTCCCTTCAGCAACAAGCGGAAAATATCTTTCCGATCTTATTGCATGGCATCAAGACCCGCAGTCGTTCCATTTGATTCATAACCCAAGAAAGGATAAACCATGGCAACACCCAAACAGCAACGCGGATTCCGGATCTGGGCGATTTCCCTGGTTGCGGTCATATTCGGCCTTCTGACCATCAAGGAAGGCGGCGCGGTCCTGTTCGGCGACGAAGCGGCGCGCGCTGCTGCCGGCAACTATGTGCCGTTCGTGCTCTGGTTCAACTTTGTGGCGGGCTTCGCCTATGTCGTCGCCGGTGCCGGGCTGTGGCTGCAGCAACGCTGGGCGGTCTGGCTGGCCGTCGCCATCGCCACAGCGACAGCACTCACGTTCGCGGCTTTTAGTGTGCATGTCTATTCCGGTGAGGCATACGAGCAGCGCACAATGATCGCGATGAGCCTGAGAACGCTGATATGGGTTGTGATCGCGACCGTGGCGGTCAAGGCATTGCGGCGCAGATGAGTCCGGCAGTTGACCATGGGCAGCAAAGCGAATACGGAGCCTGAAAGTAAAACCCGCACTCGTTCCAACCGATTTATTAACCCACGAAATGATACACCATGAAAAAGCAATTGATCGTAGCCGCATCGCTTATCAGCATCGCACTGGCCGCTTCCCATGTTCAGGCAGCCGAGCCGCTGGAATTTCAAAAAGTGATGAAGGAATTGGGCAAGAATATGCAGATCATTACCGATGGGATCTCGCGCGAGGATTGGGAGCTGGTTGCAAAAACCGCCCCGATGATCGCGGAACATCCGCAGCCGCCGCTGGCAGAAAAAACGCGAATCATCAGCTTCATGGGCGCCGAGATGTCCAGATTCAAATCTTTTGACATGCAGACACACGAAGCCGCTCACGATCTGTTGCACGCGGCCCACGAAGAAGACGGGCAGAAAGTCATCGAGGCTTTTCAGAAGGTGCAATCTTCCTGCCTGGGTTGCCACCAGACTTTCCGGGCCAAATTCGTGGAACACTTCTACGGCAAATCCGGCAATTGATATCGCCGTAAATCATGGAAGCTGCGCGGATTCAAACCCGGATCCGTGTGGTATTAAGATTATCCATGTGTAATTCCATTTCTAATTTGAAACAGCATGAATTTCTTCTGTGGGAGCGGCCTCCCGGCCGCGATAAGCTTGATCGCGGCCAGGAGGCCGCTCCCACAAAAGCGCCACTTCTAAACTGAAAATGGAATAATCCAAAAACATAAAACCGGGACTCAGGTCAGCCCTGCGAAATCACAACTATTCATCCTGCATCTCCCGCCCGGGAAACAATTCTTCGTTGTAGCCGAATTGCGTCATGTCCCGGATGCGCATCGGATACAGAATGCCGTCGAGATGATCGCACTCGTGCTGCACCACGCGGGCATGGAACCCGCTGACCGTATGATCGATCAGATCGCCGTATTCGTCCTGCCCCTGGTAACGGATATGCGCATGGCGCGGCACCAGACCGCGCAAGCCGGGCACGCTCAGGCAGCCTTCCCAGTCCTCTTTCATCGCATCGCCCAGCAGGGTGATGACCGGATTGATCAGCACCGTTTCCGGCACGCTCTCGGCATCGGGATAACGCGGGTTGTGCTGCACGCCGAAGATCACCACGCGCAAGCCCACGCCGATCTGCGGCGCTGCCAGGCCCGCGCCGTTCAGTGCCTGCATCGTGTCGCGCATATCGACCAGCAGATCATGCAACTGCTGCGTGTCAAAGTTTATGACCGGTTTGGCAACATGCAACAGGCGCGCATCGCCCATGCGCAATACGTTTCTAATCGCCATCTGATAGCCTCTAAAATCCGTCATTCCCGCGCAGGCGGGAATCCAGTAAAGCAAGAAAGTTCCTTGCGCAGCAAGGACAGAAGTACAAAAGCATGTTGAATAAAATCGCACGATTCCCGCCTGCGCGGGAATGACGTTGTTAAATTTTCAAGTTTCACTTCAGTCGTCATCATTCACTACGCATTCGAGGATACTGCGCACCCGCTCCATCGCCGCGCTGGAGGTGGCATTGACGCTTTCCACGTTGATGCCCTTGGCGCTGTCTCCGCGCCCGGCCGCATAGTTTGCCACCACTGCGATGGCCGCATAACTGAGCTCCAGTTCCTTGGCCAGCGCGGTTTCCGGCATGCCGGTCATGCCCACCATGTCCGCCCCGTCGCGTTCATAGCGATTGATCTCGGCGATACTGTCCAGACGCGGCCCCTGCGTGGCCGCATACACGCCTCCATCCACACACGGCTGCTGTGCGGCTTGCGCACTGCGCAATATGCGGCTGCGCAACTTTTCGCTATAGGGCAGGGTGAAATCGGCATTGCTGTATGGCTTGTCGCGCCCCTCGAAAAAGGTCGCATCGCGGCCATGTGTGTAATCAATGATCTGGTCCGGCACGACGATCACCCCGGGCTTGAGATCGGCGCGAATACCGCCCACGGTTGCCACAGAGATGATGTTGCTGGCCCCCTGCTCGCGCAGCACCCAAAGGTTGGCGCGATAGTTCACCAGATGCGGCGGGATAGTGTGGCCATAGCCGTGCCGCGCCAAAAAGATCACCTCATGCTGATCCAGCGTCCCGAACAGAAACGCGCCGGACGGTTCGCCGTAGGGTGTACGCATCACTTGTTGATGCGTGATCTTCAAATTTGTCAATTGGGTCAGACCGCGCCCGCCTATGATCGCTAACATAAAATTACCCTCTCTTTACTTCCTACATGTACGGGCGATTCATCAATCGCCCCTACTTTACTGCGTAAATTGCGGGCAGATTGCGCCACGCCCCTTCGATATCCATACCATAGCCGAACACGAAACGATTCGGCAGCTCTATCCCGACGAAATCCGCATGGATGGGTTTTTTCCGGCCATGCTGCTTGTCGGCCAACACCGCGCTGTAGAACTTGCTCGCGCCCAACTCCATCACCCGTTTGCGCAATTCATCCAGAGTGCGGCCTTCATCGAGAATATCATCCAGCACCAGCACCACACGGCCGCGCACATTCTCGCGCGGCTCGACCTTCCAGTGCATCGCGCCGCCCTGCCGCGCATTACCGTAGCGCGACACATGCACGTAATCGAAATCCAGCGGAAAATCGAGCAGCGGCAGCAACTGCCCGCTGAACACCACCGCTCCGCCCATCACCGACAGCACCAGCGGATGCGCATCCGCCAGCGCGGCGTTGATCTGTTGTGCGACTTTATGCAGCGCCGCCTGCACCTGCTCATGCGTGTACAGCAACTCTGCCTGTTTCAGGATGTCGCGGG
>DATBWQ010000070.1:0-5855 GCA_036514695.1 Gallionella sp. | reverse complement strand
ACTCCGCGTAGCGGACAAAATCTCAATGTAGTCCCGCTTTGCGGGGATTATTTAATCAACTGGATTCCCGCCTGCGCGGGAATGACGGGGTTAATGGATTTGGATTAACAAGGAGTCTGATCATGGTAACAAACAAGGCGGTTGACATTTTGCTGGTGGAGGACAATCCCACCGATGCGGAGCTGACCCTGCGCGTGCTAAACAAACACAATCTCGCCAACAGTGTGGAATGGGTCAAGGATGGTGCGGCGGCGCTGGATTTTCTGTTCAGGCGCGGCGACTACGCAGCGCGGAAAAACTCAATACCGCGGGTGGTGTTGCTCGACCTGCGTCTGCCCAAGGTGGACGGGCTGGAGGTGCTGAAACAGATGCGGGCGAATGAGCAGACCCGATTGATCCCGGTGGTGGTGATGACCTCATCCAAGGAGGAACGGGACGTCGTGGCCAGCTACCAACTCGGCGCCAACAGTTTCGTTTCCAAGCCGATCGGGTTCGAGGAATTCGCCAGGACGGTGGCGGAACTGGGGCTGTACTGGATGCTGGTCAACAGGGCTGCATTGGCTACGGAATGACATGATGAGCGAAATACTGCGCATCCTGCTGCTGGAAGATAGTCCAACCGACGCCGAGCTCAACGAGCGCGAGCTGCGCAAGGCGGGTATCGAATTCAACTCGTTACGTGTGGATACGCGGGATACGTTCATCCGGGCGCTTGAAGAATTCCGTCCCGACGTCATCCTGTCGGACTATAAGCTGCCCGACTTCGACGGCATGGCCGCGCTGAAAATAGTGCGGCGCGACCATCCGGAAGTGCCGGTGATTATGGTCACCGGTGCGCTTTCCGATATCGAGGCGGTGGAGTTGATCCACGCGGGCGCCAGAGATTACGTGCTGAAAGACCGGCTGGCGCGGCTGGCGATCGCCGTTCAGCTGGCACTGTCTGTAGAGCAGGGTATACGCTCGCGCAAGATGGCCGAGGAGAAATTCCGCAAGATCAGTGAATCGGCGCAGGATGCCATCATCATGCTTGGGTCTGATCAGCGCATCTCATTCTGGAACGCCGCCGCCGCGAGAATTTTTGGTTATACCGCTGTCGAGGCAATGGGGCAGGAACTGCATACCCTGATTACGCCGGCAGCGGCACAGGCCAAATTTTCCCAAGCCTTCCCGCATTTTCAGGAGACGGGCGATGGGCCGATCATCGGCAAGGTGCGCGAGCTCACCGCGCTGCGCAAGGGCGGCGAAGAGTTTCCGGTTGAGTTATCCGTTTCCGCGACGCAATTCGGCGACCAGTGGCACGCCATCGGTATCGTGCGCGACATCACCGGGCGCAAGCAGGCGGAGGCCACGTTCCATACCCTCGTTGCAATCTTGGCGCAAAACATCGGGGCGGAGTTTTTTCATAGAGCGGTCAGCAGCTTGTGCACATGGCTTGGGGTGGAGTGTGTCATTGTCGGCGAGTTGATGGATGAAGGCATGGTGCGTGCCTTGGCTATGCAACTCGACGGTAAAGCGGTAGAGCACTACGAATACCTTCTGGCCGGCACCCCATGCGAAAGCGCCACACAGAAGGGTTACTGCGAATACCACGAAGGAGTCGTTCAGTTGTTTCCAGTGGACAAGGATCTGGTGGCCATAGGCGCAGAAGCTTATGTCGGCACGCCGGTTCGGGATAAAAACGGCAAGGTCAACGGCATACTCTGCGCCATCTCCCGGCACAAATTCATTCCGCCACCGATGGTCAAGGAAATGTTTGAAATTATTGCCGTCAGGGCAGGAGCAGAGATCGAGCGCAAGCTGGCGGAGGCAAAAATTCTTTCGACGCAGGCCGAATTGCAGGGGCTGCTTGACGCTGCCAACCAATCACGCCGGGCGATGCTGAGCGTGATTGAAGACCAGAAGCGGGCGGAAGTCGCGATTCTGCATGCCAACCGCGCCCTTGCCACGCTGGGTGCGGTGAACCGCAGCCTGGTGTATGCCACCAGCGAGGACGAACTGTTGCAGGCAATCTGTCAGGCCATTGTCGAGCAGCGCGGTTACCGCTCGGCATGGGTGGGATACGTGCAGCATGATGCAGAAAAGACGATTCGCCCGATGGCGCAAAGCGGTTTTGCGGCGGGTTATCTGGATACCCTGCCGCTCACCTGGGCGGACAGCGAGTATGGACAGAGTCCGACCGGCAGGGCGGTGCGCAGCGGCGTAGCGCAAATTGCACAAAATATCCTGCTTGATCCCAGTTATGCGGCATGGCGCGAGCAAGCCTTAAAACAGGGCTTTGCCGCCAGCATTGCCCTGCCGTTGCGCAATGGTAGCGGGGTATTCGGCAACTTGAGCATTTATGCCGCAGAAGCCAATGCTTTCGACCAAGTGGAAATCGCATTGCTGGAAGAAATGGCGGGTGATCTGGCGTTCGGTGTAAACGCGCTGCGAATACGCCATGAACGCGATAACGCATTAGCGCAGAACCAGCAGCATCTCGCGCAGATGCAAGACAGCCTGGAAGACACCGTGCGGGCGATTGCCAGCATCGTCGAAATGCGCGATCCCTATACCGCCGGACACCAGGTCCGGGTCGCCGATCTGGCCGCCGCGATTGCCACGCATATGGAGCTGCCCGCTGAACAGGTGCATGCCATCCATCTCGCCGGCGTGGTGCACGACTTGGGGAAGATGCAAATTCCGGCGGAAATCCTCAGCAAGCCGGGCAAGATCACCGATATCGAATTCAGCTTAATCAAGGTTCATCCGCAAGCAGGTTATGATATTTTGAAAGGCATCAACTTCCCCTGGCCGATCGCACAGATGGTGTTGCAACACCATGAACGCCTCGATGGCTCCGGCTATCCGCAAGGACTCAAGGGCGATGCGATCCTGCTGGAAGCCCGCATCCTCAGTGTCGCGGACGTGGTCGAGGCGATGTATTCGCACCGTCCTTATCGTCCCGGTTTGGGGATGGAAGTAGCGCTGGCGGAAATCACCAGGCAACGAGGTATCTATTTCGACCCGGTAGTGGCGGATGCGTGTTTGGCGCTATTCCGCGAACAGCATTACACTTTCAAGAGTTGAGCATGCGTGTTACTCATAAGTCAGTAAATAAGGAAATATGCCTTATCGTTCCCATGCTCTGCGTGGGAACGGCACATTTGGAGTGCGGCGACGTGTCGCCGCCTTCTCACAAGCGCAGACATGTCTGCGCACTCCAAAATTGAAGCATGAGATCGATAAAATTTTCGGTCATTCAAATGCCACTTATATTTCTTATGAGTAAAGAACCTTTAACAATTCGTGTCCACGGTTGAGGAAGCAAAAATATGAAATTCAAAATTTACCGCTATAACCCGGATGTGGATGCAGCGCCATACATGCAGGACTACGAGCTTGAAGTCGAGGCGGGCGACATGATGCTGCTGGATGCGCTGCTGTTGCTGAAGGAGCAGGACGACAGCCTGTCGTTGCGCAAGTCTTGCCGCGAGGGAGTGTGCGGCTCGGATGCGATGAACATCAACGGGCGCAACGGGCTGGCATGCATCACGCCGCTGTCCTCGCTGAAGCAGCCGATCGAGCTGCGCCCGCTGCCCGGCTTGCCGGTGATCCGCGATCTGATCGTGGACATGACGCAGTTCTTCAAGCAATACCATTCGATCAAGCCTTACCTGATCAACAACGATCCGCCGCCGGAAACCGAGCGGTTGCAGTCGCCGGAACAGCGCGCGCACCTGAACGGTTTGTATGAGTGCATCCTGTGCGGTTGCTGCACCGCGGCTTGCCCGTCGTTCTGGTGGAACCCGGACAAGTTCGTCGGCCCGGCGGGATTGTTGCAGGCGTATCGCTTCATTGCCGACACGCGCGATCATGCCACCGCCGAGCGGCTCGATGATCTGGAAGATCCGTACCGTTTGTTTCGTTGTCATAGCATCATGAATTGCGTGGATGTGTGCCCGAAAGAATTGAACCCGACCGAGGCCATCGGCAACATCAAGAACTTGATGACCAAGCGCATGGTATGAGAGGGATCCGTGAAGAATCTTGAGAGGGTTCGCTGGCGTAGCCGGCGCGGACTGCTGGAACTGGATATTGTGCTGGGACGCTTTATTGAGCAGTATTACGCGCAGCTTGACGAGGCCGGGCAACGAGCGTTCGAAGCATTGCTGGATATGCCCGACAACACACTCTGGGATATGATTGCGGGGAGAGCGGAGCGAGGGGTGCAGGAGGCGATGCACACCGAACAGCAGGCGTTGCTGGAGAAGATCAGGGCGGTTTAATTTGCAGGTGCGAATTTATTCGCGCGAAACGTGATGTGCGAATGAATTCGCACCTACTTTGGAGAAGTTTTATGGAAAACAAACGCGTTGCAACGCTGACTATGGATGACGGGCGCAGCATCGAATTGCCTATCCTGTCCGGCACGCTTGGTCCGGACGTGATTGATGTGCGCAACCTGAGCAAGTTGGGGGTGTTCACCTACGACCCGGCGTTTTTTGTCACGGCAAGTTGCGCTTCCAGGATTGCCTTTATCGATGGCGATGCCGGTTTGCTTTATTACCGCGGTTACCCGATCGAGCAATTGGCCAAGCACTCGGATTTTCTGGAAGTATCCTACTTGCTGTTGAATGGCGAATTGCCGAATGCCGCGCAAAAAACCGCTTTCGAGTCCACGGTGAAGGAGCACACCATGGTGCATGACCAGATGATTAAATTCTTCACCGGTTTCCGCCGCGATGCGCATCCGATGGCGGTGATGGTTGGGGTGGTGGGTGCGTTGTCGGCGTTCTATCACGATTCTCTGGACATCAACAATCCGGAACACCGCGAGATTTCGGCAATGCGCATGTTGGCAAAAGTGCCGACTATCGCGGCGATGGCGCATAAGTATCACACCGGTTTTCCGTTCATGTATCCGAAGAACAAGCTCAGCTATGTGGAAAATTTCATGCAGATGACGTTTGCCATACCGGCGGAGGATTACGTACCCAACCCGGTATTGGTGCGCGCGATGGAGCGCATTCTGATCCTGCACGCCGACCATGAGCAGAACGCTTCCACTTCGACGGTGCGCTTGGCCGGTTCGAGCGGGGCGAACCCGTTTGCCTGCATTGCTTCCGGCATCGCCGCGCTGTGGGGGCCGGCGCACGGCGGCGCGAACGAGGCGGCGCTGAACATGCTGGAAAGCGTCGGCGATATATCGCGTGTGAAAGAATATGTGCAGGGCGTGAAGGACAAGAAATACCGCCTGATGGGCTTCGGCCATCGCGTCTACAAGAACATGGATCCGCGCGCTACGGTGATGCGCGAAACCTGCCATGAGGTATTGAAAGAGCTGGGGTTGGAAAACGACAAGCTGTTCGAGCTGGCGATGGAGCTGGAGCGCGTCGCTCTGAACGACCCATATTTCATCGAGCACAAGTTGTATCCGAATGTGGATTTCTATTCCGGCATCGTGCTGCGCGCGCTGGGTATTCCGGTCAATATGTTTACGGTGGTTTTTGCGGTGGCGCGCACCATCGGCTGGATTTCGCAATGGAACGAGATGATGGTCGATCACGACCGCAAGATCGGACGCCCGCGCCAGTTATATGTCGGCGCGACGCGGCGTGACTACGTACCGGTCGGCAGCCGGTAGGGATTCCATTATCCACGGATGCATACTGATGTTCACGAATTACTATTTACCGGCACTGTGTTCTGTCCGTGTAAATCCGTGTGCATCCGTGGCTATTGAGCTTTACATAATTCATGACTGTTAAGTGATTTACCGTAGGGCGGGCTTTGCCCGCCGCGTCGGGCCGCTTCGACAGGCTCAGGACAGGCGTAGCCCGACCTACGAGATGCGGAGACTCTGTCTTCAAATATGT
>DATBWQ010000069.1:0-4739 GCA_036514695.1 Gallionella sp. | reverse complement strand
CGTCTGCACGAATCTTCACCAATTTATTCGAGCTGATTCGTGGATCGATGTTTTCCTGGGCAGTGGTGAACACCATTCATGACGACTACTCAGAGATATGGCTCAATCAGTCGTAAGCCCGCGCAGGGATAGCGGCGGCGTCACTGTTAAGGGAGAAGTGGTGCAGCCGACGGCGGGCAGTTGCGAATGGTATACTCCAGGCGCTTCGTTCCTCCAGGGGGTATTTCAAAAGCAGGACTGTTGCACTGCACCAATACTCCGTCAAGTCTTCTATAAGTGAATGATAGATAGTACATCCCACCTGCAAGACCAGGCCATTCTGTTGTGCCGCCAGCGATTCTGCTATATTCACCACCTATACCGTACTCGACGTTATCAGGAATCCCTCTGACTAGATCAACAAGATGACCCGGCTCTGGCTGGGTGAATGGAGGTGAGTAAAAACTCTTGATAGATCCATCTACATCTTCGTACTGAATGACTCCAGAAAAAGCACTGCCGGTAACGGCATGTACTGTTACATCGAGCACATAGACGTTGCCGCTTATCTCATGTGCATCAATCCAGTATCCGCTATTCTCGTATGCTTTTCCGTATTCGTGCTTGCCGTTGAACCAGACCTCATAGTGCCCGCTCTCCAATCTAACGACCTTGTCGAATGAATAGGATCCTGTTCCGTCCGTATACAAACCCCAGTTCCCAAATTGGCCGATATCCCAGCCACCTCTTGCCCCGTAGACTTGAAGAGCTACATAGGCATTGGGAACCGTCTTTCCAAAACTGTCTCTCACAACTCCTTGAATAGACAGACTACCCCCCATGCCTGTATCCACTTTGCTGGGTGGTCGCGGTGTAGCCGTGCTGGCCGGTGAAGATGTAGCTGTGCTGGTCGGTCTAGGCGTAGCCGTGCTGCTCGGCGCAGGTGTCGGCGTACTGGTTGACGGGATTGGTGTGTTGGTTGGTGTAGACGTGGCCGTTGGTTCAGACGTTGGAGCAGGAGTTGACGTGGGGATTGCCTGGCACGCAGTCAGGGTGAGCACCAAGAGTATCGCAGCCAATCGTATCAAGACTTTGTTGTTCATCGGTCTGGTTCCTTTCGTTAGCGCCCAACGATATGCGCTTGGGCCGCGCCGCCGAAGGCGGTGTCAGCTCTAAGCGCGTGTTAGGCGCAAGCCGCGCTATTGCTTCAGGATGAGCGGCAGATAAAGTTCATGCGACAGTGTTGTAAATTCGTAGGAACCGACATCACAGATGGCAGTGCCGTTACCGTCGCCATCCTGGGGGCGGGGCCAGTTGCGCTGGTCGGTGGCGGGGCAGCCGGTATTGGTGCCAGCGTCAATCGCCACACTGCCCGGGAGCAAGGCAAAGATCCATCCCTGCCAGTTCAGGTTCAGCGCGGCGGCGGTGGTTTGGCTGAAACCGGGCGAGCAGGCGGCGTCGGTGGCCAGGTTGTTGGTGCTGCCGGCGGTAAAGAAGGGGTAATCATTGCAGTCACCACCGGCGGTGCTGTTGGCAACGATGGTGTTCTTGAGTGTCGCTGTACCGATGTTGTAGATGCCACCGCCATCGCTGCCGCTGTTGCCGGAGAGGGTGCTGTTGGTCACGGCCAGTGTTCCCCAGTTGATGATGCCGCCGCCCCAGCTGGCGTTATTGCTGGAGAAGGTGCTGTTGGTCACATTCAGCGTGCCGCTGCCGTTGTGGATGCCGCCGCCATGGTTGCTCGCACTGTTGCCAGAGAAGGTGCTGTTGGCCACATCCAGCGTGGCCCAGTTGCTGATGCCGCCGCCGTGATTTGCGTTGTTGCCTGAGAAGGTGCTCCTGGTCACATGCAGTGTGCTGTGCGCCCAGTTGTAGATGCCGCCCCCCTCATCGCCGGCGCTGTTGCCGGAGAAGGTGCTATTGGTCACAGTCAGCGGATTGCCCCAGTTGAAGATGCCACCGCCGTGAATGCTGGCGCTGTTGCCGGAGAAGGCGCCGTTGGTCACAGTCAGTGTGCCCTCGTAGAGGTGGATGCCGCCGCCCCAGTCGTCATGCCCGTTGGCAATCGTCATGCTGGAGATGGTCACATTGGCGCCGGAGAGAATGTACAAGACCCTGGAGGCGTTGTTGCCGCTGATAGTCAGGCTGCTGGTGCCGGGGCCGTTGATGGTAAGGTTTTTGGTAATGATGAGATTCCAGGTCAGGACGATGGTCCCGGTCACGCTGAAGTTGATGGTATCGCCGGCATTGGCGACAGCCAGGGCATCCCGCAGGGAACAGTCGCCATCGGTACAACTACCGTCGTTTTCGTCGAGCAGTGTGTTCACGGTGATGGTGGCAGCATTGGCCATTGACGGCACACCCAACGCGGATGCAAGCACACTGAGTAACAAACTAAGAATGGAGAGGTATCGAATCTTCATCATGGCCTCCCTTCTGCATGCGTGCGCGCCTAATGGCACGGAGTTCAGCCGCCGTGATGCGCCATGAGCGGCGGCGGATCGCCAGCGACAACCTCACCGAACCACTGCGGATGATCGCGCTGCCGACTGTGCGAACCAAACGGGCTGCCGCGGTCAGTCGTGCCGGCTCATCTGACGTATTCTGGCTATATCGTACAGCCGCCAGTTCACAGCCAGGACACAATCATGTAACGGTTGTGTAAACAAATGCCCTGGTATCGGAGATGACCCTCGCGTTAATAACCGGCCTCTTACCTTCGCGGGCGCGATGCGGTTGCGAGCAGCGGATCGTCGTTAGTCGGGGCGTGCGATCGGCAGAGAGAAGGTGAAAGCGGTACCTTCACCTGGGGCGCTGTGCACATTAACCAGCGCATTGTGTTGATCGAGGATGGTGCGCACGATGGTCAAACCCAGGCCGGTGCCGGTTGCGCCGGGAGCGGTGCGCCCGCCGCGATACAGCGGCTCAAAGATGTGGGGCAGGTCTTCGGGGGAGATACCCGGGCCGTTGTCGCTGACCTCGACGCGCACCGCTTCACCGTCGACGGCCAAGCGCACCGTCACGGTGCTGCCGGGCGCATACTTGATGGCGTTGTCGATCAGGTTGAGGAATACCTGCCGGATGCGGTCCGGGTCGGCTTGCACGCGCGGCAGCTCAGCGGGGGCTTGCAGCACGATCGACACCTTGCCGCGCTCGGCGGTATCGTACAGCGCCGCAAGCGCCTCTTCGGCCATGGCGCGCAGATTCGCCGGCTGGAGGTGCAGCGGCAGGCGATCGAGCCGCGACAGGTTGAGCAAGTCTTCGACGAGTCGCACCAGCCGCTCGGTCTCGCTCGCCACGAAGCCGAGCGAGCGCCGCCATAAGGCTTCCTCGTCTGGCTGGCAGCTGCTCAAAATGTCGACGTGGCCCATGATCGCCGTCAGCGGCGTGCGAACCTCGTGTGCGATCGTGCTGATCAATCGCTGGTACACTTCCGCGCGGCCCGAACCGGCCTCCGGGTCGATGAACAGCACCAGCGCCTGGGCAGCGGCCTATTCAAGCCAGAATCGGGCTCTTCGGACTTTCCGAGAGAGCTCTTGCTAAAAAGGGGGATCTCCAACCGCATCTGATTCGCTACTGGTTGACCTCCGAACCGGATAGCCAGTTTGACGAGAAGGTTCAAGACATTAACGCCCTGTATCGACACGCGCCCGTCTTGGCCCAACACGGCGAAGCGGTCATGAGTACCGATGAATTGACCGGCGTTCAAGCCTTGGAAGGCAAGCACCCCGGCTTGCCGCTGGCGCCAGGCCTGGTCGAACGCCGCGAGTTCGAGTACATTCGGCATGGCACCCAGTCGTTCATTGTCAACTTTGATGTCGCGACCGGCCAGGTGGCTTCGGTGTGGTGTGGCCCGACCCGCACCGAAGCAGACTTTGTGAATCACATCCGGCGCAGTGTGGAAGCCGCGCCGACGGTGAGCAAGTGGCACTTCGTGACCGACAATCTCAACACCCATCAGTCGGAGTCCTTGGTTCGGTATGTGGCCGATGAATCCGACCTCGCCATCGATCTGGGGGTCAAAGGCGAAAGCGGCATCCTACAGTCCCGGTCCACGCGGGCCGCCTTCTTAAGCGATCCGACGCATCGGATTGTCTTTCACGACACCCCCAAGCATGCTTCATGGATGAATCAAGTCGAAATCTGGTTCAGCATTCTGGCGCGCAAACTGCTCAAGCGTGGCAGCTTCACCTCGATCGATGACTTGAAGGCAAAAGTGCTGGCCTTCATCGAATACTTTAACCGCACCATGGCTAAACCGTTCAAATGGACTTATCAAGGCAAGCCTCTCACGGCTTAATCATAGGTTGATTTAAGCCGAGGTGTACTAGTGAATTGAGCGGGCTATAGCCGCCCAACGGTTTGCGTTAGTGGCGTGTGGGCGGGCGTGGACTCTGTTTGGGAGCAGGAAAAACTCGAAGCCAGAAAAATGCTTGAAAATGCGGCAGAATCCCCACCGTCCACTGCACGCTTTGTTGGGCGGGTGAATGTTTCTGGTAAATTACTTGCGCGACCGCACAGTGCGCGCGAGCGAAATATAGATTTGTCGCTGGCGCGCTCACGGCTACTGAATAAGCCCGATGATGTTACCGTCGGGGTCTCTTACACTTGCGATCAGTCCTCAGCTCACCGCTTTCTTCACGAGCGCGCTGATCCTTGCCTCTTCGGTGGCAGTCAACTCCTTCAGCGCGAAGGCGACCGGCCACAGGGCGCCTTCGTCGAGGTTCGCCGTGTCGCTGAAGCCGAACGTCGCGTACCTC
>DATBWQ010000068.1:0-8344 GCA_036514695.1 Gallionella sp. | reverse complement strand
GGCGGGTTGAACGAAGCGCTTGGCATGCGCAAAGCCGCCGCTCCCGGCCTGCTTGCGCGGCTTGCCGCTATGGGTGGACTTCCGCTGGCGGAAGCTGGCCTTGCAGCATCCGCCAGCGGTGTACTGGCTGCCGGTGCTGTCGGATACGGGGTGGGTACGTTACTATCCAAGGGAATCGATTACGGTATAAGCAAGCTAACCGATTCAGGCAGTCTGGGTTCATTGATATATGACTTATTGAACCGTGAAAAAGAACCCAGCCCGGTCGAGGTAAACCTGCACCTGGATGGCGAACAAATCGCGACTGTCGTTAATAAGCGAAATGTGAAACAGGGCAACAGGCAATAAGTGCCAAATATCCCGCAAATCAATTCCGGTTTTAATTTCTTCTTTCTTCCGGACTTAATCGCGTCCTTACACACCCATAAAAATAAACCTCTACCCTGCCCTTGAAATCCGGCAGGGTCACCCCAATCGTTGGCACTCGCAGGCAGAGAGTGCTAAACTCCGCCTCCACATTTTTTAACCCCTTGTTTTAGGAGACCTCAGTATGAAAATTCGCCCTTTGAACGACCGCGTGATCGTCAAACGCATGGAAGAAGAACGCAAGACCGCCTCCGGGATTGTGATCCCCGATGCCGCTACCGAAAAGCCCGATCAGGGTGAGATCATCGCCGTGGGCAAGGGCAAGGTCGGCGACGACGGCAAATTGCAGGCCATGAGCGTCAAGGTTGGTGACCGTGTGCTGTTCGGCAAATATGCCGGTCAAACCTTCAAGATGGACGGTCAGGAATACATGACCATGCGCGAAGATGACATCATCGGCGTGGTTGAAGCGTAATCCAAGTTCAAATCGTCGGTGATACTGCGTTGGCATCCTCACTCGTTCCTAGCCGTGCTTGATGCACTGTCTTCGTCACGAGTTCGTTGCCGCCTTGTCTCACCTTAGCTTTGAACTTGGCACACAACTACTGATTACTGAATTACTAGGAGAAAGAACATGGCAGCTAAAGACGTAAAATTCCACGACGCGGCACGCAACAAGATGGTGATCGGCGTCAACATTCTGGCCGATGCGGTCAAGGTCACGCTCGGACCCAAGGGTCGTAATGTGGTGCTGGATCGCTCCTATGGCGCACCGACTATCACCAAAGACGGTGTATCTGTCGCTAAAGAGATCGAACTGAAAGATAAGTTCGAGAACATGGGCGCGCAAATGGTCAAGGAAGTCGCTTCCAAGACCTCTGATGTGGCCGGTGACGGCACTACGACCGCGACCGTGCTGGCGCAATCCATCGTGCAGGAAGGCATGAAGTTCGTCGCCGCCGGCATGAACCCGATGGACCTGAAGCGCGGCATCGACAAGGCAGTCATCGCAGCGGTTGAAGAACTGAAGAAGATATCCAAACCTTGCACCACCAGCAAGGAAATCGCCCAGGTGGGCAGCATTTCTGCCAACTCCGACACTGTGATCGGCGAGAAGATCGCTGCTGCAATGGAAAAAGTCGGCAAAGAAGGCGTGATCACGATTGAAGACGGCACCGGCCTGGAAGATGAACTGGACATCGTGGAAGGGATGCAATTTGATCGCGGCTACCTGTCGCCCTACTTCATCAACAATCATGATCGTCAACTGGCGCTGATGGAAAATCCATTCATCCTGCTGCACGACAAGAAAATATCCAACATCCGCGACCTGCTCCCGGTACTGGAACAGATCGCCAAGTCCGGCCGTCCGTTGCTGATCATCGCAGAAGACGTGGACGGTGAAGCGCTGGCCACACTGGTGGTGAACAACATCCGCGGCATCCTGAAGACCGTTGCCGTCAAAGCGCCCGGCTTTGGCGACCGTCGCAAAGCCATGCTGGAAGACATCGCCACGTTGACCGGCGGCACCGTGATCGCCGAAGAAGTCGGCCTGTCTCTGGAGAAAGCCACCCTGGCCGAAATGGGCCAGGCCAAGCGCATCGAAGTGGGCAAGGACAACACTATCATCATCGACGGCGCCGGCAAGGAAGATGCGATCAAAGCGCGTATCGGCCAGATCAACAAGCAAGCCGAAGAATCCACCAGCGACTACGACAAGGAAAAATTGCAGGAACGCAAGGCCAAGCTGGCCGGAGGTGTAGCGGTTATCAAGGTCGGCGCGGCAACTGAAGTCGAAATGAAGGAAAAGAAAGCGCGTGTTGAAGATGCGTTGCACGCGACTCGCGCTGCCGTTGAAGAAGGCATCGTTCCCGGCGGCGGCGTGGCACTGTTGCGCGCCAAGGTTGCCGTAGCCAAACTGAAGGGCGACAACCACGACCAGGACGCGGGCATCACCATCGTATTGCGCGCCATGGAGTCCCCGCTGCGCGCCATCGTGCAAAATGCCGGTGACGAACCTTCTGTTGTGGCTAACAAAGTGATGGAAGGCAAAGGAAGCTTTGGTTACAACGCGGCTACCAGCGAATATGGCGATATGCTGGTCATGGGTGTGGTTGACCCGACCAAGGTGACGCGCGTCGCATTGCAAAACGCGGCTTCTATCGCCGGCTTGATGTTGACCACTGCCTGCATGGTGGCTGAGTTGCCGGAAGACAAGCCCGCTGCCGGTGGCATGGGCGGCGGTGGCATGGGCGGCATGGAAGGCATGATGTAAACATAGCGCATAAATCTACTGCGCGAACCGGCATCAGGGTCACGCGGTGCTCGGCATCCTCATGTACCTTGTGTACATTCCGGTGCCTGTGCTCCGGGTTCCCCTGATGTCGGCCCGCTCGCTACGATTTCTGTCGCTATGTAGCGTAGTTGTATTTCAGCAATCGATTGTTTATCAGCAAACAAGCAAACCCCGCCTCGGCGGGGTTTGTTATTTGGCGCTGTATCGGTATAATGCGCGGCTTCCCGAGTTGGCTGAAATTAATTGGTTAACTGGATAAATGCAGCAAATGGCCTGGTAGCTCAGTCGGTAGAGCAGAGGATTGAAAATCCTTGTGTCGGTGGTTCGATTCCGCCCCGGGCCACCAAATTATTTTTACACCAATTTTTTAAAGGTCTACACGAAAAACGTGCAGACCTTTTTCATTTCCGCGCACATTGTTGCGCAAAGGTAAGCAGGAAAATGAGTTGCTCCTCGGAAGAAACAATATCCAGCACTCCATCAGCCAGTTCCGGGGAATTGGCGCGTGAAGTCAAGCGCCGCCGCACTTTCGCGATCATCTCGCACCCCGATGCCGGCAAGACCACGCTCACCGAAAAGCTGCTGCTGTTCGGCGGCGCGATCCAGATGGCGGGCACGGTTAAGGCGCGCAAGAGCGGTCGCCATGCGACCTCAGACTGGCTGGAGATCGAGAAGCAGCGCGGTATTTCGGTGGCCAGCTCGGTGATGCAATTCACCTACAACGATTGCGTGATCAACCTGCTCGACACCCCCGGCCACCAGGATTTCTCCGAGGACACTTATCGCGTGCTGACCGCGGTGGATGCGGCGGTGATGGTGGTGGATGCTGCCAAGGGCGTGGAAGCGCAGACCATCAAGCTGCTCGAAGTGTGCCGTTTGCGCAACACGCCCATCATAACTTTCATCAACAAGATGGATCGCGAAGTGCGCGATCCGCTCGAGGTGCTGGACGAGATCGAGTCGGTGCTGAAGATCAAATGCGCGCCGGTGACCTGGCCGATCGGCATGGGCAAACGCTTTCAGGGCGTTTATCACCTTCTGAACGATGAAGTGCTGCGCTTCTCGCCGGGCGAAGCGAAGGCCGGACAGGAAGTGGAAGTGTTGCAAGGCGCACAGATCGAGCAGCTAGCGCAGCAGTGCCCGCATGAAATGAAAATCATGCGCGATGAAACCGAGTTAGTCGCGGGTGCAGGCGCATCATTCGACCTGCAAGAATTTCTGCGTGGCCAGCAAACGCCGGTGTTCTTCGGCTCCGGCATCAACAACTTCGGCGTGCGTGAAGTGCTGCGTGCGCTGGTGGACTGGGCACCCTCCCCGTTGCCGCGCGCCACCGATGTGCGCATCGTGCAGCCCACCGAGTCCGCCTTCACCGGTTTCGTGTTCAAGATCCAGGCCAACATGGACCCGAATCACCGCGACCGCATCGCTTTCCTGCGCGTGTGCTCCGGCCGCTACACCTCGGGCATGAAGGTCAAACACAGGCGCACCGGCAAGGAAATGAAGCTCGCCAATGCGGTGACCTTCATGGCCAACGAGCGCACGCGGATGGACGAGGCTTACGCGGGCGACATCATCGGCGTGCACAATCACGGCCAATTGCAGATCGGCGACGTGCTGACCGAAGGCGAAGCGCTGACCTTCAAGGGTATCCCCTACTTCGCGCCGGAATTATTCAGCCGCGCGCGGCTGCGCGACCCGATGAAGGCCAAGCAGTTGCAAAAGGGCTTGCGTCAATTGGGCGAGGAAGGCGCGGTGCAGGTGTTCGAGCCGCTGGTGGACACCAACCCGCTGATCGGGGCGGTGGGTCAGTTACAGTTCGAAGTGGTCGAGCATCGCCTGAAATCCGAATACGGTGTGGATGCGGTGTTCGAACGCGCCGGCATCCACACCGCGCGCTGGGTGACTTGCGCCGACAACAATCATCTCAATGAATTCGTGAAGGCCAACCAGGCCCGGCTGGCACGCGATGTGGATGGCAACTATGCCTACCTCGCCGATACCGGTGTGAACCTGCGCCTGGCTCAGGAACGCTGGCCGAAAGTGCAGTTCCACGCCACGCGTGAGCATGGCCAGCAACTGAGCTGAGTCTCTCCAAGCCAGGAGGTTCTCATCACGTGCTCCGCCCTGATTGCCGGGTATGCTTGACTCGATGTCATCTCGATTCGTTAAACAGCACCTCCAGACGCAAGTTCAGCTGGGGACTGTATCTAAAATTCATTTCCTTGGGGAAATGCAATTGCGGGCTTAATTCGAAGAACATCCAGTCCCGGTGCAACCGGTAACGGTACAGCAGCAAGACGACATATTCCGTCACTTGCACCTGAGGCCGGCTGACCCCGATCGCGCTCGCCTGATACAGCAAGGCATTACGCTCGTTCAGGGTGTGATAGATCGAAAGATCCTGACGCAGGTCGAAGTTCTGCTTGTCATGAAGCCACGTGGCGTTGCTGCTGGCACGAAACAGCACCGGTTCGCTTAAAAAATGTTCCAGATCAAGCTGGGTGCTTTCACCCGCGCCTATCGTGTTGAACCAGAACACCGTCTCTGCCACTTTCATCCGCCACTGTCCAAGCGGGACCGAATAGCTGCCCCTCGCGCGCGCAAAAGGCTCTATCGGGGCGCGTATTTGTATCCCTGCGTCCGTACTGAAGTGCCAACGGCTTTCTTCCGCCTTCTCATATCGCGCCCCCACGGCGACTTTCCCGGGCGCAACGACCTGATTAAGAACCACGGGCTTACGTTGTGCCGGCTCACCGGTTATATTTTTCTCGGGATCTGTTTCCAGCAACAGATGCAGCCGCTTCTCCGTCGTAGGCAAATGCAACTTGGCTCTCCCGGATAGAACGATGTTGCGCTCACCGCCGTATCCCGCCACCCTGGTGAGGTCCAGCTGGAATACGCTTTTATTGCTCTCCTGGTAATTGCGATCATCCCCGAAGAAGCGATCGACACTGCCAGCGAAGCTGACAAACTTTTCAGCCAGATAATTACGCTGGGCATCGATAGCATCAAAGGGTACAGGTTGTGCTGCCGGTTGATCAGGCTGTTTTGATGCCAGCAACTCCAACGGAAAAAGAAGCGCAACGCCCAGTAACAGACTCGCGGGGAGCTTGGAAAGCCGGACAGATTTTCGCTTGAGGATAGGCATTTCGGGCAGATATTACACAATGTTGCCGCACAAGCCGAGTTTGCTGCCAGTAGCGGGTGTAACAACATCGGTGGAGCCGAAAAGCGCAGTTCATCCAGTCACATTGAACATACTTCCTTCACGAATCAGCTTTACCGGTACAAAGCAGGGAACTGTTTGCGTAATTGTGCCAGCTTCGGCAGGTCATGCATCACGATATATGGCTGATTCGGATGCAGAGCCAGATAGTTCTGATGGTAATCCTCGGCTGGATAGAACTGCTGTAGCGGCACGACTTGAGTGACAACAGGATCGGAAAAAATGCGCGCTGCGGCGAGTCGCTGGATATGGCGCTGCGCGAGTTGCTGCTGCTCCGGGCTGATGTGAAAGATCGCCGAACGATATTGGCTGCCAACATCAGGACCCTGACGATCGAGCTGGGTGGGATCGTGCGCCACGCTGAAGAACACTTCCAGTAATTGCTGATAGGAAACCTGCGCCGGATCGAAGCTGACGCGCACTGCTTCCGCATGTCCAGTCGTCCCTGCACTCACCATCTCGTAATTCGCGGTTGCCGCACTGCCGCCAGCATAGCCGGATACCACGTTCGACACACCTTGGACATGTTTGAATACCGCATCCACACCCCAGAAGCAGCCTCCGGCGAATACCGCTGTTTGCCCGGCCGGTGCGGCAATGGCATTTGATAGCGCGCCCAGGCCGAGCATCAGACACATGCTGCCGCTGAATAAATAACTGCGTATAAATTTTATTGCTAGCATGATGACACTCCTGTTGTTTATCCGAATGTAAAGGCAAACGCCTCCGCACCGGCGTCCTGAAATTCGATGCGGAAAATGTGATCGCCGATCTCTCCATCCTGCCTGATCAGTTGATACAGACGTTGCTCGCGTATCACGCCATTGCCTTGCGCATCGATATCCGCGCCGTGATCCGCGCCGGGCAAAGCCCCGTCCAGCGTGACCTTGAAACGCACGGGATTGCCGCTGCGGGAGCCCAGCACCAGATGAAGATCCCGCCCGTGAAAACGGTAACTGATCGCGCCCCCTGATTCCTGCAAGGCGGCTGATTCACCAGACACCCGCCACTTCCCGCTTAACGCCCATTGATCGAGTTTGAGTGTGCGCGGTGAACTGTATTGAGCAGGCGTATCTTTTTTAATCGCTTCAGGCGAAACCAGGTTCTGCTGGCGCGCATAACCCAGATAGGTTTCCGGCGAGCGTGCCGCATCCGAGGCGGCAGCCGTTGCACCCGCTCCAGCCACTTGCACCAGTTCATCGCCCGTCGCAAACACGCCCGGGTGCGCCTCCTTGAGCAGAGACCGGATCATCTGCTCGGTCTCCTGATATTTTCCTTCGCCGAAGTGTTGATCGCGGATCCGGCCCTGCGCGTCGATCAGATAATGCGCAGGCCAGTACTCGTTCCGGTAAGCGTTCCAGATCGCGTATTGGTTATCCATCGCCACCGGGTAGGTGATGCCCAGATCGCGGATCGCCCGCTCGACGTTGCCCCTGTCCTTTTCAAACGCGAATTCCGGAGAGTGAACGCCGACGATGACAAGACCCTGGCTGCGATATTTTTCATCCCAGGCCTTCAGGTAAGGCAGCGTGCGCAGACAGTTGATGCATGAGTATGTCCAGAAATCCACCAGCACGACTTTGCCGCGCAGCATCTCGACCGTCAGCGGCGGCGAATTCAGCCACTGTGTCGCTCCCGATAAAGACGGAGCCATGCGGCTATCTGCAGAATTTGTGGCTCCCGGTTTGGCAGCCAGTTGCGCGATCAATCGTTGCTCGGTATCCGCGGTGCTCAAAAATGAAAACTGCGCCAGGAAGCGTGTGTCCCAGCCCAGCGCAATCACCACCACGCCCGCCAGCACGGCGGCGCCCAAGCCGCGCCGCAGCCATTCCTCCGCGCCCAGGCTGCGCTTCATCAGGTTGAATACCCGCCCGCCCGCCAGCAAGGCGACTGCCAGTGAAGTCGCGGCACCGGTGGCGAACGCCAGCAACAGCAACGCACTGTAAAGATTCGCGCCGCTCAGCGCCGCGCCGGCCAGCAACAGCCCGAGGATGGGACCCGCACAAGGCGCCCACAAAAAACCGACCGCGACGCCGAGCAGCAGCGAACCCTTGATGCTGGCCTGCCGGTCGGCGCGCTGTTGCAGCCGGGCTCCGAATGCGACGAACGGACGCATCAGGCGTACCGACAAACCGGGAAAAATCAGCGCCAGCCCCATCAGCAATAACAGCAGCATCGCCGCATAACGGCCATACTGATTCACCCCGACCAGCCAGGCGCCACCTACGGTCGCCAGACTGGCCAGCACCGTGAAGGTCACCGCCATGCCGGCCAGGATAGGCAGACCGGAACGCCTGAACGACTGGTCCGATCGCGCGAAGATGAATGGCAACACCGGCAGCACGCATGGGCTGAAGATGGTCAGCACACCGCCGATATAGGCAAGAACCAGGATCACAATATGAGAAAACTCCGTAGGGGCGTATGGCAATACGCCCTGTGTGAATGAACCAAAG
>DATBWQ010000067.1:0-16057 GCA_036514695.1 Gallionella sp. | reverse complement strand
CGGGCGTAGCCCGACCTACGAGATGCGGAGACACTGTCTTCAAATATGTAATCCTCAATAAGCCGGACTAGCCGGAACCAAATGTAGGACGATAGGATGCGGTGACGAAGGAACCGCATCGCTCGCGTTAAATGATGCGGTTCGTGCCTCACCACATCCTACTGCTACGAAATTCTTGTCATGTTTTGAGATCATTTGGTTGATAAGAGACTAAAAACCGTAGTTGCCACCCCGCTCATGCCCTTCGACGCAGCTCAGGACAGGCTTCGATACGCCTTGCTGCGCAAGGTACTCAGCACGAACGGGGCGGTCTCCAATTTGGTGAGAGTCCGTTCGCCCTGAGTAGCCCGCGCAGCGGGCGTTTCGAAGGGTTGGTATCGTTCAACTGCGGTTTTCAGGATTATTTCATTTCCAGTTTGAAACAACGCAAATTCATTTATGCGGGAGCGGCCTTGAGGCCGCTCCCGCCGCAATGTCATTTTTATACACAGCGGCATAAATCTACTGCGCGACCCCGCCCACGAATCGCGCAGTAGATTTATGCCGCTGTGTATAAATTGAAATTGGAGTTGGAGTTGCGCAGCAGTCAGCAGTTAAATTACCACCGGCATAACCAGTGACTTGCCCGGTGTATTTTGCCGGACTAGTCAGATGGCTAATTGTCTCATCAAAGCCGGGGGTTCACCTGCTCAAATCGGAACATATCCGTTCTGCGCCTATTTTTTATCGGCCGGCTTGTCGATGTCTGGGTTGTATTTGCCCTTCGGGTCCTTGTTGGTGTAGCCCTGATCCATGGTAAGGGCGACGGGACGATAGACATCCACCTTCTGGAAGAACTGGTCTACAAAATAAACACGCCCGTCGTCGTCCACCGCGACGCCTGAAGGGAGCATGTAATTGGCAGGTCCGCTACGATCCGATCGTCTGCCTACCGCCAGCAGCAATTTTCCCTCGGGGTTGAATATCTGGAAATTGCCGAAAGCGGCATCCACCACATAGATATTCCCATCCTTGTCCAGCGCGATTTCCTTGGGGCGGGAGAATTGCCCGCCCTGCCGGCCGATGGAGCCGAATGTACTGACGAATTTACCGTCAGGACCGAATTTCTGGATGCGGAAATTGCCGCTGTCCACCACATACAGCGAACCGTCCGCAGCGACCGCCACGTCGCGCGGCAGATTGACTTCCCCCGGCTTGCTGCCGCGTTTGCTGATTTCGGACAGGCGCTCGCCGCTTTTCCCGTCGTACACCTGTATCCTGTGGGTATCGTGACTCGTTCCGCCGATGTCCACCGCGTAAACACGGGTTCCGTCGGCACTGACACCGAGCCCCGCCGGCCGGTTGAGATCCTCGGGGTTGCCGATGTTGCGCTGGAATTTGCCGTCCCTGTCATATACAAAGACCATTTTGCTGGTTCCATCGAGCACATAGAGATTGCCGTCCTTGTCCACATCCATGCCCAATGGTCTTGACAACTGGCCGGGGTCTTCCTCGCCGATAATGAAAAACTTCTGCTCCGGGACGTCGAACACCATCACATTGCGTCGCCCGGTATCTCCGACGAAGACACGTCCGCGATGCACCGCAACGCCATAGGGTTTGCCCAGCCCTTCACCCCGTTTGCCTTCCCCGGTGAGCGCGCGCCTGAAAGCATCGTCTTCCTGATCGGGTACCACATCCGTACTGCCGCGCAGGGTTCGCTCGAAGATGAATCTGGCCTCATCGGGAGGAGCCGGGAAGATCAGCGTGTCCTTGAGCGACTGCGGCATGGACCGGGGCTTGGCTCCCGTCGTGCAACCCCCAAAAGCAAGGGTGGCGAGGGCGAGGACGATAATGGATAATGTTGTGCGATTGTTCATCTTCATTCCTAAAGTCAGGTTGCATATTCGGACGCAAGGATACACTAAAGGGAAATTCGTGTGCAACCATCATCCGGGCCTTTGATCAGGGTAAATTTGTTCTTGTAAATTTGTTCTAAAAATCAACGATGACTGATTTTTTATGAACCTTGTGCAATCAAAAGTAGTAGGGTGGATAAGCGCAGCGCATCCACCTTTTTGAGTTGGCATGGTGGATGCGCTGCGCTTATCCACCCTGCATTTTTCGCCGGGAACAAATTTACCATAGGGCGTTTGATGGCGGCGCATCCGGAATTTGCAGCAAGGCCTCATGGTGTGATAACATTTTTACTCCAATGAAGCGAGCGCACCCGGCGCTGCGGAAGAAATCCTGTCGAACCAAGCGAGGCCATAATGTTCATGTATTCATCCCCATCCCCTTTATCCTCTTTGCAACCTGCCCGGCATCCTGTTCGTGCAGTCACCGGAAAAAATCTGAAGCCGGGACGGACCGGCTTGCGGATTGATGCGCTATTCTTTATTGTCATGTTGCTGCTGCTGTGCGGCTGGAATGCGGCGCTGGCCGGCCAGACCGGCTCGAAATCCAATAAGGCGGCACTCAGCCCTGCCGACATTTACCGGCTTTATTGTTCGGTATGCCACGGCGACAAAGGGGACGGAAAAAGCCGGGCGATGAACAGTTTTGCGGTTCCGCCGCGGGATTACACCACCCCTGAGGCTGCGATGGAATTGACGCGTGAGCGCATGATCACTTCCGTTACCTACGGGCGGCCGGGTACCGCGATGACCGCATGGCGCACCGAGCTTACACCTGCGCAGATCGATGCAGTGGTAGACTATATCCGCACGAATTTCATGCCGCTGGGCGGCGGCGGCACTGCGATGCGCGACGCGCCGAGCAGCAAGCTCCTGGCAAGCCGCGGCGGGGTGCTGTACATGCAGGCATGTTCGATGTGCCACGGCAATACGGGCAAACGCATGACAACGGGCAGGATGCAGCCACCGCCTACCGATTTCACCTTACCCAAGGCTGCCTCCGAGTTGACCCGCAAACGCATGATCGCCTCCATCACCAACGGCCGGCCGGGCACCTTGATGAGGGGTTATGGTGAAGAGTACAGCAAGAGTGACATAACCGCCATGGCAGACTTCATCCGCGAGGCTTTCATGCCTGCCGCCAACCCGAAGAAATAAACCATGAATAAGATTGTGATCGCTGCACTGCTGTCCGGTTTGGCCGCCGCGCCTTCCGCTGTCTTTGCCGAAGTGAATCCGAAATTTCCTCCTCTTGATAAGCCTGCCGCCCCCGCTCCCAAGCCGGTCGTTGCCGACATGTCGTTGCCCATGCCTCAGGGTCTCAAGGGCGACGTCGCCAAAGGGCACGATTTCTACATGCAGAACTGTTCCACCTGCCACGGGGTGACCGGAGCCGGAGACGGCCCGCGCGCCTACTTCATCAACCCGGTGCCGCGCGATTTTCTGCATAAGAGTTCGCGGCAAAGACTGAACCGGCCGGCCTTGTTCAAGGCCGTTGCCAAGGGCAGCCTTGGCAGCGAAATGCCGGCATGGGACAAGGTGCTGAACGATCAGGAAATCGCCGATGTCGCCGAATATGTGTTTCAGACTTTCATTCGCGGCGGCAAGAAGGGAACGGGAAGCCGCGGTAAATGAGAAGCATCGCCCTGCTGGTGGCGGCGACGGCACTATTGAGCGGCTGTTTTGAGCAGTCACCGCAACTGACCGGGGAGGCAGTGCCCCGGCCCGCATTGCCAAATTCCGCCATGCCGGCGACCGGCGCACAGGTCGAATTGGGCAGACGCATTTACAATTTCCGCTGCTATTATTGCCACGGTTACTCCGGCGATGCCCGCACGCTGGCTGCCACGCTGCTCACCCCCAAACCTGCTGATTTCACCGGCATCTCACCGGATGCGCTGGGGCGGGATCGCATGCTGCATTCCATCCGGTCGGGCAGGCCGGGCACGGCCATGATGGGTTTTGCCAATGTTCTGCAGCCGGGCGAGATCGCAGCGGTGGCGGATTTCGTGCGCGAGGAATTCATGATCGCGAAGCGGGAGAACACGCGCTACCATACCGAAGCGAACGGCTGGCCGAACCACGAGCGCTATGCTGCGGCCTTCCCTTTCTCAAAAGGCGATATCCCGCTCGACACGCCCTGGGAGCAGCTCACCCCGCAACAGACCGAAGGCAAGAAACTGTTCATGGCCACCTGCGTGAGTTGCCACGACCGCGCCCGGGTCAATGACGCGGAAGCGCTTTGGGAATCGCGTCCGGTGTCCTATCCGCGCAACCAGTTTGCCCCGGGAGATTACCCGCCGGCGTTTTCCCCAGGGAAGCAGCAACCGGTGGATGCGATGACCAGCGCCAGCCCCTATCGTCTGCACGACCGCGTGCCTGTTCTTGCCGGCCTGTCCGAGACGGAACGCCGCGGCGAAACCTTGTATCAGCAGAACTGCTCTTTCTGCCACGCGGCCGACGGTACGTCGCGCAACTGGATTGGCAGCTTCATGGAACCTCATCCGCGCGACCTGACCAGCACCCAAACCATGTCCGGCATGACCGGGACTCGCCTGAGAACGGTGATACGCGAGGGACTGCCCGGCACTTCGATGCCGGCATGGAAATCGGTAATGTCGGAGCAGCAGGTGGAAGATGTCATCGCCTATGTGGGCCGCGCCTTTCATCCGCTTGCTGCGGAAAAATAATGTTAAAAATCTACAACACGCTGGCGCGCGACAAGCAGGAATTTGTGCCTATCGTGCCGGGCAAGGTTGGCATGTACGTGTGCGGCATGACGGTGTACGACTATTGCCATATCGGCCATGCGCGCGTGCTGGTGGTGTTCGATATGGTGTACCGCTGGCTCAAGGCGAGCGGCTACGAGGTGAACTACGTGCGCAACATCACCGATATCGACGACAAGATCATCAAGCGCGCGGCTGAGAACGGCGAGTCCATCCACGCGCTCACCGCGCGCTTCATCGCCGCGATGCGCGAGGATGCCGGTGCGCTGGGCGTGCTGCGCCCCGGCCATGAACCGTGCGCGACGCAATATGTGCCGGAGATGCTGGAGATGATCTCGCGTCTCGAGCAGAACGGCCTGGCTTACCGTGCGGCGGATGGCGATGTGAACTACGCGGTGCGCAAGTTCGCCGGTTATGGCAAGTTGTCCGGCAAATCGCTGGAGGATCTGCGCGCCGGTGAGCGCGTCGAGGTGGCAGACAGCAAACATGATCCGCTCGACTTCGTGCTGTGGAAACACGCCAGGGAGCAGGAAGCCGACGAAGTGAAGTGGGACTCGCCGTGGGGCAAGGGCCGGCCCGGCTGGCATATCGAATGTTCTGCGATGGGCTCCAAATTGCTCGGCCGGCATTTCGACATCCACGGCGGCGGCTCTGACTTGCAGTTCCCGCATCACGAGAACGAGATCGCGCAGAGTGAGGGTGCCCACCGGTGCACCTTCGTGAATTACTGGATGCACAACGGTTTCGTCAATGTGGACAAGGAGAAGATGTCCAAGAGCCTGGGCAACTTTTTCACGATCCGCGAGGTGCTGAAGAAATACGATGCCGAAGTGGTGCGTTTCTTCATCCTGCGCGCGCACTACCGCAGCCCGCTGAATTATTCCGATGCGCACCTGGATGATGCGAAGGGTGCGCTGACGCGGCTTTATACGGCGCTCAAAACCATAACCCCCCCAGCCCCCCTTGTCAGGGGGGGGCAAGCCTCCTCCCCTGACAAGGGGAGGCCGGGAGGGGTTGCAGTTGACTGGAATGATCCCCACGCCCAACGCTTCAAGTCCGCGATGGATGACGACTTCAACACGCCGGAAGCTGTGGCGGTGCTGTTCGATCTGGCGAATGAGGCGAATCGCAATGAGGCAGGGGCATGGCGCGCCGTGCCCCTGCTCAGGGCACTGGGCAATGTGCTCGGTTTGCTGCAACGCGACCCCCGGGAATTCCTGCAAGGAGGTGCGAGCGAAGGCGGTCTGGACGATGCCGCGATCGACGTGCAGATCGAAGCACGCAACGCCGCCAAGCAAGCCAAAAACTACGCCGAAGCCGACCGCATCCGCAAGGAAATGCTGGCGGCGGGTATCGTGCTGGAAGACAGCGCGTCAGGCACGACCTGGCGGCGCGTGTAGTGCCGCTGCGCACTCGGTAACCAGTTCCGGCCCGCGATAGATCAACCCGCTGTAGATCTGCACCAAAGCTGCGCCGGCGTTGATCTTGTCTGCCGCATCCGCGCCGCTCAGGATGCCGCCGACGCCGATGATGGGCAGCGCGCCTTGCAGTTCGGCGGCGAGTTGGCGGATCACGGCGGTGGATTTCTCGCGCAGCGGCGCGCCGCTCAAACCTCCCGCCTCGTTGCCATGCGGCAGATGTTCGACGCCCTCGCGCGACAGCGTGGTGTTGGTGGCGATCACGCCGTCGATGCGATGCTTGATGAGCAGCGCGGCGATCTGTTTGATCTGTTCTGCATCCAGATCGGGCGCGATCTTCACCGTCAGCGGGACATAACGGACATGCTGTTGCGCCAATTTCTCCTGTTCTGCCTTGAGTTGCGCGAGCAATGCATCCAACTCGCTGCCACCCTGCAACTGGCGCAGGTTCATGGTGTTGGGTGAGGAAATGTTGATGGCGATGTAGCCGGCATGTGCATACACCTTGCGCAAACAGGTCAGGTAATCGTCCGCCGCTTTCTCGATGGGGGTCGCGGCGTTCTTGCCGATGTTGATGCCCAGGATACCCGAGTGACCAGGGATGCCTTTGTATTTTGCGCGCTTCACGTTCGCTATCAGCGCATCCACGCCGTCGTTGTTGAAACCCATGCGGTTGATGATGCCCTGCGCCTCCGGCAAGCGGAACATGCGCGGCCTGGGATTGCCCGGTTGTGCCAGCGGGGTGACCGTACCGATCTCGATGAAGCCGAATCCGAGTGCCGCCAGCCCGTCTATGCAGTCGCCGTTCTTGTCGAGGCCGGCGGCAAGGCCGACCGGATTGGGGAATGTCAGCCCCATCACGCTGCGCGGATCATCGGCCGGGCGCGGCGCGAGCAGTCTGCTCAAGCCCAATGCATGCAAAGTACGCAGACCGCCGAGCGTGACGTGGTGAGCGGTTTCCGCATCGAGCGCGAACAGTGCGGGGCGGACTAATGGATACATGGCCGGCTTCAAGTGATTTTTAACCCAAATAATCCATTAACAAGCGTAGCCCGGATGAAACGAAGTGGAATCCGGGATGTTTCTGGAACGCATATAACCTCCCCGTATTCCGCTGCGCTGCATACGGGCTACAGGGTTTCATCGTTTCATATCCAAATTGAGTATAGCTAATGGACAATCTCGGTTTAAAGTTGGCTCCCTGGAAATGGCGAGCGTATCAGTTCTTTTTGACGACCACAGGGATCGGGAATTTTTTCTTTTGCCGGAACATTTCGCTGCGTTGTTTGCCGCGCCAGTTTTCCGCGATGACATCGCCGAGTTGCAGGCACAGCAACCCGAACAAAGCGTAACCGGGTTGTGCAAGCAGAGGATGAGGCAGGTTGATCTCCAAAATGCCGCCATTCGCCTGATAAGCTATTACAGCAAGGTTGGCGACCATGACCCCCGACAGGGCAGCGCATACCACGCGCCCCCAGTCACCGTTTTTCAAGCCGGAAAAAATCGTGCTTTCCTGCCATATCAGTTGCAGTGCGGTCAGCAGCAGCAGAGGCGCCAGCCACAGCAGCCAGAACAATTGCGCAGGCCATGCGGCTCCTCCGAGCAGGCCGGTCATGGCGACGACTCCCAGGCCGGCGACAAGTGTCACATCACCGGGCGCGGGGAGCGGGATGCCGCGTGACAATTGTTTCAGCGCGCCCGGCAGGGCGCCCAGCAACGCGCGGGTGCTGAGCACCGCCGGAGCCAGTATCGCGAACAGCGGGGTATAAAGTAACAGCTGCATGACCGGATTATCAGATTGCATCGTCCAGCTCGCGACGAACAGATTCAGGTAAACCAGCAACCAGACCAGCATTGCGCCTGCCGCTCCCATCCACAACAGATATTCGCGTTGCACCTTGAGCAGGTTTTTGCCGGTGAGCAATTTGATCATGTGATTGACGAGCAAAACATAGCCGGCCAGCATCAGGGTGGTGAGCAGCGTTGCCGGAGGATTCACGGTTGAGGCCGGAGCGCCGGCGGAGAACTCGTTCCATTCCGAACCGCTTATCCAGAATCCCGCCAGCGGCAGGAACAGCAGCGAAAATACAAATATCCCCAGGCGCGTTTTCATGGCGTCTCCCCTTCGCCCCGGCCCGGTGCGGCTCCTTCGACTGTGCTCAGGACATGCCCTTCGACTGTGCTCAGGACATGCTTGTCGAGTGTAACCCAAGTGCCATCAATCAAACCCTGCGCAGGCCGGTATTGCGTCTTGTAAGCCATTTTGCGGCTGTGTGCTATCCAGTAACCAAGGTAGACAAAATCCAGATCGAGTTTGCGGCACAGTTCGATTTGCCACAGCACGCTGTAAATTCCAAGACGCGCATGCGGCAGATCAGGCTCATAGAAAGTATAGACCGAGGACAACCCGTCACTGAGCAGGTCGATCACGCTGACCATGCGCAGCACACCCTGCCTGTCCTGAGCCTGTCCCGACCCTTCGACTCCGCTCAGGACTAAAGGCGTTGTCGAAGTGGCCCGGTCGAAGGGATCGCGGAATTCCACCAGCAGCGAGTCGATATGGCTTTGCAACAGGAAGTTCTGGTATGACTCGCGGTCGTCATTGTCCATGCCGCCATCTTTATGGCGTGCGTGCTGATAGCGTTGGTAGAGATCGAAATGCTCGGCATTGTCCTGCAACGGGTGCAGCGTAGTCTCGAGATCGGCATGCTGCTTCCATGCGCGCCGCTGCGAGCGGTTCGCGCTGAACTGTTTTGCCGGCACGCGCAGCGGCACACAGGCGTTGCAGTTGTCGCAGCGCGGGCGATAGGTGTAGGTCCCGCTGCGCCGGAAACCGTGCCGCACCAGTTCAGAATACACCGGCGTGCCGATCATGAAGGCGGGCGTGGCGACCTGGGAGCGTGCCTGCAAATCGGGCAGGTAGCTGCACGGGTACGGCGCAGTAAGATAAAAATGCAGCGCGGAAAGAGGGATATCGTTGAGCAGGCTCATGTAAAAAGATCCGTGTCAAATTGCCAGTCAATAACCGGAGCATAGTGTACCAATTCCTGCACCCCTGCGATAAATTCGCTGCGCGGAATTTCGCGTGCGCCGAGTGAAGCGAGATGCGGCGTTTTCATCTGGCAATCAATCATGCCTGTCCTGAGCCTGTCCTGAGCTTGTCGAAGTGGCCCGGTCGAAGGGCCGAACTGCCAGCGTTCAAGCTGCCTGGCGAGATGCGCCAGCGCGATCTTCGAAGCGTTGCTGACCCGGCTGAACATGGATTCACCGTAGAACATGCGCCCGATGCTGACACCGTACAATCCCCCCACGAGTTTGTCTTCCATCCATACTTCCACCGAATGCGCATAGCCCAGTTGATGCAGCGCGCAATATGCAGCGATCATGTCCTCGCCTATCCAGGTGCCTCCATGATGCCTGTCTCGTGGTGCGGCGCAGGCGCGCATCACTGCTTCGAAAGCGGTATCTGTACGCACTTCATAGGCACTGTTTCGCAACAGTCTGGCGAGTGAACGGGAAATTCTGAATTCAGCCGGGATCAGCACCATGCGCGGATCGGGACTCCACCACAGGATCGGCTCCCCGGGATTGAACCACGGGAATATCCCGTTGCGGTAGGCATCCAGCAGACGGCTTGCGGACAAGTCGCCGCCCGCGGCAAGCAGGCCATTCGGCGAGCGCAGTGCGCGGCTGACAGGCGGGAATGGGTCGTTATCGGTCAACCACGGGATCAAGTCAGTCCTTTTTGCATCTGTTCATCGGGGCATTTTGTGGTTATATTGTCCGCATTAGGGCGCCTCTATAAATTCAAAATCCTAAGCCAGACAAGGCGCGAAAGAAATTTTAGCGCGCAGCATATGTTTTGATATGTAAGCGATAAAATTTCTTGAGCAACGCAGTATCGCGACGGAGTTTGGATTTATAGAGGTGCCCATCAGTTGCAGTCAAAAATAATGTCAGTTGGGAGACGAAACATGTTATCAAAAATATTTGGCGCGAAGTCTGACCATCCCATGGCGGATATAAAGTCTGCGCAAGCGTTGCTGGAAGACTTGCCGAAAAACGATGCGCACAAGTTGCTCATGGAATTGACCGAGTGGATAGAGTCGGTTTCGGAGAACACAGATTTCAAGCTGGATCACCAGTTTGCCGTGTTGCGCCTGCTCGACGAGGCTGCCCAGCCACACGTTCGAAAATTGACGCGCGAGTATTTTACCCGGAATGAGCCGGGTAAATTCCAGGAAAACCGCCTGTGGCTGGTACTCGGCAATTTGTCGAAACGTACCGCCGACGGCTATTACAAGGTCTTCGAACGTTATTGCAAGGCTGAAAAAGGCAGCAATACCATCAAAGCGCAGCTCCCCTTGCTGCTGGTTCGTGCCGTGAACGCCATGGCCGGACAACTGAAGTTCGTTTGTGTCCGTTATGGCCATGTTGATAAAACGATCTGGACGAATCTTGCGCAAATTTTCAGTCACGCCGAACTTCAGCAATGCCTTGATACGCCGGTAAGTCTGTATCCGGGTGTGGCCGGCAACACCTCGGTGAAATGCGAAGCGGGGCATCTGCTTGGGTGGTATGGCTGCGGGATCAATACCCTGAAACCGCTGTATATACATCTGACCGAACGCCTCGTGGCTCAATATTGCATGACCATAGACGTGCATGCCCGGCAAGGCGAGCATGACTTGTTCAGTTTCGATCCGAGCCGTCCGGCTGCTCCGAAGCGAGTCAAGGTGGACGACATGACACGGCGCGCGCAAGCGTCTGGTGCGGGAATGTCGTCCTCCCGCCTCCTCCCGCAATCGGCTGGCTACGCCATAACCAGCGACTTGGCGAGCGTAGTTGGCTCGCCTAGTCGAATGGCTAGTAGTTCCATCAGTAACGTGTCGGAGGCGGACGCAACCGCGCATCCGGCCACACGATTCATCAGCATGGCCGGGATGCAGCCTAAGCTGGAGTCGCTGATCAAAACGCTGGGAAAGAAAGTCATGCCCGATGACCTCACGCTGGGCGTGGGGTATGACGCGGAATCGGTGCTCGAGGCCGCGCAGTATCTGCTGGATTATATGACCGCCCCGCCATTACGGCGCAGTGTGCGACGGAAAGTCAAGATCAACATGAGTGTGGTGCAAGGTTTTTCCAGTACGGTGGAACGCACCAATGCCGGGCTGAATTTCAATGAGGAAAAACCGGTGCAATGGGAGATAGAGGATATCGGCGCCAATGGATTTCGCACCGTGTTGCCTGCACAGGTAAGCGATGAAATACGCATCGGCAGCTTGCTCGGAGTGCAACCGGCCGGAGTCCAGAATTGGGGCGTGGCAGTGGTGCGGCACATGATACGGGATGACCAGAACCAATTACACGTGGGGGCGGAAATGCTGACCAATCAGATAACCGCCGTAGCATTGATTCAGAGCGGAGAGGGCGGCGGAGCATTTGAAGATGGGCAGACCGCACTATGGCTCTATGAAAAACAGGGCGAATCGGCCGGCGAAGCCAGATTGCTGATGAAGGCGGATACCTACGACGGGCACCGCAGTCTGTTGAGCGAGCTGAATGGGAAAGATTACCTGCTGATCCCGAATGGACTGCTGGAAAAATGTCTGGATTGTGACCTGGCGCGATTCCGCCTCATCAAGCAGGAATGATGATGAGACTGAGGACTGAGTTCAAAACTTGGCGGCAGGTTTTGCCCGGTACTCAGTCCTCTCACCTCAGTCCTGATTTTTTTAGCGGGCGTAGCCCGGATGAAATGCAATGGAATCCGGGAGAACTTCGGCAACGCCCGCCAAACCCCGGATTTCGCTGCGCTACATCCGGGCTACATCACTTCCATTTTTTTATTTTAGCCTGCGCTGTCCACGCAGCAAGACTGCGGGGAATTACAAGTTAACTCAGTCCTCAGTCATTGATTTGCTGCTTCAACCAGGTCTCAATGTCGCGCAACTCTTGTTCGCACACCGAGTGCGGCATTGCATATTCATGCCAATCCACCGCATAGCCCAGTTTGATCAATAAGTCTCTTGAAGCGATGCCCAATCCAATAGGCACGATAGTATCGCTGCTGCCATGCGCCATAAAAATGGGCGTGATCCTTGTGCCCGGAAGCAGTTCGTCAGGGGCGCTGCCGGCCAACGGCAGATAAGTGGAAAGCGCCAGCACCCCGGCCAGCGGGACAGTCTGGCGCAGCGCGGTGTGCAGCGCGATGGCGCCGCCCTGTGAGAATCCGGCCAGAAAGATGTGACAGGGCGCGATGCCGCGCGCCACTTCCTGCGCGATCAGCGCTTCGATCGCGGCTTGAGAGGCACGTATCCCCTCCTCGTCCTGATGCGCGCCAATAGAGGGGTGGGCGATGTCATACCAGGCGCGCATCACATACCCGCCATTGATCGTGACCGGGCGTTGCGGCGCGTGCGGAAAGATGAACCTCACCGCGACGGGCAGACTCAACTCCTCGACGATGGGCACGAAGTCCTGGCCATCTGCACCCAGACCGTGCAGCCAGATGATGCTGCGCTGTGGTTGCTTGCCGGATTCGAGAATTATCGGGGGAGGATTGCTGAGCATCTTGTTTATCCTGGAAAAAACGATTCGTGTACCAATCGCAGTTTTTAGTAATCGTAGGACAAAACCCGACCTACGGCTACACGTTGAGAGCAGCGGGCGTGATGAACATACCCCCGCACACTTCTCATGTCGAATCGATTGCCTTGTTCGATAAAATGTAGGGCGGAAGCCCCGCAGGGGCGTTCCGCCAATAGGCAACCATGCGGCGGAACCGCTATGCGTTCCGCCCTACGCTGGGTTTTGTATCGTTGAGTGAAAATTGCCACACCACTCCCCTCTCCCGCAAGCGGGAGAAGGGAGTGACTATGTTGGTTCTGGAATGATCTCACGCAACACCTGAAAGATTTCGCGGAAATTCTTCGGAGGTTTGCCGGCTTCCATTTCCTTTTGCGCATTGCGTATCAGCGTGCGCAGGCGTTGCGCATCGGCCCTTCGACTGGGCTCAGGACAGGCTTGCGGATAAGCGGCGAGCAGCTCGGTCAGTGCGCCGTCACTCTCCAGCAGCCGGTCGCGCCAGCGTTCCAGCTGGTGCATATAGCCGATATGCTGCTGTGAAGTGCCTTTCCATGCATCCAGTTTGGCCAGGATGGGTGCGGTGTCCACCTCGCGCATCAGTTTGCCGATGTATTGCATCTGGCGGCGCTGCGCGCCGAACTTGTTGATGTTCTTCATCTCGCGGATCGCGTCGCGCAGGTTCTCGGGCAGATCGAGCTGCGCGAGCTGGTCCTTGCCGAGCTCGGTCAATTCCTTGCCGAGGTCGCGCAACTCGTGCATCTGCTTCTTGATCTTGGTCTTGCTCGGAGGCAGCACCTCCTCGTCTTCGGCGACCACCGGCTGGTTGCGCAAGCCGCGACCACGGGTAGAGGAATTGTCTGCCTTGCGCGCCGGGGGATTTTGTCCCTGGGGCCGGATGACTTCTACGGCGCCATCATCATGGTCATTGGCATCATCATGTTCATCTTCATCATCTCCCAGATGAATATGCAGCGGTTCGTTCTGGCCGTGGTCTTTGTGATCTTTATTGCGCGGATTCATGACAGTCTGTTTGTCCGGTCTTAATGAGCCTGGGGATGCTGCTATGATACCGCCTTTCACTAATCATCCGCTCTGCTTATGAATGCCCTGGTCACTTCTGCACCCCGCTTTTCCCATTCCGCAGACAGCTTGCGCAACATCGCGCAAGACATGCTGGCCTACGCCAAACAGCGCGGTGCATCGGCCGCTTCCGTCGAAGTGTCGGAAGGCTTCGGCCAGGGCGTCACGGTGCGCCATGGCGAGGTCGAAACCATCGAATACAACCGCGACAAGGGCCTAGGCATCACCGCCTACATCGGCAAGCAGCGCGGCAACGCCAGCACTTCGGATTTTTCTGCGCAGGCGGTGCGCGATACCGTGGATGCGGCGCTGTCCATCGCGAGCTATACCGCGAAGGATGATTGTTCCGGCCTGCCCGATGCCGGCATGCTGGCGCGCGACTGCCCCGATCTGGACCTGTACCACCCGTGGGATTTGCCGGTGGACGACGCGATAGCGCTGGCCAGGGAATGCGAACAGTCCGCACTGGATGCGGACAGGCGCATCAGCAATTCGGAAGGCGCGACGGTGAACCTGCACGAAGCGCAGTTCGTGCATGCCAACAGCCTCGGCTTCATCGGCGGCTATCCGACTTCACGCCACAGTGTCAGTTGTGCGGTGATCGCCGGCAGGGATGATGCGATGGAGCGCGACTACTGGTACAGCGTCGCGCGCGATGCCGGGGAGATAGTCGAGGTGCGCCAGATCGGTCGCATCGCGGCGGAACGCACGGTGCGCCGTTTGAACGCGCGCCAGCTCGAAACCATGCAAGTTCCGGTGCTGTTCGAGGCGCCGATCGCATCCAGCCTGCTGGGGCATTTTGTCGGCGCGGTGAGCGGCGGCAGCCTGTATCGCAAGTCCTCGTTCCTGCTCGACCAGCTCGATCAACAGATATTCTCGCCGCACATCCACATCGCTGACGTGCCGGACATCCGCAAAGGCCTGGGTTCCAGCCCGTTCGATGACGAGGGCGTGCGGGTGCAGCGGCGCACTGTCGTCGAAAATGGCGTGCTGCGCGGATACTTCCTCGGCAGTTATTCGGCACGCAAACTGGGCATGCGCACGACCGGAAACGCGGGCGGCAACCACAACCTGATCCTGAGATCAGCCACAGGGAAATCAGCAGCGCCGGATTTTAACGGGCTGCTGAAGCAGATGGGCCGCGGCCTGCTGGTCACGGAATTGCTGGGTCATGGCATCAATCCGGTGACCGGCGATTATTCGCGCGGCGCGGCGGGATTCTGGGTGGAGCACGGCGAGATCCAGTATCCGGTGCAGGAGATCACGATCGCCGGCAACCTGAAGGATATGTTCCGCAACATCGTCGCGGTAGGCAACGACGTGCTGGTGCAGGGCTCGAAGCAGTGCGGGTCGATCTTGGTCGAGGGCATGACCGTAGCGGGGCGGTGACATGGAGTGCGGTGACACGTCGCCGCTTTTTTACGGCCAATACAATTTCGCCGGAGGTAGACGGCGGCTAAGGCCGTTCGTATTGAGTTTGTCGAAAAATGAATGGCCTTGAAAGTAACAAGTAAATTGTATAACCTGCATTTCATCAACAAGTTAGGGGAAAAATCCCATGTCCGTTTATCAAAACATGTCCGGACGGTTCTGTCATATGAATAACTGTTAGGCCAAGAACAGGAAATGTAATGAAAGACACAAATATAGTTTGGCTCGCATCGTATCCCCGCAGTGGCAATACGTTTCTTCGAACAATATTGTGGCAGTGCTTTGGGCTTCGTTCAGCAAGTATTTACCCAAATGATCTCGGTGGAAACAAGAAGCTGGAAGAATATGTTGGTCATATCGAACATGATCTGGATAAGCAAATAAGATTCCCGCAAAATTCCATCATGCTGGTAAAAACACACGAATATGCCAGAGATATGAACCCTGCGATATATGTAGTTCGAGATGGTAGAGCAGCATGTGTGAGCTTGTGGAAGTTTTACAATAAAAGCTATCCGTTAGAGGCAATTATTGACGGGCAACACCGGTTCGGTACATGGGCAAACCATGTGCAATCATGGCATCCGTGGGATCGCCCAAATACTTTATTGCTGAAGTATGAAGATATGGTAAACAATCTGCCCGTAATCCTGAATCGCATAAGCGTCTTTTTAAAACGTGAAATAACAAGTGAAAGCATCCCTGACAGAAATATTATTGCTGGAGCAGATGGGCGATGGGTAAAGACTGAAGCAAGTTGGAAATCTGAACTTTCCGATGATCTCTTGGGGCGATTTAACCGGATAAACGAGGACACCCTCAGAAGATTCGGGTATATAGATTAATCCTAAGCCGGACAAGCCGGAACCAAAAAAACTTCTCGCGCAAAGACGCAAAGAGAAACAAAAACGGGCTT
>DATBWQ010000066.1:0-19358 GCA_036514695.1 Gallionella sp. | reverse complement strand
CAAAAAGTTGGTCGCACAACTAAATACTGTTTGAACCCCAGTAACCATAAGTATCTCCAAGGATACACTGGTTACGAAACGCCCTAATTACCATTATGTAAACCTCAATAATAACGGCGATTGATCCACGAATCGGTTTTTGCAGGGATATTGCCCAAAGGCAATAACTCGCAAAAACACTAAAGGCACGAAAGAGATGCCAAACCGTTGTTCCTTACTCAATGGGTGGATGGTAGAACCGGTACAGGCTGTTTGTTTATTTCGTGTCTTTCGTGTCTTTCGTGTTTTTCGATTTACACACTTGTTCCCTCACAAACTACAGAGGACAGAATCCCGCCGTAGTGAAAACCACCCCCCGTTGCGGCCACAAAATCAAAGTGGTTGCAAATGAAAAAAAGCTTGTTATAATCAACGCGAAACCAGATATAACTAAGAAATCGCATGAACAAATGGAACGGCCATTCGTGATGGGGGAGCGATGTCATTTGAATTGATCGAAAACAATTTTGAAAATACTGTCGCTCCACTTGTCGTCATCATCGATGACGAATTCACCAGCCGGCTGATACTTGACAAAGTATTACGAAGCGTCCAAAAGAACATCATCGTAAAAACATTTGCTGACCCTATCACCGCTCTGGCGTGGATCAGGGACAATCAACCGGACCTGATCATTGTCGATTACATGATGAGCGGCATGACTGGACTGGAAGCGGTACAGCAGATGCGGCGGATATATTCTCTCGAAGGCGTACCCATCGTGGTGGTCACATCGCTGGAAGAACGGGACATCAAATATCAGGTGCTGGAATCGGGGGCAACCGATTTCATCACCAAGCCCATCGATCCTTATGAATGCAGGGTCCGGTGCCGCAACATGCTGCACCTGCGCCTGCAGCAGAAGATCATTCTGCATCGCTCGCAATTCCTGGAACAGCGGATCGCGGATGCGACCAAACAGGTGCGCGCGCGTGAACATGAGACATTGTTCAGACTGGCAAAAGCCGGTGAATATCGCGATGAGGATACCGGGAACCATATCGTGCGGATGGCCAAGTATTCGCGACTGATAGCGGAGGGGTTGGACCTGGAAGTGGAGCGCTGCGACCTGATCGAGCTCGCCGCTCCGATGCACGATATCGGCAAGATCGGCATACCCGATCACATATTGCAGAAGCCGGGCCGGCTGACCGCGGATGAACTCGGCATCATGAGGACCCACCCCTTGATCGGCTTCCAGATCCTGCAGAACAGTCCGTCAAAATATCTGAGCATGGGGGCGGAGATCGCATTGTCGCATCACGAAAAATATGATGGCAGCGGTTACCCGTATGGCGCACAGAAGGACGAAATACCGCTGGAAGCGCGCATCGTCGCCGTTGCCGATGTCTTCGACGCGCTCACTTCGCGCCGCCCATACAAAATCAGCTGGTCGAATGAAGCGGGGTTGGCATACCTGACAACCAACATCGGCAAGCATTTCGATCCGGACTGCGTAGAAGCCTTCGCTGCGCAATTCAGCAAGGCCAGCCTTATTCAACAGCAGATACAGGATTCTCCAGAACCCCTTCCCGAGCAATTGACCATATGACCCAGGTGCTGGAAAAATTTTTCCGGCGGCTTCGGGCCAGATTCCCGAATTATGGCAGTGAACATGAGCAGGCGCTGTTGAGAGTCTTTTTTTCGGCTATCATTTTTGCCTTTCTGCTTTTGCGCTTTTATCCAGGCAACAGATCCGGCATTCAGGATATCGTTCTTATCTTTTCCGGCGGATTCTTTGTTTTTTCCATAGTGTTCCTGAGGATCGTTTTTTTTAGACCAAATCTATCTGAAAAAAGGCAATTGCTGGCGATGGTTGCCGATTTGGGCGCAGTTACATTCGGTATGCTCATGACAGGGGAAACGGGTGTGCTTTTTTTTGGCATATACCTTTGGGTCACCGTCGGAAACGGGCTGCGATATGGCACCAAGTCGCTGGGAATGTCGCATATGCTCAGCGTGCTCGGCTTCACCAGCGTAATCCTGCTGAACGATTATTGGCGGATACACAGCACTCTTGGCACGGGATTGCTACTCACTCTGGTCCTGATCCCCCTTTACATGTACAAACTTCTGGAGCGTCTGAATCAGGCGGTCATCCGCGCCGAAGAAGCCAGCAAAGCAAAGAGCCATTTCCTGGCCAACATGAGCCACGAAATGCGCACCCCGCTGAATGGCGTCATCGGTGCCAGCGACCTGATCCTGGGCACCCCACTGAATGCGGAGCAGAAGGACCTGGTCAAAACGCTGAGGAACTCGGGGCGAGTCCTGCTCAAACTCATCGAGAACGTCCTGGATTTTTCCAAAATCGAAAGCGGCAAACTGGTCGGCAAGATCGTGGATTTCGATCTGCACAGCCTGATCAACAACACCATGGATATGTTTGCATCCCAGGCCGAAAAGAAAGGGTTGCGCCTGCATATGCATGCCTCGCCCGAAACCTGTTTTTTGCTGCGCGGAGATGCGCAGCATTTGCGGCAAGTCATCATCAATCTGGTCGGAAACGCGATCAAGTTCACCAAAGCGGGCATGGTGGAGTTGCAGGTAAGCACACTGGCCCAGAATGCATCATCAGCGCGCCTCAGGTTCGAAGTGATCGACACCGGCATCGGCATTGCGCAAGAGTCGCAGCAGGACATTTTCGAGAGCTTCACCCAGGCACACGCGAATATCTCCAACAGTTATGGCGGCACCGGGCTGGGCACCACCATCTCCAAGCAGCTCGTCGAGTTCATGGGCGGCCAGATCGGTTTGCACAGCGAAGTGGGCAAGGGCAGCATGTTCTGGTTCGAACTTCCATTCGAGAAACAACCGGAAAGCCGCGTACTCGATGAATTGCAGACACTGCGCCAGATTCGCGTGCTCGGAGCGGGAATGGCGGGCAGCGAGCAGGCGGCCGTTGCAGATTATCTCTCCAGCTGGGGAGCGCGATTCGAGCATGCGGAATCTCCGGCACAACTTTTCTCGCTGCTGGGACAGACAGCATCCGATGGGCTGCATAATCATGCCGTACTGTGCAGACCACAAGTGCTGGGCATGGATGCCAGGGAATTTGCTGCTCATGTATGGGCTGAATATTCCACCAGCAACGTATCGCTGATACTGATCGTTTCCGATGCCGCCGGCAACGATCAGGAAGAGTTGCTCAAAATGGGATATTCCTGTTTATTGAGGGCACCGATAGACAAGACACTGCTGTTCAACGCGCTGCACGGGGCCTTGCCTACAGATGCAGTGTCCCCGGACGTCGTTTCGTTCGTGGAACACTATGAGCGGAACAGCCAGGAAAATCGCCGGCTCGATATTCTGGTGGCCGAGGACAACGCGACGAACCGCAAGATCATTTCGAAAATACTGGAATACGCCGGGCACCACGTCGATCTGGTGGAGAATGGCGATCTGGCGTTGGATATGCTGGAAAACAAGCGCTATGACCTGGCGATCATGGACATGCACATGCCTGTTATGGCAGGGCTGGAAGCACTGAAAATCCACCGGATGACCGACCGGACGGAACCGCGCATGCCGATCGCGATCCTGACTGCCAGCGCGACCATCGAAGCCAGGCGTGAATGCGAGGAGGCCGGGGTCGATGCATTTCTTACCAAGCCGATAGATGCTCACACCCTGCTTGATACTGTTGCTCGACTGTCTGCAACCGCCAACAATGTACCAGATACGCAAAAATCAGTTCCCAAACCGCTGGTCACAGGGCAGACAGACTCAGAGGAGACGGGCACCGCGGATGAGATGTTGATCAACAGCAGAACCTTGCACAACCTGAGATTGCTGGGAGAAATGAACGATAATTTCCTGGATGACGTGATCCATGGATTTTTTCTGGAAGGTGAGCAAATGCTCGATGCGATGAAAAGGGCACTGCTCGATCATGAGTACACGCTGTTCAAGGATCTGGCACACGCGCTGAAAGGAAGTTCGGGCAACCTGGGGGCGGAAGCACTATTCCAGATATGCCGCGAAATTTCGCAGTCCAACCACGCTGGCTTGCAGGCTTCGGCCGGCAATCTGTTGAACAAAGCCCGCGACTGCTTTAACGCCACCAGACAAGCGATGATCCGCTATCTGGATGAGCATCGCCAGGCCATTGAGTCATAACACCAGCGCCATTTCCGGTTTTCTCCGCGTCTCAGCGGCCTTTTGCACCGCCTCAGCGGAATGCTGCACCCTTGCACTATTCCCGAAAAGTTTTTGCTGCGAACGCAAGAATCGATCCATCACCTTGAGGTCTTTTTCATTCAGTTGCAGGGCCGCATCGACCCAGATGCCGGTGATATCCATCAGCTCCTGATATGTGACTGGATTGAACATCTTCCGTGCTTTTCGCATCGCAATATATCCGTTGGAACGGCGAGCCTGTTTTGCAACAAAATCGTATACCGCTTCTTCTCCTTCGCCGTCTTCAACCAGCACATCAACCAATCCAAGCGCGTGCAACTCTTCTGCGCTATATAGTTTGCCGCTCAATATTATCTTCTCGGCCTGGACGGTCCCGATCTTTCTGGCCAGGAAGCTATACGCGCCCATACCGGGGAACAGATTGAACAGAATTTCCGGGAAACCCATTCTGCTGTTGCGCTCGGCAATGATGATATCGCTTGTCAACGCCGCCTCGAATCCGCCGCCCAATGCATCGCCCTGAACCAGCGAGATCGTAACCACAGGCAAATCGTAATGCCTTATTCTGGAAGCCATCGAGTCGATGCACATCGTTGCGTAATGCATCAATGCCTGCCGGTCGGCATTCCTGATCAATCGGATGAACAGCGCAAGCTGTCCACCCAGATTGAATACACCGGGAGTCCGGGAAGCAAACACCATATAGCGGATGGCATGCGATTCCCCCCGCTTCCATATTTTGCCGCCGCAATCTTCGATGGACTGGTTATATTGCTGCAACTCGCCCAAAATATCCAGGTTAAAGCAGGGCACATCTTTGGGATTCATCAATACCCAGGAAATTCCCTCTTCAGAATCAAATCTGGTTTCCAATTGCGTGTATTCGATTTCAAGCGGGTTATTCTCAAGCGGCAAGATTTCAAACTGGCGCGCTTCGTTATTGGTCCAGGTTCCTAGTTTTCCCATTTCTTCGTCCCCCTTTGAATTAGTGTTTCTTCGCCGAACAAACCACTCTCGATCCATTCGGAATCATGCAATGACCATCACGATACGAACGTGGGCCTGATCCCGAAAGTTACAAATTCATCTTCATCGTATTGCCACGCTGGCTAAACTACCAAGCTTCGCCATCCGGTCAAGCGAGGAATAGAGATGGAAAACCGGGCTATTTATCCCCTTGCCATTCCCTGCCGCCCGCATGGGTACCCAGCTGCTTTCGCATGTCCGTTATAATGGCGAGCCCTTCATTGCCCTGGCCGCACATGCCCGCCATCCAGCTGTTACCAGACCTGCTCATCAATCAAATCGCCGCCGGCGAGGTGATCGAGCGCCCCGCTGCGGCACTCAAGGAGCTGCTGGAAAACAGTCTGGACGCGGATGCAAGCGACATCGCGGTGCAATTGGAGGGCGGCGGCATCAAGCTGCTGCGCGTCCGCGACAACGGCAAAGGCATCGCAAAACATGAGCTGCGGCTGGCTTTGATGCGCCACGCCACCAGCAAGATCGCCTCGCTGGATGACCTGCAACGGGTCGCCAGCATGGGCTTTCGCGGTGAGGCGCTGGCGAGCATCGCAGCGGTGGCTCAGCTCACCCTGACCAGCCGGGCCATAATGTCCGGTGCCTCGGCTCCCGACACCCATGCCTGGAAAATAGAGGCTGCAGACGGGCGTCTCGGCGAACCCGCTCCAGCCAGCCACGCGCGTGGCACCACGGTGGAGATACGCGAGCTGTATTTCAACACTCCGGCGCGGCGCAAATTCCTGAAATCCGAAGCCACCGAATTCGCCTGGTGCGAGGAAGCCTTCAAGCGCATCGCATTGTCGCGTCCCGATGTCGCCTTTTCGCTGCAACACAACGGACGCACAGTGTGGCAGTTATCTGCTACCCCTCTCCCGCAGGCGGGAGAAGGGCTAGGGGTGAGGGCAGCAGCAACGAAGCGCGTCGCTGCACTGCTAGGCGAAGAATTCGGCCAGGCTGCGGTGCCGGTGTCGCGCAGCGCTGCAAACCTCTCGCTGCAGGGCCTGGCTGCCCTGCCAGCCTATTCGCGCACCAGCCGTGATGCGCAGTATTTTTTCGTTAATGGCCGCTTTGTGCGCGACAAGGTCGCCAGCCACGCACTGCGTCAGGCATATCAGGACATCCTGCATCACCAGCGCCATCCGGCGTTCGTGCTGTTCCTCGAACTGCCGCCCGAGCTGGTGGACGTGAACGTGCATCCCGCCAAGAGCGAAGTGCGCTTTCGCGAGAGCCAGGGGATACATCAATTCATTTTTCATACGCTGCAACAGGCGCTCGCCGTACCAGCAAGCGGGCAAGATGCCCGAACTCCGGCATCACAGCAGCCTGCGTCGTTTATCCCGACGCAACAAAACATCGGGCTGGGTATCGCGCAATCTGGCGTAGCGTATCAGGTGTGGGAAGCTTTTTCGGAAAAACCAAACCCCTCCCAGCCTCCCCTTGTCAGGGGAGGAGTAGTCATCCCCCCTGACAAGGGGGGACTGAGGGGGGTTGGTCTTCCCATTTCACAAGACGAATTCCCGCTCGGCTTCGCCCTCGCCCAGCTTTCCGGCATCTATATCCTCGCGCAGAATGCACGCGGACTGATCGTGGTGGACATGCACGCCGCCCATGAGCGCATCGTCTATGAAAGACTCAAGGCCTCGCTGGATGCCGAACAGATCGCCACGCAGCCGCTGTTGATCCCGGTGAGTTTTCATGCCGATACATTGGACGTTGCCACTGCGGAAGCGGAACAGGATGCGCTCAAAACGCTGGGCTTCGACATCGCCCCGCTTTCTCCCAACACGCTGGCGGTGCGCGCCATGCCGGTGCTGCTCAAGCAATCCGAAGCGGAAGCCGCCGCGCGCGATGTGCTGGACGAATTGCGCGAATTCGGCGCGAGCCGCGTGCTCACCGAGAGGCGCAACGAGCTGCTCGCCACCCTCGCCTGTCACGGCGCGGTACGTGCCAATCGAATATTAAGCGTCACCGAAATGAACGCACTGCTGCGCGAGATGGAACAGACCGAACGCTCCGGCCAATGCAACCACGGCCGTCCGACCTGGTTCCAGATCACACTTACTGAACTCGACGCGATGTTCATGCGCGGAAAATGAATAAAAAGGATCGAGGATCGAGGATCGAGGATCGAGGCGAAACCCTTGCTCCGCCTTTAACTCAATCCTCAATCCTCAATCCTCAATCCTCAAAAAAATTGCCTCCGGCGATTTTTTTGATGGGTCCCACCGCCAGCGGCAAGACCGGAGTCGCGGTGGAGCTGGCGCAAACCTTGCCGGTGGAGATCATCAGCGTGGATTCCGCGCTGGTGTACCGCAATATGGACATCGGCACAGCCAAGCCGGACGCGGCTACGCTGGCGCGCGCTCCGCATCATCTGCTCGACATACGCGATCCTACCGAGGCTTATTCCGCCGCCGCATTTCGCCATGACGCGCTGCGCCTGATGCACGATATCACTGCGCGCGGCAGAATCCCGCTGCTGGTGGGCGGGACCATGCTGTATTTCCGCGCGCTGCAACACGGTCTGAGTTCCCTGCCGGAAGCCGATCCCGCCATACGTGCCTCGCTCGATGCTGAGATCGCACAGCATGGCGTGCAGTATCTGCACCGGCAATTGGCCGCAGTGGATGCAGAGACTGCGGCGCGTCTGGCCCCCAACGACACGCAGCGCATCCAGCGCGCGCTGGAGATATACCGGCTCACCGGGCAACCGATGTCGCTACTGCTCAAACAAAAAGCGAAGGGAGAACTGCCTTACCGTATCCTGCCCGTCGCCTTGATCCCCGCCAGCCGCAGCGTGTTGCACCAGCGTATCGCCACGCGCTTCAAACACATGCTCGAACAGGGGCTGGTCGAAGAGCTGCGCGCTCTGAGGCAGCGCTACCAACTGCATCCCAACCTGCCCTCGATGCGCTGCGTCGGTTATCGCCAGGCGTGGCAATTCATCGAAGGTGAAATCGATCAGACCCAACTTCTGGAATCCGGCATCGCCGCCACACGGCAACTCGCCAAACGGCAACTGACCTGGCTGCGTTCGATGCCGGACAACATTGAACTGGATTGCCTGTCACCCAATCTGGCACTGCAAGTCCGCACTGTCATCGCTGACTAACTGCGCCGGTTGCGGCATAATGCACACCTCATTTTTTGAAAGTTCGACGCAATGAAGATCACTGTCATCGGCTCCGGCTATGTAGGTTTGGTGTCCGGCGCATGCCTGGCCGAATTGGGCAACGACGTGCTGTGCCTGGACGTGGACCCGCACAAGATCGCGATACTGCAGCAAGGCGGTGTGCCGATCTATGAACCGGGACTGGAAGAGCTCATCAAGAGCAACGTTGCCGCCGGGCGCCTGCGCTTCACCACCGATGTGGCGGAAAGCGTGTCACATGGCCTGGTGCAGATGATCGCGGTGGGCACCCCTTCCGGCGAAGACGGCTCGGCGGACCTGCAATACGTGATCGCCGCAGCGCGCGCCATCGGCCGCGCGATGACCGGATACAAGGTGATCGTGGACAAATCCACGGTACCGGTCGGCACCGCCGACAAGGTCAAGCAGGCGGTACAGGAAGAACTCAACAAGCGCGGCCTCGGCTCCTCCCCTGGTTCTCCCCCTGATAAGGGGGCTGGGGGGTTGGGGAGGCTGGGAGGGGTTGATTTTTCCGTCGTCTCGAATCCAGAGTTTCTCAAAGAAGGCTCGGCGATCGACGACTTCAACCGCCCGGACCGGATCGTTATCGGCGCGGAAGACGAACAGGCCATCAAGGTGATGCGCGACATGTATGCGCCGTTCCAGCGCAACCACGACCGGCTGATGGTGATGGACATCAAGTCCGCCGAGCTCACCAAATACGCGGCCAATGCGATGCTCGCCACACGCATCTCGTTCATGAACGAACTGGCCAACCTCGCCGAGCGCGTTGGCGCGGACATCGAGCACGTGCGCAAAGGCATCGGCTCCGACCAGCGCATCGGCTACCATTTTTTATATGCCGGCTGCGGCTACGGCGGATCATGCTTTCCCAAGGACATCCGCGCGCTGCAGCGCACCGGCGAAGAATATGGTCTGCCGCTGAAAGTGCTGCATGCAGTGGAAGAAGTGAACCATACGCAGAAATCCGTGCTGCTGCAAAAGATCACCAAGCGTTTCGGCAACGATCTCAAGGGCAAACACTTCGCCTTGTGGGGGCTGGCCTTCAAGCCGGGCACCGACGACATGCGCGAAGCCACCAGCCGGGTCGTGATGGAGGGATTATGGGAACGCGGGGCGACGGTCACCGCCTACGATCCGGCGGCGATGAAAGAAACTCAGCACATTTATGGTGATCGACCCGACCTGAGCTATGCGGACAATTCAAAGGATGCGCTGCAGGATGCCGACGCGCTGGTCATCGTAACCGAATGGAAAGCCTTCAAGAGCCCGGACTTCAGCATCATCAAGGCGCGCCTGAAACAGCCGGTGATCTTCGACGGGCGCAATCTGTTCGAGCCCGCCAGCATCACCGCGCTGGGCATCGAGTATCACGGCATCGGCCGGGAAGGTTGAAAGGCAAGGCTGACTCACCAACAGGTGATCTGGCCATACCGTGCATCCTGCCCGATGCAGGCTTGCGCAATATTGAAACCGGCGATATCAGCGGGCGTAAGGCGTAGCCCGGATGAAATGCATGGAATCCGGGGAAACTTTGGCTACGCCCGCCAAACCCCGGATTCCGCTGTGCTACATCCGGGCTACATCACTGCCCGCACTGTTCCGGGCTTCGTGCAATATTGAAACCGGCTAACTTTTTTTGCCCGCTTGCCTGGCCTGATACATTGCCGCATCAGCATGGGTGATCAGATCTTTCTCACTTTCCCCGTGGTCCGGGAACAACGCCATGCCCAGACTCGTGGTGATTGATATTTTTTGATCGCCAAACTCAAAATCCAGACGCGCCAGAACATGCGCAATGCGCTGTGCCAGCGCCTGAACATCCTTCTCCGAGGCATTCCTGATCAGTATCGCGAACTCATCACCGCGCAACCGGCAAAACATTTCATTGCGCCTTACCTGCTTCCCGGCTATCTCGGCCACCCGCGCCAGAACCTTATCGCCGGCGGCGTATCCGAAAGTGTCATTGATATGGTTCAGGTCATCGGGCCTGAAAGACAGCAACGCCACCTTGGTGCCATTTCGTTTGGCTTCCACCAGCAAATGTTCCAGCTCCCCGGTGAACCGGTGGCGATTGTACAACCCGGTGAGTGCATCGCATTCAGCAAGATGCAACAACTGTTCCGCGGTGCGACGCGCATGCGTGACATCTTCGTAAAGCCATAGATGTCCCACCACCTGAGCTTCCACGTCCCGCACCACGTAGCAAGTCTGGATCACCACCCGTTTGTCCGCCAGGTAAAGATCCGTCGTTTCAGGCAGCTCCAGCAAGTGCTGGGCAGAAGTTTTTTCATTGCCCAACAAATGGGAAAGATAGCCGGGGATATCTGCGACATCCCTGCCTACCAGCTTTGTTTCAGGGGGGATCAGCCAGATACGGAAAAAAGTGGGATTGGCATGGAGGATCTTGTTCTCCCGGCTGACAAATAAAACACCAACGTTCATCACCGCGAGCAATGCCATCAACCGCGCCTGTTCTTCACGCTCCAGGGTGAGATAGCGCTGCTGCATCTCTTCGGAGATACTCAGCGATATCATTTGCTGCTGCAACGTCTTCACCATGCGATTGAACGTTGCGCTCAACTGGCCGATCTCGTCTCCTCCGGCTATCTGCAAAGGCGGCATCGTCCCTACATAGCGGGCCAGGTCCTCTTCCTTCTGCAGTGCACTCATCGTGGTTTGCAGATTTTCCAGTGGGCGCGTGATGGTATGCGTGAACCTGCCTATAAGAAAAAACAGGATCAGTTGCAACACAGCCTGCCCGCTCCACAACAATGCGCTGGTCCTGTTCAGGCTCGCATAGTCGCCCTTCAAATCAAGCGTGATGCTTGCCGCACCGATCGCCGAACCGGATTGGGCCTCATGGCAATCCAGACAGTTGGTGCCGCGAAAATTGGTGCTTAAGATAAACGGCACGACCACGCGCAGCTCGGGTGCATTCTTGTCGTCGACACGCCGGAATTCTTCCTTGGAACTGGCGATCACCCGCCTGTCCATTTCATCCATGGGTTGCTCTTGCGGCAGCCCAGGGCCAAACTGCTGTTGAACCTGCCCGGCACGAATGACCCTCAGTTCCTTCACCCCCTCAGAGGAACTCATTTTCCTGATATACAGGGCGCGGTTCTCCGGATCTTTGATCATGCCGTTGATCATCAGCATGTTCATGCCGTTGATCACGCCATCGGCCGAAACCCGCGCGCGCCTCTCGGCTGCCAGCAGGATCTCCTCCTTGAAGTGCCGCTCGATCCACAGTTGTGTCGGTATCAATACCGCTATCAGCACCAGCTGGATGATGATCTGCAGCTTGATCTGTATGCCTTGCGAATACCACCATGTCTTCATATGGGAACCTCTAAAAATTCACATTTCATCCCAACTGCTGCGTTGCGTAAAAAATTTCTTGCTTACATATCACACATATGCGGCGCGGCAAAACGAAGTTTCAGTGTAGGGTAACCTTCAGGTTAGCCGGAACTAAAATTTTTTGCGAGCAGCCGCTATGCGGCTTGCCTGCTTACCCCACTTCCACGCCTTGCTGACGATTCCGCACGGGCTTCAGCCCGTAGCGGATCGGCGTCCCCTTGTGGGGCATTTGGGCGAACTCTGGATTTTTAGAGGCTCCCATATATCCACCATCTTTCATCTCCAGAAGGTGTTGGTTATGCGATTCCTGCAGCCGTATTGCCCGCTGCGACCGCCAGTGTGCCGACGCGCCCTTCCACTTCACGCATCACCACCTCATGACGCGGCAGCGTTCCCACATCCAGCCCTTGCAGATATTGCCGCAGCGACACCAATTCATAACCCTGTGCCTGCCAGCCCTGCAACAACTGCTCGAATATCGGCAGCCATTTCCCGCCTTCAAGTTCGGCGTGGAGGGTGAACACATGGCTGGCGGACGGAACTGCGGTCAGCCCAAGGATATGCTGAGCGATGTTGTCCGGCGAAATGCCGTCGCGATTCATCAGCTCGTCCAGCGTCGGCAGGGTGGTGGGCAGTTGCGGACAGGCGATGATCTCGGCCTGCCAGGTGGGGATGAAAGGATGCGTGCCGCGCGTATCCGAGCTGTATTCAAACCCGAAGCGCTGCATCAGCCGGAATGCGTGGCGGTTCATCTGCCAGCCGGCTGCGGCATGTGAGTGCGGAGCCTCGCCGAATATCCCGGTATAGCGATCCACTGCGCGTTGCAGTTCGCGCCGCGTCCACTCGGCATCCTTGTTCGCCACATAATCCTGCCAGCGGATATGGTCATAACAGTGGATGCCGACTTCAAAACCGGCAACCTGCACCATGCGCATGATACTCGCGCATTTCTTGCCGATGTCCGGCGCGGGCAGCAAAGTTCCATACAGCAGGGTCTTGATGCCGTAATGCTCCACCACCGAGGTGCGCGACACCTTGCCCAGAAATCCGGGGCGGAATACGCGCTTGATGGCGCGCCCGGTGTGGTCAGGGCCGAGCGAGAAGAAAAAGGTGGCCTGCGCGTGATGGCGTTGCAGTGCTTCAACCAGACGCGGCACACCTTCGCGGGTGCCGCGATAAGTGTCCACGTCAATTTTGAGAGCGAGTTTTTTCATATCAGGATTGAGGATTGAGGATTGAGTGTAAGTCAGAGCAGCGGGTTTTACTCAATCCTCGCTCCTCAATCCTCAATCCTGCTTTTAATCCACCAGACCGCGCGCTTCGCCGATTTGCCCGCGATATGCATCAAAGATATTGCGCAGCGTGTCGGCCATGTTAATGGTCGGCTTCCAGTTCAACTCTTCGCTGGTATTGGTGATCTTGGGCACGCGGTTCTGCACGTCCTGGTAACCCTTGCCGTAGTAGGCCGTCGAGGTGGTCTCGACGATCTTCACCTTTTGCGCCGATTCACGATATTCGGGATATTCCTTCGCCAGCTTCAACATCATGTCGGCCAGATCCCGGATCGCGAAATTGTTGCTCGGGTTGCCGATGTTGTAGATCTTGCCGGTGGCGATGCCGTCCTTGTTGGCGATGATCTTCATCAGCGCGTCTATGCCGTCGTCGATGTAGGTGAAGGCGCGTTTCTGATGCCCGCCATCCACCAGACTGATGTTCTCGCCGCGCACGATGTGGCCGAGGAACTGCGTAACGACACGCGAGCTGCCTTCTTTCGGCGTATGGATGGAATCCAGACCGGCGCCGATCCAGTTGAACGGACGGAACAGCGTGAAGTTCAAACCCTCCATGCCGTAGCCCCAGATCACGCGATCCATCAGTTGCTTGGAGCAGGAATAGATCCAGCGCGGTTTGTTGATCGGGCCGCAGACCAGTTCGGACTCTTCCGGATCGAATTCCTCGTCGTGACACATGCCATACACTTCCGAGGTGGACGGGAACACCAGATGCTTGCCGTACTTCACAGCGGAACGGACGATGGGCAGGTTGGCCTCGAAATCCAGCTCGAACACGCGCAGCGGCTGCTTGACGTAGGTGGACGGCGTGGCGATCGCCACCAGCGGCAGGATCACATCGCATTTGCGCACATGGTACTCGACCCACTCCTTGTTGATCGTGATGTCGCCCTCGAAGAAATGGAAACGCTCGCGCCCGATCAGATCGCTGATCCGGTCGGTGCTCATGTCCATGCCATACACCTCCCAATCGGTAGTGGCGAGAATGCGATTGGAAAGATGGTGACCGATGAAACCGTTCACCCCGAGGATCAATACTTTTTTCATTGCGATTTCCTTAACAATTAAATTTCATCGTCATTCCGGCGCAGGCCGGAATCCAGCTAATTGAAGTGGGCGTGGCCCGGATGGAATGCAATGGAATCCGGGGAAACTCGGCCATGCCCACCAAACCCCGGATTTCGCTGCGCTGCATCCGGGCTACATCACTTCCATTTTTTCATTTTAGCCTGCGCCGGAATGACGAAACCTTAGCTACCCAATTCAAATCTTGCCGCACCATACTGCGCCGCAAATTCCGCCGCGCTCAATTCAATACCATCCAGTTCAAATCGCACCACGCGCAACACACCCTGCCCGCAGATCGCGTAAGCCTTGCCTTCCTTGACGTAGAACGCTGGTTGTTCTTTTCCGGCCGCTGTACATTTAGTCACCAGCGTCTGCAAAATGCGCATTGGCTTCCCCATCAGATGCGTCGTCGCACCCGGATACGGCGGCGCCACGGCACGCACCAGATTGTGTATCGCTTGCGCAGACTGCGACCAATCGATGATGCCATCTTCCGCCTTGCGCCCGCCGAAATATCCGCCCTTGCTCAAGTCCTGTTTCACCGCTTTTGCGCGCCCTGCCAGCAGCTCCGGCAAACAGGTATTCAATGCCATCTCCGCCGCCACGGTCACTTTCTGGAACACCTGCAGCGCGGTATCGTTGGGCAGGATCGGCACCGCCTGCTGCGCCACGATGTCGCCGTTGTCCGGCTTCTCGGTCATGTAATGCAGCGTCGCGCCGGTTGATATCTCGCCGTGGATTATCGCCCAATTCACCGGCACGCGGCCACGGTATTTCGGCAGCAGCGAACCGTGCATGTTCAGCGCACCCTGCTTCGGTATCTCCAGCAATTCGCGCTTGAGCATCTCGCGGTAATAGAACGAAAAAAAGAAATCCGGCTGCAAGGCGCGGATTTGCGCGATGACTTCCGGCGTATTCGGATTGTCCGGCGTGATGGTCGGGATGCCGTGCAACTCGGCCAGCTCGGCCACACTGTCGAACCAGATGGTCTCTTTCGGATTGTCGCGATGAGTCACCACCAGCGTGACCTCCACACCATGCGCCAACAGAACGGACAAACAACGGTAACCTACGTTGTGATAGGCAAAAACTACCGCCGATTTACGAGGATCGAGGATCGAGGATTGAGCCAAACCCTGAGTCCCGCTTTTAACTCGATCCTCGCTCCTCAATCCTCACTCCTGTTTTCCAGCACTGCCTCGATCAGATAACGCGGCCGGTGGCGCACTTGCTGATAGATGCGTCCGATATATTCACCCAACAGCCCGATACCGAACAGTGCGATGCCGATCAGGAAGAACATCAACGCGAACAGCGTGAACAGTCCCTCCGCTTCCGGACCTATCATCAGGCGACGTATCACCAGGAACACGAAGAACAGACCGGAGAAAACCGAGATCAGCATCCCCAGCATCGAAAACAGTTGCAGCGGCACCAGCGAAAAACCGGTCATCAGATCGAAGTTAAGGCGGATCAGGCTGTACAGCGAATACTTCGATTCACCGGCGGTGCGCTCATCATGCCCCACCACCACCTCGGCGGGATTGCGCGCAAAACTGTAAGCCAGCGCCGGGATGAAGGTGCTCACCTCCTTGCAACTGTTGACCGCGTCGATGATGCCCCTGTCATAGGCACGGAACATGCAACCCTGATCGGTCATCTTGATATGCGTGATGCGCTCGCGCAGCCCGTTCATCGCGCGCGAAGCAAGATGCCGCCACCAACTGTCGCTGCGCTGGCGGCGGATCGAGCCGACGTAATCGTGCCCCTCATCCATCTTCGCCAGCAGCAGGACTATGTCCTCCGGCGGATTCTGCAGATCGGCATCTAATGTGATGACTCGCTGCCCCCGGCTCTGCTCGAAAGCCGCCATGATCGCCATGTGCTGGCCGAAATTGCCGTTGAACAGGATCACCCGCGTCACATCGGGACGCTTCTGGAACTGCTCGCGCAATATCGCGGCGGAACGGTCGCGGCTGCCGTCGTTGACGAACAAAACTTCGTACGAAATGCCAAGCTTGTCCAGCGCCGGATACAACCGGTCGAACAAAGCCTGCAAGCCCTGCTCTTCGTTATAGACGGGGATGACGACGGAAAGTTGGGGTGTGCTCATAAGGGCGGCATTTTACAGCATGAGGACGGGGTTAGAGAAATCAGGAGTTTGTTGTAGGCTGGTGGTGAGCAACGCGAACCCCAGCATATTCAAGCACACCAAACGCTGGGGTTCTTACCTCACCCCAGCCTACGTGCTTAGGAAGAATCATATTTGTTGTTCTAAGCTTAGTTAAACGACGACGCCAACACTTCGCGCATCGCCGCACAGGTGCGCTCGACATCCGCCTCATTCATCGCATAGAACATCGGCAACGAGACGATCTGTTTGCCTACACGCTCGGCGACCGGGAACATGCCTTCCTTGAACCCCAATGCGCGATACAGCTTGAACAGATGGATGGGCGCGTAGTGGAAGCCAATGCCGATGTTCCTGTCTTTCATCATCGCCATGAAGTCGGCGCGAGTGATGCGTTCCGGCAGCACGATCTGGAACAGGTGCCAGTTGGCATTGGTAAAATCTTCAGGCGGCAGTTGCGCGCCGGTCTGCTTCTCGAAATCCTTGCCCAGCGTGGCGAAATAATGCCGCGCCAGTTTGCGACGTTGCGTGGTGATGTCATTCAATTTTGCAAACTGGCCCAGGCCGATCGCGGCAGCGATGTCGGTCATATTGTATTTGCCGCCCAGCACATCCACCTCGATTCCGTCCCAGCCGCTGCGCGTCACGCCTTGCAGCCGGAATTTTTCCGCGAGCTTTGCTTCCTCTTCATTATTCAACACCAGGCAGCCGCCTTCGGAGGTGGTGATGTTCTTGTTGGCCTGGAAACTGAACGAGACGAAATCGCCGAACGAACCGATAGGGTTGCCCTTCCAGGTCGAGCCGATCGCCTGCGCGGCATCCTCGATCACGCGCAGTTTGTGTCTGGCCGCGATCGCATACAACCTGTCCATATCCACCGGCTTGCCTGCCAGATAGACCGGGATGATCGCCTTGGTGCGCGGCGTGATCGCCGCTTCGACCTTGTCCAGATCGATGTTGCGCGTGACCGGATCAATGTCGGCGAACACCGGCGTCGCGCCGACTTCGAGTATCACATTGGCAGTGGCGACCCAGGAAATCGGCGTGGTAATGACCTCATCGCCCGCGCCTATGCCCGCGATGCGCAGCGCAATCTCCATCGTGCAAGTGCCGGAATTGAAGGTGCGCACCGGACGGCCGCCGAAATAGGCGGAAAGCTGCTTCTCGAATTCCAGCACCTTCGGGCCGCTGGTGATCCAGCCGGAGCGCAGCACATCTGCAACCGAGGCGATGGTCGCTTCGTCTATCGTGGGTTTGGAAAAAGGAAGAAAGTTGCTCATAAAAATATCCGAAATAATTCTATAAGTTCCGTCATTCCGGCGCAGGCCGGAATCCAGTTAATGAAAAGATTTCCCCGCCTTGCGGGGACAAAACCCCAAAGGCATATTTAGAAAAACCGCTGGATTCCGGCCTGCGCCGGAATGACGGTTGTAATTTAGGCCCGCGAAATGATGATCACGCCAAGTATGATCACGCCCATACCGATCACCTTGGTCGGGTTAAAGGCTTCGCCCAACAGGTACCATGCTGCCACGGCATTCACCACATAAGCCATCGACAGCATCGGAAAGGCGATGCTGACCGGCACGCGCGACAGCGCGAGTATCCAGACGATCACGCTGAGGCCATAACAGAACAGCGCCGTGACGATGTGCCACTCGGTGGCCAGCTTCCAGCCTATCGGCAGGATGTTCTCGCTGCTGAATGCAAAATGGCCCACCGCATTGGTGCCCGCCTTCATCAGTATCTGCGCGGCGGCGTTCAGCATCACGCCGGCGAAGATCAGACCGAAACTGATCAGATTCATGGCGATCCCACCCTCTCCCCTACCCCCTCCCCGAGGGAAAGGGGGTTTGTTCTTTTTGTATTCATGGTTTGCTCACCACGATGTATTGCGGATCTTCAAAAATGATTTTCATGTCCAGATCGAGCTGTTTGAGTTGCGGATAAATGCTCACCGGCATGATCGCCAGCGCCGCCGGTTGCGCCTGCCAGACCTTCGCGAAGCCGACGATGTCCGGTATCCAGCGCTGCGGCTCCTGCATGATACCGAATGCCATCTCATCCTGATAGGCAACCAGCGTGAAGGTGCGTTTCAGATAAAACGGCAAGGTCTGTTCATAAGTGGCTATGGAATAGAACGGTTCGTCTGCCTTGACGTAGGGGCGTATCGCTTCGGCTATGAAGTAGGCGGAGCGTTCCTTCGCGATGGTGTTGTAACCGGACGTGCCGAGCTGCGCGGCAAACAGGGAACTGAACGCCAGCACCAGCACTGCCGCCGGTTTGGACGCTTCGGCAAGATTCGGGCGGCGCAGCAAAACCAGCGCAGCGATCATGCCCAACGACCAGATCAGCGCTGCCGCCACCAGCCACCAGGCATATTCACCGTATCCCTGGACTTGCAGCGGCGTGTCCGCCAGCCGGGCGGTAAAAGGCGCCAGCCCGAGTCCCAGCAACATCAGCGGCAAGATCGGGGCGATCAGCCAGAATAATCTGCGCGAACTGATTTCAACCAGTTGCTTGCCCATCAGCAGCGCCAGCGCCGGGAACATCGGCAGCAGATAGGACGGCAGCTTGGAACTGGAAACGGAAAAAAACAGGTAGATGAACACAGCCCATATCAGCAGAAAACGCTCGGCACTAAAGACATTAGCCGCACGTGCGCCACCCTTCCATGTGCGCATCAATGTGTCGAACATCAGTACCGTCCACGGCAATGCGCCCAACAGCAGAATCGGGACGAAGTAATACCAGGGCTGGTAACGATCATGCACCTTGGTGGTAAAGCGCAGGTAATGCTCGTAAATGAAGAAACGCTGAAAGAATTCCGGATTGGCTTTCATCACCAGATAGAACCACGGCGCGGTGATCAAAAAGAATACCGCCAGACCGGGCAGCCAGTGCATCCGCTTCAACACGCTGAAATCGCGCTGCACCACGCAATAGATAAACAGGGCTGCGCCCGGCAATATCAGGCCCATCAAGCCCTTGCTCAAGACGGCCAAGGCAAGGCCGGCCCATGCCAGCAACATCCAGTTTCGCTGTTTTCTTTTGTCTGTCCCGGTTTGGCCGAGCAATAAGCCGGCGATGCCCAGCGTCAAAAAGAACGTGACCCCCATGTCCAGCGTATTGATGTGCGCCATCAGCACATACAGCA
>DATBWQ010000065.1:0-12964 GCA_036514695.1 Gallionella sp. | reverse complement strand
GGTAGGGCGGAAAAGCATAGCGCCTTCCGCCGCAGGACTGGCAGAAAACGTCAAGGCTAAAGCTGCTATTGCAACAGTTGCAACCAAGAAAAAAATCTGCTTGGCACAAGTAATCATGATGGGGATTAACTCATTCGGCGGATAACGCTACGCTCATCCGCCCTACAAATGACGATTCAGGATTAACCGATCACGAACAGCGGTTGTCCGAACTCGACAGCCTGGCCGTTTTGGCTGCGGCCGCAGCTGCGCTGCTTAACGTTCGCTGCGCTTACGTTAGCCGGCGCCGAAACGGGCAAAGTTCTGGCAAATGATTTACTCATGGCATCACCCGATGACAAACAGTGGTTGGCCGAACTCGACAGCTTGGCCGTTTTGGTTATGGCCGCAGCTGCGCTGCTTAACGCTCGCTGCGCTTACGTTAGCCTGCACCGAAACGGGCAAAGTTCTGGCAAATGATTTGCTCATGGCATCACCTGATGACGAACAGCGGTTGGCCGAACTCGACAGCCTGGCCGTTTTCAACAAGGATGGCCTTGATGACACCGCTCTGATCGGCCTCGATCTCGTTGAGCAATTTCATCGCCTCGATGATGCACAGGGTATCGCCGGTGTTCACAGATTGGCCCACATCCACGAAAGCCTTGGAACCCGGCGAAGCCGATCGGTAGAACGTGCCGACCATCGGCGATTTCACCACATGGCCATCCGCTACCGCAGGTTTGGCTGGTTCCGCTGCCGATGCGGCGGTTTGCGGCGCGGCGGCGATGATGGGCTGTTGAGGGGCAGGTGCATATGCTTGCTGTGCGGAAGCGGCAGTGCGGGTGATGCGAACGCGCTCTTCGCCTTCGCTGATTTCCAGTTCGGCAATGCCGGAGCTTTCCACCAACTCGATCAGAGTCTTGAGTTTGCGTAAATCCATGGTGACCTCCTTGATATAACAGTGAAGGGGAAAGGGTTAAGGGAGAAGGGAAAAACCCTCTCCGCTTTGACTGTTCATACCCTTATCCATTCTCGGGAACTTTAGTTTTTATGGTTCAGTGCATATTGCACGGCAAATTCATACCCTGCCGCGCCCAGACCGCTTATCACGCCGATGGCAAGATCGGAAAAGTACGATTCCTTGCGGAATGCCTCGCGGGCGAACACATTGGAAAGGTGCACCTCGATGAAAGGGATGGCGACCGCCGCCAGCGCATCGCGCAACGCCACGCTGGTGTGAGTGAACGCAGCGGGATTGATGATGATGAACCCTGTACCATCGGCGCTAGCCTGTTGTATGCGCTCGACCAGATGTGCTTCCGCATTGCTCTGGAAGCAGGATAAACCTGCACCTCGCGCTTTAGCTAATTTCGTCAAACGAGCGTTAATTTCTTCTAACGTCACTCGGCCATATACCTCTGGCTCGCGGCTACCGAGCAGATTCAGGTTGGGTCCATGCAATACGAGGATGTTTTTCACTGGAGTAGTTTGCCGTAAATTAGGCTGAATTGTCAATATTTTTGGCGAAGATGGCTAAAATTGTGGCTTAGGCGTTGAAGCAATAAGGAAAAGCTGGAATATCAAGGGATACCAGGAAATGACAGGTTCAAACAATGTATCCAGGTATTCGTTGAAAATATGGGCAGCAAGTCGAGTCCGCAATCAAATTCTTCTCAAATAAACGAGATGTTCCGATATGATTGAAATACGGGGCGGGCTACATCATGAAATATTCGACTGCTGAATTGAACCCAGATTGTCCATTAGGCAGAAATTCCACCCCAACCCCTCCCAACCTCCCCTTGTCAGGGGAGGGGCAGACCGAGCACTCCCCCTGACAAGGGGGAGCTGGAGGGGGTTTCGAGGCTAATGGATTATTTGGGTTGAATATGCCGCCAGCTCAAAGTGTTCCGAGGGGGTCATGATGAATTGTCCAACTATCATCAGATTTGAACGCTGAATTGGCCATGTTTACTTTGCCCGGCATATTTGACGGAAAGCCTGACCATCCCATGTCCGACGTGAAGGAGGCCAGGAAGCTTCTTGCCGAGTTACCCCATGACAACACTTTCAAGGCGCTGGAGGAGATCACCTCCTGGCTGACATCGGTGAAAGATACACCGGGTTTTCGCCCCGAGCTGCGCACAGAAATCGTCATGTTGCTGGATGAAACCGGGCAACCGTTACATGCGGAGTTGTTGCATTCGTACCTCGGCGCACCACATTTGCAGGATTTCAAGGGCATGCATCTGTGGCAGGGGATACACAACCATATGAAGGTTCTGGCAGAAGCTTATGCGGTATGTGTTGATGAATATCAGAAGGCAGAAAAGAAATCTTTTGACCTCAGGGAAATCATCCCGGTTATCTGTGTCAGGTTGTTGCGTGCCATTGCCGAGCAGATGAAGCTGGAACTGATGCGTTATGTCGAGGTTGAACAGTCAGCCTGGGTTCAGTTGTTCAATTACTACAGCTACACCGAAGCCAATCAGTTGGCTGACGCCATGGTTTACGCCTATCCCGGGCATGTTATCCACGTTAGCCCGCAGAGGGAGTTGCTGCGGGCGCTGATGCTCTATATGTCCTCCCCGGACACGCTGGCGCCGGATCAGATCGAGGTGAGTTACCGCATCGCCGGCCGTCTGGCAAGCTTCTTCGATTTCAAGGCGGCACCCGATCATGATTGTGCATACTTCATTGATCTATCCAAACCCGGCGCTCCGATGAGGGTGGATAGCAAACTCCAGGCAAGTCAGACCATGCGCTTCTTTGGGGCGGTCAGGGCACTTCCCGCATTGGAAAAGATCATCGATCAGAATGAGCGAAACTTGATCCAGCAGGAACAACGCTTTGGCAATGAGTTCACCCCTGAAGGCAAGCTTACCGTGCTCAAGCATCTGCACATGTACTGGGCAAAGGAACAGCCGCACCGGCATCAGGAGCGCAGAGATATCAGTGTCACCATCGAGGTGGTCCATGGCTTCAGGACTATCAGCAAGCTGGTCACACATATGGATCTCGGCAATGTGGTGAACCCTTCCGAAAAAGAAGCGGCCACGTTGAAAGAGATGTCCGGCATCAATCTTGCTGATGATGTTTTCGATTACACCACGGAAGTCTGGACGATTTCGGATGTGAGCACCAGGGGAGTTGGAGGCGTGCTCCCGAACAACGCAGGCACCTGGGTAAAGATCGGCGACCTGTGCGGCATCAAGGCAACGAACAATCCGTTATGGTGGATCGGCCTGATTCGCCGGATAAGAACCGACCATAAGGGCACAGTTCATGTGGGCATTGAAATTCTCGGCAAGAAACCCCTGTCAGTGTGGCTGCGTATTCTCGGCAAGGGCGCCGAGAAGGTGTCCAACTGGGAAAGCAGTTCAGGCTCTTTCGAATATGATTACCTGCCGGCTATCTTGTTGCCCGATGCCAATAACTCCTATGCGAATGCCACGATGCTGATGGAGTCTGGCAAATATGCATTGGACATTATCTATCAAGTGATGATGGGAGAAAAAAGTCGCGACATTAAACTCACCGGCTTGTTAGAGGAGGGGGAGGACTTCGAACAGGTAAGTTTCCAGTGGCTCAATCCTGCGCAGGCTGGCTAAAGGGCACCTCTAAAAATCCACATTTCATCCCAACTGCTGCGTTGCAGAAAAAATTTCTTGCTTACATATCATACATATGCGGCGCTGCGAAGTGGGGTAAGCAGGCAATCCGCACAGCGGATGCTCGCAAATTTTTTCCGCGCCTTGCATTTGGGCGAACTCTGAATTTTTAGAGGTGCCCTAAAGCCCAACCCCTTGCAGGGTTGCCAGGAACTGCGCCGCATCCTGATATCCGACTACGCGAAAATCGTTCTGCTCCCTGCCCTGCGCGTCGAAGAACAGGATGCCCGGGGGGCCATACAGGCCAAAACGTTCCAGCAGGGCCTTGTCTGCCTCGCTATTGGCGGTGACATCTGCCTGCAGCAGCAACACCGGTTTTAGCCTGGCCTGTACGGTGGCATCGGAAAAGGTAAAGCGCTCCATTTCCTTGCAGGAGATGCACCAGTCGGCATAGAAATCCAGCATCACGGTCTGCCCGCGTGCCTGGGACATGCGGTTATCGAATTCTGCGACATCCCTGATGCGGGAAAATCGCAGCGTGGCAGGTGCTTGCACTTCGGCGCGGCCGATATTGCCGAGCGGGCGCATGATGTCATGCGCGCCCGACAGCGCGCCGATCAGATAAGCCACGCCCAGCAGCAGCGCGAACAGGCCGATGCCCTTGAACAGTTTGTGCCAGCCGCTCGCATTGTGCGGCAGAGTATCCAGCGCGTGCAGGTATATCCCCGAGAAGATCAGCAATGCCGCCCACAGCAGCATCTGCACGCCGATCGGCAGCAGCGGTTGAACGATCCAGATCGCCAGTGCCAGCAGCGTCACACCGAAGAAACGTTTCACTGCTTCCATCCATGCGCCGGCCTTGGGGAGCAACACTCCCGCCGACGTGCCTATCAGCAGCAGCGGCGCCCCCATGCCCATTGCCAGCGAAAACAGCGCGACACCGCCCAGCAGCGCGTCATGTGTCTGGCTGATATACAGCAGCGCTCCGGCCAGCGGCGCAGCCACGCACGGTCCCATGATGATGGCCGACAGCGCGCCCATCATGAACACGCCGGAAAGATGGCCGCCATGCAGCTTGTTGCTGGTGTCGGTGAGTTTGCTTTGCAGCGCGGACGGCAATTGCAGCTCATAAAAGCCGAACATGGACAATGACAGCAGCACGAACACGGCGGAGAAACTGCCCAGCACCCAGGGCGTTTGCAGCGCGTTGGAAATCAAGTGGCCTGAATACCCTGCCGCCACACCCGCAGCGGCATAGGTGATCGCCATGCCCAGCACGTAAGCCAGCGACAGGATGAAGGCGTGCATATGGGTGATCTTGTGGCCGCGCCCGACGATGATGCCGGACAGGATAGGGATCATCGGGAACACGCAAGGGGTGAGGGCGAGCAACAGACCGGCGCCGAAGAAGAACGGAACGATCAGCCAGAAACTGCCTCCCCTGAAGAGTTGCGCGATTTGCGAGCCTTCCGATGGAACGGCTTGCGGTTTTGCCGGCTGCGCCACGGTCATGACGGGAGGCGGGAGCATGCCGGTCTTCGCGTCCGGAAGGCTGATGCGCAGCGTCTGTTTAATGGGAGGGTAGCACAGGCCCTGTTCGCTGCAGCCTTGATACACGGCATTCAGGACGATACTTTCGGCACCGGCAGCAGGGCCGCGCGCCAATGTGATCTCGGCCTGAAACGACTGATGGAAGACCTCGGTGGCGCCGAAATTAGGATCCTGCTTCATCTCGCCTCTGGGCAAATTCACCGCGGTGATCTTGACCGCCTGGCCTTTTATCTCGAAGCTGTTCTTGTCGCGATACAAATAGTATCCGGGGGTGATTCTGAAATTGGCCTGCAGGGTATGCGCATCGCGGGCGATCACATCCAGCGAAAATGCCTGATCCGGAGGCAGGAAGCTGGGTTGCTTGTTGCTTCCCAAGCCGGGCAGGCGATCCAGGAAGCTTCCTGAATTCGTGGCGGCATTCGTGGCCGGGGCGACGAGACAGAGCAACAGCAGCAAAGCAAAACGCATGGTCATTCCTTGGTGATTTTTGTTTCGTTATCTATCCAGCTCAGATAAGCCGGCAAACCTGCTGTCACCGGGACAGCGATGATTTCCGGAAGTTCATAAGGGTGCGCCACGCGTATCAATTTTTCAAGGCGCGGATAGGCAGCCTGTGTGGTTTTGATCAATAGCGGCACCTCGGTGGCGGACTCGATATTTCCTTGCCAACGATAAGTCGAGGTGCAGGGCGCAAGCTGGTTCACGCAGGCGGCGGCCCGCTCATCAATCAAGTGCCGGGCAAGTCTTGCCGCTGAAGTCTCATCGGGCAGATTGGTTATTACTAACAATATTTCATTCATTCTTAAAATCGCAGTTCAAGCCACAGGGTGAAGAGAATGCGTAGCGTGCGCTATGCGCACGACCTCCATGCAGGCGGTTAAACTCGATCGCATGGCATACGCCTTCGTGCTGTTGGGTCGTGCGCATAGCGCACGCTACGCTGGCTGAGCATCCGGCAAATTGGTAATTACTATTGAGCTTTACATAATTCATGACTGTTAAGTGATTTACCGTAGGGCGGGCAAAGCCCGCCGCGTCGGGCCGCTTCGACAGGCTCAGGACAGGCGTAGCCCGACCTACGAGATGCGGAGACTCTGTCTTCAAATATGTAATCCTCAATAATAAACTGTCGTTCATTTGGCGAAGCGCAATCCCAGTTGCAGCAACTCGTCCCACACGTCGCCCTGACGCAAGCCTTTGATGATCTTGTCCAGTCGCGCGGCTTGCAGCATCGCGCGCTCGATGTGCGGGAACTTCAGGCGCCGTGCCGCATTCTCGATCAGACCCTGCCTGTCCTTGCGTACCCGCATATCGCGCAGTGCATTGCTGATATTGCCGCCACGCTGCGTTGCTTGCAACACTTTTCCCAGTGTGCGGATATCTTCACTGACCGCCCATAATACCAGTGTGGTGGCTGTGCCTTCGGCGCGCAGCCCGTCGAGGATGCGCGCATAGCGTGCCGCGTTGCCGCTCAGCATGGATTCCGAGAGCTTGAATATGTCATAGCGCGCCACATCCATCACCGCGTCCTTGACCTGGTCGAACGACAGTTGTCCGGCTGGAAACAGCAGCGCGAGCTTCTGGATCTCCTGGAACGCGGCGAGCAGGTTGCCCTCGCAGCGATCGGCGAGGAATTCCAGCGTGGCCTCGTCCGCGGTTTGATCCTGCCGTTTGAGACGGCCGGCGATCCAGCGCGGCAGTGCGCTGCGCTGAATGTCGTCGGCAGAGACAGTCACGCCATGCTGCTGCAGTGCGATGAACCATTGGCTCTTCTGGGCGGCCCAGTCCAGCCTGGGCAAGGAGATCAGCGTCAGCACATCCGGGCTCAGGCTGGCGCAATAGTCCTGCAACGCCTGGCCGCCCTCCACGCCGGGCTTGCCGGACGGGATGCGCAGGTCTATGACCTTGCGCGAGGCGAACAGGGACATGCTCTGCGCGCTGTTGCGCAGTTCGCCCCATTTAAAGTGCTGCTCGGCGATGAATGTCTCGCGTTCGGTATAGCCCGCCGCGCGCGCCGCCGCGCGGATGCTGTCCGCTGCCTCGATGACCAGCAACAGCGCGTCGCCAAACACCACATACAACGGCTTCAGCCCGGAGGCGAGATGACGCGGAAGATCTTCGCTGCTGATAGCCATGTTATTCGGGCTGTGGTTTTGCTCTACTCAGGCGGCGCATGATTTGCTGCACCATGTCCGAGCGCATGCTTTGATAAAGCATGGCTTCTTCGGCCTCCTTGGCGAGCACCTTGGTGTCATCGTAAGAGTAATCTCGGCTTAATGCGATCTCTTCGGCCGGTATCCAGTCCTGCTGCTGGTCATACGCGCGCAAGGAAACCCGGTAGAGCAAGCGGAATTCGTTCACGCGCCCATCGCCCCCCAGCGACAGGACCTGTTTGTCGGGAATCTCGAAAACGATATTCAGCACCACCGCGGCCTGATCGGCCGTGTCCACCAGCTTCACCCGGTTGGCCTCAAGATTGCGCCGCAATTCGCCGATGAGGGGTGTGTCGGGATTGGCCGCATCCAGATACAACGTTCTGAATGGTATGGCCACCTGGCCGCGCAGATGGAAGCCGCATGCGGTCAGCAGCAAAACGGTCAACAGTAATAATGTACGCATAACCATATTCCCAAGCCGGAAGAACCGGAAAAATTTGCAACATGCGCAGGGCGAAACGCAAGGCGGTTCCGCCGTATGGATTTTAATTGCGGCGGAACGCCCCTATGGGGCTTCCGCCCTACGCAACGATGTTAATCAAACGGCCAGGCACGACCACGATTTTCTTCGGTGCTGCGCCTGCCAGATGTTTCTGCACCGTCTCGTGCGCCAGCGCAAGCTGCTCCAGCGTAGCCTTGTCGGCATCCTTCGCTACGCGCAGATTGCCGCGTAGCTTGCCGTTCACTTGCAGCACGATCTCGATCTCGTCCTGCACCAGCGCGGATTCGTCCACTTCAGGCCAGGGCGCATCGAGGATGTCGTCGCCATAGCCAAGTTCTTTCCACAGGGTTTGTGAGATGTGGGGTGTGATGGGCGAGAGCAGGCGCAAGACTATTCCTACCCCTTCGCAAATGAATTGCTCGTACACATTCGCACTTGGGTCATATCCTTTCCCGGCTTCATTAGAGGTATAGTCCATCGACATGTCATCAAGAGCGTTGAGCATTTTCATTGCAGAAGATATGACGGTATTAAACTGACTACGTCCGAAATCGTAATTAGCCTGCTGTAAAAACCTGTGAATTTGATAACGTGTTTCCTTTTGCGATGGTGCTGGGTTGTTCCAGGGCAGTCGTGCTTTCAAAGCGGTTTGAACGTATCGCTGATGGTCGAGGGCAAATTTCCAAATGCGTTTTAAGAAGCGGAACGATCCTTCCACGCCGGCATCCGACCATTCCAGTTGCTGGTCGGGCGGAGCGGCGAACATCATGAACAGGCGCGCGGTGTCCGCGCCATACTGGTCGATGATGGCCTGCGGGTCCACGCCATTGTTCTTGGACTTGGACATCTTCTCGGTGCCGCCGATGATGACGGGTTGACCGTCGGCTTTCAGCTTCGCGCCGATCGGACGGCCACGGTCATCAGTTTTTACATCCACGTCCGCCGGGTTGATCCACTGCCTTTTACCGGCGGCACCTTCGCGATAGAACGTTGATGCGATCACCATGCCTTGGGTCAGCAGATTTTTAAAAGGTTCATCTGCGGGTTTGAATGCGCGCAGCGCATCGTTTGCCCCCTCTCCCAAGAATTGAAGATTGCCTTTCACGTTTGTCCTTTCTCCCGCTTGCGGGAGAGAGTTAGAGAGAGGGGCTTCATGCGGGGGAGGCTTGGCCTGTCCTGAGCTTGCCGAAGGAGGGTGGGGGTCTGTGAGCGAAGAAAACACCCTTTCATCCCGCATCAGCTTGTGGAAGAAACGCGCATACAGCAGATGCAGTATCGCGTGTTCGATGCCGCCGATGTACTGATCCACCGGCAACCAGTGTTGCGCACGCGTCTTGTCCACCATGCCGGTGCTGCAATCCGGGCTGGTGTAGCGCGCGTAGTACCAGGACGATTCGACGAAGGTGTCCATCGTATCGGTCTCACGCCTGGCCTTGCCGCCGCACTTGGGGCAGGCGCATTCGTAGAACTCCGGCATTTTCGCCAGCGGCGAACCTGCGCCGTCCGGAACCACGTTCTCCGGCAGCACCACCGGCAGTTGATCGTCCGGCACCGGCACATCGCCGCACTTTGCGCAATGGATGATCGGGATCGGGCAGCCCCAGTAGCGTTGTCGCGAGATTCCCCAGTCGCGCAGGCGGAACTGCACTCTCTTTTCACCCAGACCCTTTGCGGCGAGGTCGGTAGAAATCGCGTCGAAGGCTTGCTGGAAATCCAGTCCATCGTATTTTCCGGAGTTGATGCAGACGCCATCTTTAATGGCGTACCACTCTTGCCAGGCATCAGTGGAGAAGGGAGAAGAGGGAAGGGAGAAGGGTAACGGCGGCGCGGAGGTTTTCCCCTTCCCCCTTCCCTCTTCACCCTTCTCATTTTGTCCTTCTCCCTTCTCCGCAATGACCTGCCTGATCGGCAACCCATACTTCTGCGCAAACTCAAAATCCCGTTCGTCGTGTGCCGGTACCGCCATCACTGCGCCTTCGCCGTAGCCCATCAGCACATAGTTGGCGATCCACACCGGCAGCTTTTCGTAATTTAGCGGATGCGTGACGAACAGGCCGGTGTCCATGCCCTTCTTTTCCATCGTCGCCACATCGGCTTCGGCGGTGCCGCCGCGTTTACACTCGGCGATGAATTCCGCCAGCTTGGGATTGTGGACTGCCGCTTGTGTCGCCAGCAAATGTTCCGCCGCCACCGCGACATAAGTCGCGCCCATCAGCGTATCGGGGCGGGTCGTGTAGACCTTGAGTGTGCCCGTCGTACCGACGCTCGCTGCGTCATAGGGAAAATGCACCTCGCAGCCAAAACTTTTGCCTATCCAGTTGCGCTGCATGGTCTTGACCTGTTCCGGCCAGCCCGGCAGGTTGTCCAGCCCCGCAAGCAACTCTTCGGCATATTGCGTGATGCGGAAAAAATACATCGGGATGTCGCGCTTTTCCACCAGCGCGCCGGAACGCCAGCCGCGCCCGTCGATCACCTGCTCGTTGGCCAGCACGGTGTTGTCTACGGGATCCCAGTTCACCGAGGAAGTCTTCTTGTAAATGATGCCTTTCCTGAACAAACGGGTGAACAGCCATTGTTCCCAGCGGTAATACTCCGGCGTGCAGGTGGTCACCTCGCGCGCCCAATCCAGTCCCAGCCCCAGGCTCTTGAGCTGCTTGCGCATGTAAGCGATATTGTCGTAAGTCCATGCGGCCGGCGGGACGTTGTTGGCCATCGCGGCATTCTCGGCGGGCAGACCGAACGCGTCCCAGCCCATCGGCTGCATCACGTTGTAGCCCTTCAAGCGGTGGTAGCGCGACAGCACGTCGCCGATGGTGTAGTTGCGCACATGCCCCATGTGCAGCTTGCCGGACGGGTAAGGGAACATAGACAGGCAATAATATTTGGGCTTGCCGGACTGTTCGTCAGCACGAAACGCCTGGCGATCGTCCCAGTGCTGCTGCGCTTTTTGTTCGATGGATTCAGGATGATAGTCGGGTTGCATGTTAGCTGCATGATTGCTGAGATTTCTGATGCGGCATTATAGCGGCATCCCTAGCAGCCTGTCGGACTTGAAGAATCGAAGCGCAAAGGGTCAAGCAGGCAAGCCGCGTAGCGGCTGCTCGCAAAACAAAGTTTCAGTGTAGGGTAACCTTTAGGTTGGCCGGAACTAAAATTCGGCTGGGCGAGGACAGATTTTGCCGGTTTTGCAGGTCAATAGTTATTCTATTGACCAAAAAAGCGGCGAGATATGAACCGCTCAGGCGGATTTGCAGCCGATTTCCTTTAAGTCCGACAGGCTGCTTGGCTACGCTCAAAAGCCATTCTGTTATAGAATCACACTGCAAAATATTATTAATCTGCCCAGGAATTCCATACCATGTCCCGCAAGCACCCCGTCATCGCTGTCACCGGTTCCTCCGGCGCAGGAACTACCACAGTCAAACTCGCCTTTGAAAACATCTTCCGCCGCGAAAAAATCAAAGCGGCAATCGTCGAAGGTGACAGCCTGCACAGCCTTGATCGCATGGCGTTCCGCGCCGCTGCTGCTGAAGCGGCAAAAACCGGCAACAACTCTTTCAGCCACTTCGGCCCGCAATCCAACCACTTCGACAAGATCGAGGAAACATTCAAGAAATACAGCGAGACCGGCATGTGCACGCGCCGCTATTACGTGCATAGCGAAGATGAAGCTGAGTTGCACAACAAGCATTTCAAACTTACGAATCTGAAACCTGGCGTATTCACGCCGTGGGAAAATATCGAAGCCGGATCTGACCTGTTGTTCTACGAAGGCCTGCATGGCCTGGTCTCCAATGGAAATATTGATGCCGGCAAATTTGTCGATCTGGGCATCGGCGTAGTGCCGGTGGTCAACCTCGAATGGATCCAGAAGATCCACCGCGACAAGGCTGAGCGCGGCTATTCCGCAGAAGCCACGGTGGATACCATCCTGCGCCGCATGCCTGACTACGTGAAGTACATCACCCCGCAGTTCTCACGCACCGACATCAACTTCCAGCGCGTAGCCACGGTGGACACTTCCAACCCGTTCATCGCGCGCGACATTCCTACACTGGACGAAAGTTTTGTCGTGATTCGTTTTCGTGTGCCAAGGGGCGTCGATTTCCCCTACATGCTCGCGATGATCCCGGACTCTTTCATGTCACGCGCCAACACGCTGGTCGTTCCCGGCGGAAAGATGAGCTATGCAATGGAAATCATCCTCACGCCGATCATACATAACATGATTGAGAACAAGACAAAGTAGATTTTTGCAATTGCCAAAACGGGGAACCGGTTGACCCGGTTCCCCGTTTTCTATTGCTCCGGCACGGCATACGGCTATACCTTTGGGATAATCCTGCAATGAGCTCTTTCCTGCTTTCCGGCCTCAATCCCGAACAACGACAGGCCGTCACGCTGCCGCATCAATCCGCGCTGATCCTGGCTGGGGCAGGCAGCGGCAAGACGCGCGTGCTGACCACGCGCATCGCTTACTTGATCAGCACCGGCGCGGTCAGCCCGCAAAACATTCTGGCCGTGACATTCACCAACAAGGCAGCGAAGGAAATGCTCACGCGTTTGTCGGCGATGCTCCCCCCTTCGACAACGCTCAGGACAGGCCCTTCGACCGGGCTCAGGACAGGTACCAACACGCGCGGCATGTGGATCGGAACGTTTCACGGTCTGTGCAACCGCATGTTGCGCGCGCATCACCGCGAGGCGAATCTGCCGCAGACCTTCCAGATACTCGACAGCGGCGACCAGTTGTCCGCTATCAAGCGATTGATGAAGGCGATGAATGTGGACGATGAAAAGTATCCGCCGCGCGATATGCAGAGCTTCATCAGCTCTAACAAGGAGCAGGGATTGCGCGCAAACGAGGTGGAGGCTTACGATCCATACACGCGGCGCAAGGTGGAGGTTTTTGCCGAGTATGATGTGCAGTGCCAGCGCGAAGGCGTGGTGGATTTTTCCGAGTTGCTGCTGCGCTGCTACGAGCTGCTGTCGCGCAACGCGCAACTGCGCGAGCATTACCAGGAGCGATTCAAGCACATTCTGGTGGACGAGTTCCAGGACACCAATCCTTTGCAATACCGCTGGCTGAAGCTGCTGGCGGGACAAAACAACTCGCTGTTTGCGGTGGGCGACGATGACCAGTCCATCTATGCGTTTCGCGG
>DATBWQ010000064.1:0-18905 GCA_036514695.1 Gallionella sp. | reverse complement strand
TAGGGCTGCCCACCCTGCCACTCCGCGCTGTGCAGGGTGCGCACTTCGCCTTTGCCGAACCAGTTCAGCAGCAGCGGCTGGAAATTCAGCAGCAAGCCGCGCAAACCGGACCGGGGGCGACGCGCGCCACGCGCCACGATCGCCAGTCTTCCGTGTTGGCGGCTGAACACGTCCAGGATCAGGCTGGTTTCGCGGAACGGATAGCTATGCAGCACAAATGCCGGTTCGTCCTGCTGTTTATGCCTGTGCGGCTGAGACATTAAACCCCTCCCACAGCCCCTCGCTACGCTCTCCCCTTGTCAGGGGAGGAGCGAGTAGCCTCCCCTGATAAGGGGAGGTCTGGAGGGGTTGGTTTACTCATATCCCAAACTCTTCAGCACGCGCTCGTCATCCGCCCAACCGCTGCGCAGTTTGACGAACACTTCCAGGAACACCTTGCCATCGAACAGCTTTTCCATATCCAGACGCGCCTGGGTGGCGATCTCCTTGAGCTTTTCACCCTTTTTGCCGATCAGCATCGCCTTGTGCGCCTCGCGATCCACCAGGATCGCGGCATGGATGCGGCGCAGCTTGCCTTCCATCTTGAATTGCTCGATCACCACGCTGGTCGAATAGGGCAGTTCATCGCCGGTGAAACGGAATATCTTTTCGCGCAGCATCTCCGCTGCCAGAAAACGCTCGCTGCGGTCGGTGATGTCATCCTTGTCATAGATCATTTCGCCTTCCGGCAGATAGCTGCGTATGGCAGTTCGCAGTTCGTCCAGCTTGGTGCCCAGCTTGGCGCTGACCGGCACGATCGCGGCGAACCCTTCGGCATGACCCGGGACATGTTTGAAATCCTGCGCGACCCGTTCGGCGAACGCGAACAATTGGCCCTTGTCCGCCACCTCGTCGATCTTGTTGATCACCAGCAATACCGGGCGGTTGCCGGGCAACAGCTTGAGCACCTCCTGGTCGCGTTCGTCATAGCGCAACGCTTCCAGCACATACACCACCACCTGCACATCGCGCAGGCTGCTGGTCACCACGCGGTTCATGCCGCGATTCAGGGCATTGAGGTGTTTGGTCTGGAATCCGGGCGTATCGACGAACACGAACTGCGTGTGCTCGTCGGTGTAGATGCCGTTGATGCGGTGCCGCGTGGTCTGCGCCTTGCGCGAAGTGATGCTGATCTTCTGTCCGATCAGGTGGTTGAGCAGCGTGGACTTGCCCACGTTGGGACGTCCCACGATGGCGATGTAGCCGCTGCGAAATGTTTCAGGCAGTTCATCCGCTTGGCGGATGTCCGCGAGGTTTGGTTGCTGTTCAGTCATGGTGGTCTTGTCATGGCACTTCTGGCAATTGCTGACAGGCTGCTTGCGCCGCCTGCTGCTCGGCATTGCGGCGGCTGCTGCCCTCGCCGCGCGCCGTTATCCCGAGTGACGGAATGGCGCACTCGACCTGGAACGATTGCGCATGTGCCTCGCCTTGCGTGGCGATCACGGAATAGTTCGGCAAAGGGATATGCTTGCTTTGCAGGTATTCCTGCAACAGGGTTTTGGCATCCTTGCCCAGAGTCAGTACGTCCACTCTCGCCAGATAGGGCACGAACAGGCCCAGCACTACTTCTTCTGCCGCCGCAAAACCCGCATCCAGATACACCGCGCCAAACAGCGCCTCCATACCGTCCGCCAGTATGGACGGGCGGCGAAAACCGCCGCTCTTGCGCTCTCCCTCGCCCAGTCTCAGGTGACTGCCCAGATCGAGTTGCTGCGCCAGTAGCGCCAGGGTTTCCTCCTTGACCAGGTTGGAGCGCAACCGCGACAGTTCGCCTTCGCTCAATTGCGGGAAAGAGCTATACAGATGCTTTGCGATGACGCAGCCGAGTACGCTATCTCCCAGGAATTCCAGCCGCTCGTTATGCTCCGGCGCGTAACTGCGATGGGTCAGGGCGCGCTGCAACAATTGCGGTTCCTTGAAGTCATACCCCAGCTTCCTGCACAGCGTGCTGCCACCCCGCGGAGCACTCAATGATGTGCCCGCGCCATGATGGTGATTTTGTACCCTGCGGGCGTCTTTAGTTGCCACTGCTCGGATTGAATTCCAGTAACAGGCTGACGTTGGCAAGCAGCGGAACCTTGACGGAGTAGCTCGCGCTCAACATCAGTTTCCCGCCATCGCTGGCGATTTCGATCTCATCGGCCTTGATCGCGGTGATAGCGTCGATCGAAGCGCGCTTGTCGAACGAGTTCCGAATTTCGCGCGGCGATGCCTTTTGCATGTCCGGATCATGGGAGATCGTGGTGAACACACTATTGATCTGCGCGTTCTGCATATACGCCGGAATGAGTTTAAGCCCGGTGATGCTGGCAAGCACCAGCAGGAAAGCGCCAACAATAAACCCGCCAAAACTCAAACCGCGCTGTTGCACCGGCATTGCTGTATTCATCTTTCACTCCTTAGTCGTTATATGAACAGACCGATACGCTTCAAATCAGAAAAATTCATCCAGACAAAAAACGCCTTGCCGACGATCTGGTTGTCCGGAACGAACCCCCAATAACGGCTGTCGCGGCTGTTGTCGCGATTGTCGCCCATCATGAAGTACTGCCCGTCCGGCACTTTGCAGCGCACCATCTCATCATCATAGCTGCAATTGTCGCGCCCGCTGAACTCTGCCACCGAACCCAGATGCAGCGTCGGCATCTCGGGGTTGACCAGAATCGCATGCTTGCGCTCGCCAAACTTTTCGATGCGCTTCTCGGTATGCACGAAGTTCAGTCCGGGCTCGACATAATTGTAATCTCCATCCGCTTGCTGCGCTTGCTCGACCCCGTTTATCCACAACCGTTTGTTGCGGTATTCGACGCTGTCTCCGGAAATGGCGACAATGCGCTTGATATAGTCCAGCGAAGGATTTTCCGGGTAATGAAACACCATCACATCACCGCGTTGCGGATCGTTGAGCTGCACCAGTTTGTGATTGATGATGGGCAGGCGGATGCCGTAGGTGAACTTGTTCACCAGGATGAAGTCCCCCACTTGCAGAGTCGGAATCATCGAACCGGAAGGTATCTTGAACGGTTCGACCAGGAAAGAGCGGATGAAGAACACGATCAGGATGACCGGAAAGAAGCTCTTGGCATATTCCACCCACCACGGCTCGGCAACCTCGCCGCCGCGCCTGGCTGCCAGGGCATAGCGGTCCAGCAACCATATCCCGCCGGTGACCACCAGCAACACGAACATAATCAGTGCAAAATCCATCGTTACTCCTTAAACCTTAATTGTCCACGCGCAGTAACCGTAGGGTGGGCAGGACGTATCTGCCCACGCGGCGCAACCATTTGGTGGGCAGATGAAACCTGCCCACCCTACACTGTCAATCGTCCACACGCAGGATCGCAAGGAAAGCCTCCTGCGGAATCTCAACATTGCCCACCTGTTTCATGCGCTTCTTGCCCGCTTTTTGCTTTTCAAGCAATTTTTTCTTGCGCGAAATGTCGCCACCATAGCACTTTGCCAGCACGTTCTTGCGCATCGCCTTGACGTTCTCGCGCGCGATGATATTCGAACCTATGGTCGCCTGTATCGCCACGTCATACATCTGGCGCGGGATCAGCTCGCGCATCTTGGCCGCCACTTCGCGCCCGCGATACTGGCTGTTGGCGCGGTGCACGATTATCGCCAGCGCGTCCACTTTCTCGCCGTTAATCAGCATGTCCACCTTGACCACATCTGCCGCGCGGTATTCCTTGAACACATAATCCATCGAGGCATAGCCGCGCGATACCGATTTCAGCTTGTCGAAGAAGTCCAGAACGATCTCCGCCATCGGCATCTCATATACCAGCAGCACCTGTTTGCCGTGATAGGAGATATTGATCTGCACCCCGCGCTTATGGGTACACAAGGTGATGACCGCTCCGACATATTCATTCGGCATATACAGATTCACCGTGACGATCGGTTCGCGTATCTCCTCGATCTTGGCCGGATCGGGCATCCTGGACGGATTGTCCACGGTCAGCACCGTGCCGTCTCGCTGTACCACCTGGTAGATCACCGTCGGCGCGGTGGTGATCAGATCCATGTCGAACTCGCGCTCCAGACGCTCCTGCACGATCTCCATGTGCAGCAGGCCCAGGAATCCGCAGCGGAAGCCGAAACCCAACGCCTGCGATACTTCCGGCTCGTACTGTAACGCGGCATCGTTCAGCTTCAGCTTCTCCAGGGAGTCGCGCAGCGCCTCATATTGGTTCGACTCCACCGGGAATAGTCCGGCGAACACCTGCGGCTGGATTTCCTTGAAGCCGGGCAAAGGCTGCTTCGCGGGCTTGGCAAGATGGGTGATGGTGTCGCCCACCTTGGCCGCTTTCAGCTCCTTGATGCCGGCGATGACGAAGCCGACCTGACCCGCGCTCAAACTCTCGCGCGGCTCCGATTTGGGCGTGAATACCCCGATATGCTCGGTCAGTTGCTGCGCACCGGTCGCCATCAGCAGGATCTTTTCTTTGGGCTTGAGCGTACCGTTCACCACCCGCACCAGCATCACGACGCCGACGTAGTTATCGAACCATGAATCGATGATCAGTGCCTGCAGCGGCGAGCCGGGATCGCCTTTGGGTGGCGGCACCTTGACGATCAACGCTTCCAGCACATCCTGCACGCCCTCGCCGGTCTTGGCGGAACAGCGCACGGCATCGTGCGCGGCTATGCCGATCACTTCCTCGATCTCCTCGATGGCGTTTTCCGGATTCGCCGAAGGCAGGTCTATCTTGTTCAGCACCGGCACCACTTCCACGCCCAGATCCAGCGCGGTGTAGCAGTTCGCCACGGTCTGGGCTTCCACGCCCTGCGAGGCATCCACCACCAGCAGCGCCCCCTCACAGGCGGACAGCGAGCGCGACACTTCGTAGGAGAAGTCCACGTGCCCCGGCGTATCGATCAGATTGAGGTTGTATATCTGTCCGTCGCGCGCCTTGTATTGCAGCGCGGCGGTCTGCGCCTTGATCGTGATGCCGCGCTCGCGCTCCAGATCCATCGAGTCGAGCACTTGCGCTTCCATCTCGCGGTCGGACAGCCCGCCGCACAGCTGGATGATGCGATCTGCCAAAGTGGATTTGCCGTGGTCGATATGGGCAATGATGGAGAAATTACGGATTAGCTGCATGGAGTCCAAAATAAAAAATCACGCTTTCCCTCAAGCCAACCTTCTCCCAGAGGGAGAAGGAACATTCGCCTGGCTTCGCCCCCCTCGCTGCGCTCTCCCCGCAAGCGGGAGAGGAGAGCGAAGCGAGGAGCTGAGGAGAGGGTACGGCATTTTCGCAAAGATGCGGATTCTAGCCGATTTGGACGGGACACGCAGATGCTTTGGTGGGCTGCGCCCACCCTACAAAATCCTGTTTTTAATACGAATCGAAATTACTTCTCATCCAGCCTGATTGCAACATACAGGACGTTGTCGCCGCGTCGCACCAGCAGAGCCACATTCCGCCCCTTGGCAACCTGCTTGAGGAAATCGTTGAATTGCGCCAGCGAGCGGATTTGCGTATTACCGATCGCCAGCAGCACATCACCCTGGCGCAAACCAGCGGCGCGCGCGGCTGTACCTTCGACTTCTTCCACCACCAGCCCGCCGGTGACTTGCAACTCCTGCTGCAGCTCCTTGGTCAATTCGCTGACTGCTATGCCCAAACGCGGGATCGTCTCGGTCACATCGCCATTCTGATTCGTGGCAGCGCGGACCGGACTGCCCTCCTCGGGCATCTGCGCGATTTCCACAGTGACTTGCCTGGATGCTCCCTTGCGCCACAACTCGACCACCACCTTGCTGCCCGGTTTGGCCGCCGCCACCATGCGCGGCAGATCACTGGAATTGTCCACCGGTTTGCCGTCGAATTTCAGGATCACATCGCTGGCCTCGATGCCTGCCTTGTCCGCCGGAGCGTTTTTTTCCACACTGCTGATCAGCGCGCCACTGGGTTTGCTCAAGCCGAACGATTCGGCCAACTCACGTGTCATCTCCTGTATCGTGACTCCGATACGGCCACGAGTGACCTTGCCGGTGGTGCGCAATTGGTCAGCCACTTGCATCGCCACATCGATCGGGATGGCGAAGGACAGGCCCATCGACCCGCCGGAGCGAGTGTAGATTTGCGAGTTGATACCGACCACTTCGCCATTCATGTTGAACAGCGGGCCGCCCGAATTACCGGGATTGATCGCCACATCGGTCTGGATGAACGGCACGAAATTATCCCGCGGCAGGGAACGTCCCTTGGCACTGACGATGCCGGCCGTCACGCTGCTGTCGAAGCCGAACGGTGAACCGATCGCGACCACCCATTCGCCAACTTTCAGTTTGTTTGGATCTCCTTTGGTGATGATCGGCAAACCGCTCGCATCGATCTTCAGCAAAGCCACATCGGTACGTTTGTCCGCGCCGATGACCTTGGCGCGAAACTCGCGCTTGTCGGTCAGGCGCACGGTGATTTTTTCGGCACTGTCAACCACATGGGCGTTGGTCATGATGTAACCATCCGCACTGATGAAGAAACCCGAACCCAATGATTGCGATTCCTGTTCACGCGGCATCTGCGGCGCAAAACGCTTGAAGAACTCATAGAACGGGTCGCTCTCCGGAATATTGGGGAATGTCTGTGCATTGCGGATGATTTGCGTGGTGCTGATATTGACCACCGCTGGTCCCTGTTTTTCCACCAGCTCGGTGAAATCCGGCAATTCCTTGGCGTGCGCCGATGTACTGCAAAATACTGCCAGTACCATCAAGAACAGACTCGTAAATTTTCTCAGCATGCAACACTCCGTCACAAAAAATTTTACAATCAACCTACTCTTCATCTGCCGTTGTAACGCACCGAATCGAAAACCTGCATCACCGTGCGCGGAGGGACTTCACCGACCACGGTGATCAAATGCCTGTCGAAAACTTTGTGATACATACTCACCGCACCCCGGCTGGACAAGCCCTCCACATCATCTTCGTCTCCATCATCCGGTTCGATGAATATGGAAATTGCGCTGAGTCCGTCTGAGTACACCATTTGCGTCACGGGATCATGCCTGCCGCGCATCGGGCGCTGGATCTCCATGGTTTTTTTGAATCCGGCCGGCAGCGCATCCGCCACCCAACCGCTATTCGTGTGCAAAACACCCTTGGCTGTTTCCGCCAGTTCGGGCAGTTCCAAAACGTGTATGCCCCCAGAAACATGCTGTCCCTGGGTGGAAGTAGTGGTCTTCCGTACCCAGGAGCGATCTATCTTTCCGCCGATCTGCAATTGGGTAAAGGCGTATTGCTCGACTAACTGATTCCTGTCTCCAAGCACTGCAGCCTTCAGCAGCAAACCCGAATCGGTATGCACCCAGATTTTATGCGTGTAACGCAAATTGTCTTTAGGTTGAAACAAAATGACCTGTGCCTCGTATCCCGCCACGCGTTCCGTCCCCGCCTGCCTGGCCTGATAATTCGTACTCAGCGCGGATAGCTGCTCGGGCAACAAGGACGGGAATCTGCTGCGGCCTTGATGACTGTCCACTTGAACCATCTCGTGGTCGATGTAGCTCCAGACTTGACCATGATGACGAACGATCTCGCGCTTGGGGCCATCCAGACTCTCGATCCTCTCATATTCGCTGTCCGCTTCAGCAAGGTGAGTGATGCGTGAAGTCTCTACGCGATTGTCATGCTGATAAACGAACACCCCGGTGTAATCGGTCTGATGTCCTGCAAAAACCACCGTCTTGAGCCAATCAAGACTGACCTGCCTCTCTTCCGCATAGGCATTGGCAGCGACCGTCAGCAGCAGCCCGCCCAACAGTTTTCCGCAAAGCGCGGCGAGCAACCTCATCGTTACTTTCCTTCGGAACTGTAAGAAACCATGCGGATATAGGATGCTCCACCATTCATGTCCGTACTGGGAGAGAATTCCTGGTGTGCCATCAGATAATCATTGGACTTGGACTGGATTTGTATACTGACCGGGCGCAACGCGTTTTGCTGCATAGCCATTTGCGGTACAGTTTCAGGACTGATCTGCTGCGACATCCATGCCACCACGCCGACCGCCGCCAGCGAAGCTGCGGCCGACAGCGCAACAGTGCGAATCTGTTGTTTTACCATATGACTGCGCGGTGCCAGTACGACAGGTTCGCCCTGCATACGCTCGCGCACTTTCGCGCTCAAATCGCAATGTATGTGATCAGGTTGGCGCAACACGTCTCCGATCAAGTGGTAGACCTCCCAGTCCTGGTGTGCACCCGAGCCACGATTGATCTTGTTAAGCAGGCTGTCAGATTCGTCTTCAAACAATTCGCTGTCCATCAGTGCAGAAATTTCTTGTTTCATATCTACCACCTATTACCCTTGCTGGTTTCTAACAACGGCCGCAGATTCTCCGCTACCGCTTCGCGTGCCCTGAAAATCCTCGACCGCACCGTGCCGATTGGGCAATTCATCACAATGGCGATTTCCTCATAACTCAAACCCTCGATTTCACGCAACGTCAGGGCACTGCGCAAGTCTTCCGGCAGTTGCTGCAATGAAGTTTGCACGACATCGACAACCTGTTTGCTCATGAGTTCATTTTCCGGTGTATTCACTTCCCGCAGCAGGCTGGCCTCCTCGAATGACTCCGACTCATCCGCGTCAAACGGCGTACTGGTCGGGGGACGGCGTTTGTTCGCCAGCAAGTGATTTTTCGCAGTGTTGATGCCTATCCGGTACAACCAGGTATAAAACGCGCTTTCGCCGCGAAACCCGGGCAACGCGCGGTATGCCTTGATAAAAGCATCCTGGGTGACATCCTCCGCCTCCGCCGGATCCCGGACAAAACGGGAGATCAAGCGCCCCAGCTTGCGTTGGTATTTGGAAACCAGCAAATCAAAGGCGTGCTTGTCACCGCGCTGGACGCGTTCAACCAACTGCTGATCGACTTCCCGGTCTGCCATCCCTGACTATCCCGCTATGGTATTGCGACTGCGCCAGGGTGGAACCGGGGGTTCCGGGCACCCTGCGGTGCTGCAAATTCCGTCCAGTCTTCGGCTGGAAACGGATTTGCCTGCCTTGTGCGCCCCCTGAGGGGGCTGCGCGATTCTTCAAGAGGCGCAAGTATAACCGCTCCGCGTATCAGTGGACAGATGAAGACAGTGGACAGAAGACAGAACTGTTGAGCGGCTCCGAAGAACTTTTGGCCGGGCACCCGTTTGCCGCGCTTTTATTGAAAGATTGCCGCGCAGCGGCAACAAAACCTCTGTCTTCTGCCTTCTGATGGAACTACTAGCCATTCGACTAGGCTGTCCAAATACGCCAGCCAAGTCGCTGGTTATGTCCTCTGTCGTCTGTCTGCTATAGTCCCAACCCCAACCAACATATCGGGAATCGAATTGCTGCAATTTGACACACTGATTATCGGTAGCGGCCTCGCCGGACTAACGCTGGCTATCAAGCTGGCCGAACACCAGAAGGTGGGGTTGATCACCAAAAAATCCTTGCTGGACGGAGCAAGCGGCACCGCGCAAGGCGGAATCGCGGCAGTATTGTCTGCAGACGATACACTGGATGCGCACATCCAGGACACACTGACCGCCGGGGCCGGCCTATGTGATGAGGCCGCCACTCGCTATGTGATCGAGCATGGCAAAGCTGCCATTGATTGGCTGATAGCCCAGGGGGTTCCTTTTACCAGGGACGTTTCCAACGACACGGGCTATCACCTCACCCGCGAAGGCGGACACAGCAGGCGACGCATCATTCATGCAGCCGACGCGACCGGCCACGCAGTGCAGGAAACCCTTGCCACACGCGTGCTGCAGCACCCGAACATCACGACACTGGAAAATTATATGTCGGTCGACTTGATCACCGGCAGGAAAATCGGGCGGCGGGAGAATCGCTGCTACGGTGTTTATGCGCTCAATAACCTGAGCGACGAGGTAATCACCATCGCCGCACAAAACACTATTTTGGCAACAGGCGGGGCCGGCAAGGTCTATCTCTACACCACCAACCCGGACACTGCGACAGGTGACGGGATCGCGATGGCTTGGCGCGCCGGCTGCCGCGTAGCCAATATGGAATTCATCCAGTTCCACCCGACTTGTCTGTACCATCCCCATGCGAAATCGTTCTTGATCAGCGAGGCGGTACGCGGCGAGGGAGGAGTGCTCAAGCTGCCCGATGGAACTCGCTTCATGCCTTGGCACGATGCGCGCGCAGAGCTCGCGCCGCGCGACATAGTAGCCAGGGCGATAGACTTCGAGATGAAAAAGCGCGGGCTGGACTGCGTCTATCTGGACATCTCACATCAGTCGGTCGAATTCCTGCAGGAGCATTTCCCGACCATTTATGCGCGCTGTCTCAGTCTGGGAATCAATATCGGCAGAGAGCCGATCCCGGTGGTTCCCGCAGCCCATTACACCTGCGGTGGAATCGTTGCAGATTTGCGCGCCCGCACTGATGTGAAGAACCTGTATGCAGTAGGTGAGACCGCCTACAGCGGATTGCACGGGGCCAACCGCCTGGCCAGCAATTCATTGCTGGAGTGCCTGGTATTCGCCGATGCAGCGGCACAAGACATCCTTGGCAAACCCATCCAGAAAAACATTGCTCTGCCGGCTTGGGACGAAAGCCGCGTCACCGATGCCGATGAGCAAATCGTCATTGCGCATAACTGGGCGGAATTACGCCACTTCATGTGGGACTATGTGGGTATCGTGCGCACCAATAAACGCCTGCAACGCGCGCAACACCGCATCCAATTGCTGCAGGACGAGATTCACGAGTATTACTCCAACTTCCATATCAGCCCGGACTTGCTGGAGCTGCGCAACCTGGTACTGAACGCCGGGTTGATCGTGCAAAGCGCCCTGTTGCGCCATGAAAGCCGCGGCCTGCATTTCAGCAAGGATTATCCTGAGACCCTGGCGAAGCCGAAACCGACCATACTCTCCCATAAAACCAACTAGGCGAACTTCAAGCGAACGCATAACTCCCGAAACTCGCCTGTGTCCAGCGCATCCGGAAAAACAACCCGGGAAGCCGGCAGGCGATGTCCCTCCAAACTGACGCGCAGCACGACGAAGTGCGGACTGACGATGGTCTTGTTTGCGATGCGAAAGGGGAATCTGGAACCATCCCGGGTGACAACCGACTGTCTGCCCGGATCGAGCGTAACTTCACGCCATGAATTTGGGAGGAGCAAAAAAACATCGCGCGCCAGATGATAAAACAGGCTCAGTGTGATCAACAGCAGCAACGCCTGTCTGGCTGGCAGGGGTATGGCGGTCAGATATACCACGATTCCAACCGTCGCATGGATGTACAGCAGTAATACAACAAAGCGCGGCGAGGGCTTGATCGCCATTTTCCGGGGCTATAAATAGAGATCAGTAGACAAAAATCAAGGCTATGCCCAGCAATACCAACAATAAAATAATGACCAGCAGAAAATTCCCGCCGCTCGGTTGAGTGGTTGACTCTGCCCAACTTTGGCGCTCGGCGGCGCGAGCGACATTGACCCGGGGTGCGGCATGGGCGATTTCCTCCTCGGTTGGACGCGCAATTTTCAAGGTCTTGGACAATTCCTCAACATCCTCGCTGCTGGCCGTCAAGGCAGCCAGGCGCATGGTCGCGGCATTCGAGTCAAATGCCTTGGACAACCCCGCCAGCGAGGTGGACATAGCCTCCTCTTCGCCAGCACCTGTCCGCCCGGTAATATCGATGGCATGCGACAATTTTTTCTCGCCGCCTGCGGGAGTCCTTGATAAATCCATCTTCTGACCGGAGCGCGGCAGAGTCTCCCGGCAAGCCCGCAAATCAACCGCAAGATCTTTGGCGTTTTGATAGCGATCCTCTACCTTCTTGGCCAAGGCCTTGGCTACGATAAAATCGATCATTTCCGGCACTTCCGGATTCAGCGAGTTGGGTGGAGCAGGTATCGCATTCAAAGTCTGGTACATGATGGCGTTGACGTTGTCGCCATTAAATGGGGGCTGCCCGGTCAGCATCTCGTAGAGCATCACGCCCAATGAAAAAATATCCGAGCGTTGGTCTATTGCCTTTCCCATCACTTGCTCGGGAGACATGTACTTCGGTGAACCCAATACCATACCGGTTTGGGTTCGCACCGCCGAAGAAGCCATGCGCGCGATGCCGAAGTCAGTGATCTTTACATGTCCATCACGCACCACCATGACGTTCGATGGCTTGATATCGCGATGCACGATGTCATGCTCGTGCGCATATGCCAATCCTTGCGCCACCTGGGCCACGATGTCCAACACCTGATCAACGGACAACAATCCGTCATCGTTCATGATGTCGCGCAACTCGCGCCCTTCCAGGAACTCCATCGCAATGTAAGCAACATCACCATTCTTGCCCACATCATAAATAGTCACGATGTTGGGGTGGCTGAGCCGCCCGGCCGCTTTGGCTTCCTGATAGAAGCGGCTCTCGTATTCTTCTTTTTCGTCCTGGGCAAGGCCGAGGTTGATGGTCTTGATCGCAACGATACGGTCTATCAAGGGATCTCTAGCCTTGTAGACTACCCCCATCGCGCCTTGGCCAAGTTCACCGAGCACTTCATAGCGCCCCAATTGACTAATCATCGGAGCCACCCGAGTATATTTCTCCTGTTCGCGTCATCTGCATAAACTTGGCCACCATGGATAGTCTTCTCTAATTACAGAAGTCCGGGTTAATGCGCACGGTCTTGCCCGCCTCAAGCACTATATTTCGCGAATCGACCCCGCGCGGATGACTCACGATTACCGCGTGCGCGCCTGGCGGGGCCTCTATGGTCAATGTCGAGCCACTGATCCTGCCCTTGCGCGTACCATCCAGGAACACTTCCGTACCTTCGATGCAACGGACTGAGAGATAGGCACCCGAGCCACCGGTTGGCACCGCAATGCCGGATTTTTTCGCATCTGCAGCCTGAGTTTTTGTCTTGGGCTGACCTTCCGGACGTTTTGTTTTGGGTTTTGCCTTAGGTTTGGTTTTGGGTTTAACTTTGATATCTTTGCTCTCGGCGATCTCCGGAACGGATGATGCCGGCGCTACTGTAAAACCTATCTGGGATGATATCTCTGCTACCGCGGAACCGGGTTGTATCGTGATTACCGCCTGCTCGCTCTTGCCGACAGGTATGGCTGGAACTTCTTCACGGCCCGCAAGGTTTACCAGCAAAATGATAAGCAACAGCAAAGGGATGGCGCCGACCCCGGCATAGATCGCGCGCTGCATGGGTGCTGCCCGCTTGAAACGGGTAATCAGCAGATCGATCAAGTCCTCCAGTCGTAGAATGGACGGACGCAAAATCGCATAGACACGAGCCAATGCTTGTCCTATTGGACTTTCAGATTGTTCGAAATACAGCTCGGCTGTTCTCCTTAGCGTCGTCTTATCGCCTGGATAGCCGATCGCATATACTTCGTGTTCGCGCACATGCTTGTCGGTGCGCGAGCCTTGATAGTGGAACATTCCGGCATACTTCGGAGAAATGCGCGAGACCGCGTCGTAATACGAGCGCGACACCAGTATCTGGCTGGCATCTGCAAAACCCATCACGCGCTGCGCAACGTTGATGCCGTCGCCAACGATGTTGGGCTGGCCGTTAATATCCCTGACCAGGCGCACCGGGCCAAGATTTATCCCCATACGCACCAGCAAAGGGTGCTCTATGTCAGGATCTTCATTGAGCAAACTTTCGCGCAGGCTGAGAGCTGCTTTTAATGCGTCTTCAATATCGCCGAGAAAATTTATGGCTGCGCCATCACCGGTATCCAGAATGATACGGTCTGCTATGGGCACATGGCGGATAGCGGCGGAAAGGTAACTGTTAAACCTTTCCTTCAGCGAAATCTGTCCAGTCACGGACTTCTTGGAATATCCCACAATATCCAAGAAGAATACACTGCACATAATGGTCTTATTGCCGCGCTCTTCCATTCAAATTTCCAGTATCCCGTCTTCAGCCGTTATCTCAATATTACGGCTTGGCAGCAAGCCGAATATAACCGCGCAGATTCTAGTGGTAGTCAGCGTTTTACACCAGTTTTACTTTTCCTCCGGCTGGCTGGATCGGCTCGTCTTTTGGCTTTTACACCGGCCACCGGACGATTCCCGGTTTTCTCGGATTGCGCCCGGCCAACTGGCCGGGGCGTTGGGAAGTCATGTTGCGATGCACCAGGGTCAGCGGTTAGCCCCACCCAATCCAGCAGTTGCTCCACCTCACCCTCGCCCAATTCGGCGGTCATACCTCGCTTCAGTCGCGGCGGCAAGCTGATTATACCAAAACGCACCCTCATCAACCGGCTCACCGGCAGCCCCAGCGCGTCAAACGCGCGTCGTACCACCCGATTCCGGCCCTCCTTGAGCATCACGCGATACCAGTGATTAAATCCCTCGCCGCCTTGATCCTCGAGTATTTCAAACTTGACCAATCCGTCTTCCAGTTCAATGCCATGATTGAGCGCCTGATTCATCTGCGCATCTGTCATGGTCCCTTGCACACGCACCGCATACTCGCGCTCGAATTCAAAGCGCGGGTGCATCAAGCGATTAGCCAACTCACCGGAAGTGGTGAAAATCAACAAACCACTGGTATTGAAATCCAGCCGCCCGATCGCGATCCATTTCTGCCCGCGCAACCTGGGTAGTTTGTCAAACACGCTGGCGCGCTTTTCTGGGTCATCGCGGCTGACGATTTCTCCTTCCGGCTTGTGATACAACAGTACTCGCGCAGCACTTACCTGCCCGCCGACTCGAATGGTGCGGCGATCCGCCTGTACCTTATCCCCCTCCACCACGCGCATCCCCAACGTAGCCGGCTCGCCGTTCACAGTGATGCGCCCGGCGACTATCCACTCTTCCATCGCACGTCGTGAACCCAGCCCGGCCTGAGCCAACATCTTTTGCAGTTTTTCGCCGTGCTCGCTCATGATAGCTTCAGCACAACTTGGGGAGCGCAGTATTGGCAAGAAGAAAGGGGCGAAAAACCGGAAGGGATGAATTCACTGGTGAAAATCCTGAATCTCGTTTTGACACATCATAGACATGGTCAGCAGTTGGGATGGAGTCATTCATGCTGATACTTCGCGTCTTTCCAACACGGCCTGCGCCAGCGTACCGCTATCCACCTGCTCTAATTCGCCCCCTACCGGCAAACCGCGCGCTATACGCGAAACCTTGACTCTCTGCGTCTGCAGCAGGGTTGCCAGATAATGTGCCGTTGCATCACCTTCCACGGTGAAGTTGGTTGCGAGGATCACTTCACAGGCATTTTCCCGTACCCGTTTGACCAAGCGATCGAGATGCAATTCTTTCGCGCCTATGCCGTCCAGCGGCGACAGCCGGCCCATCAGCACGAAGTACAAGCCGCGATAACACTGTGCTTGCTCCATCATCAGCAAGTCGGCGGGCATTTCAACCACGCACAGCAAGCTGCTATCGCGCTTGGGTGATGAACACAAAGCACAGACTTCCTCTTCGGAAAAATTATTGCATCTGCAACAATGTCTGATGTTCGCCGTAGCTTTTTCCAGTGCCTGCGCCAAGGCCAGCGCCCCGGCGCGATCGCGTTGCAGCAGATGATATGCCATTCGCTGCGCCGATTTTGGGCCTACGCCCGGCAAACAGCGCAGCGCATCGATCAACTCCTCCAGATGAGTCGGCGTCATCAGAATGGCAACTTCATCCCGGGCGGCAAGCCCATGCCGGCAGTAAAACCGCTCATGCGCTGCTGCGAGGTGGCCTCCGCCTTTTTCATCGCATCGTTGATGGCCAGCACGATCAAATCTTCCAGCATCTCCTTGTCATCCGATAACACGCTATCACTCAGCGACACGCGGCGCACTTCATGCGCACAGGTCATGATCACCTTGACCATGCCGGAGCCGGCTTGGCCTTCCACCTCCACGCCAGCCAATTCAGCCTGCACCTTCTGCATGTTCTGCTGCATTTGCTGGGCCTGCTTCATCATTCCGCCCAATCCACCCTTCATCATTTCCACTCTCCTGATCTTGTCATATCGGTTTAGATGGCGCCTTTGATCGAATCTGCTATCAGAATGGCATCCAACTCTGCCTGGGCTTCGCGTACAAAGCCATCATGTGCTATCGCATCACTCGCCTGTTGCTGCTTGTATTGCCTGGTTTTCTGCTCCATCACTGCAGGCGTGGCCGTTTCGTTTCCTCCCAACACTATGTTCAGCTTCACAGGTTTGGCAAAATATTCGCTCAGGCAAGCCTGCAGTTTCTCGGTTGCCATCTTGTTGGCTTGAAGATGCCTTTGCTCTTGTGACAAGCACAGGGTAATTTGTCGATCCGAGAAACTTTCCAGAGTACAGTGCTTTGCCAACTGCTGTGCCATTCCCTGAACATTTAACTGCTCGAGCAACACCCCCCATTCAGGCTGACTGGCTTGTACGGTCTCGGTGGCACTTGCAGCCCCACCAGTTGGAGCGGGGCAAACCGATGCTGTCTCTGCCGGAACAGGCGCAGGTTCGCTGACTGATGGAACTTCACTGGCTGGCGCGGCCCTGCTGGCATCCGCAGCAGGCCTCGCGCCTGGTTTTGCCGCAACAACAGGTGCGGCCAATGCCGGCTGCGCTGCAACTTTGGCAGGAGCAAAAGCCAGCATGCGCAACAACGTCATCGTGAAACCGGCATATTCATCCGGTGCCAGATCGATTTCGTCTCTTCCGTGGATAGCGATCTGATAATACAATTGCACCTCTTCCGCTGTAAACGCTTGCGCCAATTCCAGCAACCGTTCCCGCTCCGGTTCATCGTCCGCAATCGCTTGTGGCACAGTCTGCGCCAGCGCGATGCGATGCAACAGAGTGGCCAACTCCTGCAGGGCCGCATCAAACGCTATGCTGCGCACGGCCATGCTGTCGGAAATCTCAAGCAGAGTTGCGCCGCTCCGCTCGCGCAATGCCGCCAGCAGATCGAACAGATAACCTTGGTCTACCGCACCGAGCATGGTGCGAACCACCGCCTCTTCTACTTTGCCCGCAGAAAATGCTATCGCCTGATCCAGCAAGCTCAACGCGTCGCGCATACTGCCTTGCGCGGCCCGCGAGATCAGAGCAATCGCTCCCGGCCCGAAAGGGATCTGCTCTTGCTCCAGCACATGCTGCAGATGTGAGGAAATCAAGGCTGGCGGTAGCTGTTTCAGGTTGAATTGCAGGCAACGCGATAACACCGTAACGGGAATTTTCTGCGGGTCAGTTGTGGCAAGAATGAATTTCACATGCCCGGGCGGCTCTTCCAGTGTCTTCAACATCGCATTGAAGGCTGACTTGGATAGCATATGCACTTCATCGATGATGTAAACCTTGAAGCGTCCGCTGCTCGGCGCATACAGCGCGCTTTCCAGTAGTTCCCGCATGTTGTCGACTTGAGTGTTCGATGCGGCATCCAGTTCAATCAGATCGACGAAGCGTCCGCTGTCGATTTCCCTGCATGCGCTGCATTCTCCACACGGCGTGGCGGTAATACCCGTCGCACAATTCAGCGACTTGGCGAAAATGCGTGCGATGGTGGTCTTCCCGACCCCGCGGGTACCGGTGAACAGATAAGCGTGATGCAAACGATTCTGCGTGAGTGCATTGCTTAAGGCGCGAACTACATGCTCCTGCCCCGCCAGTTGTGCGAAGGTCCTGGGGCGCCATTTGCGCGCAAGAACAGTTTCGGCTGACAAGTCACACCACGCCAAAAATGACACTTGAAACGAGCTTGACGGAACCCGATGGCGTGATTCGGTTCGTTGGTAGCACCATTGGATAAATGCTGATTGCGATCCTTCTCATAGCACTCCACATTCCAAATAGGAGGCGAGCCTTACCCCCGGCACTTGCAGTAAGTAGCTGTGGCTGCTTCCTTCCGGACCTGACCAGATTCACTACCCTGCAATGCGGGGAGACCCGCCAATTCATTGTAAGCCTGCATACGCTATTGCGCGCTCGAATTGCTGTATCGCGTGTTGGTTTCTCGACATAACCTGAAAGTTAGTCTCCACCGCAACTGCGTTGTCGCTCAGTCCTCGCCTACCCAATCGGGTATGTCTCATCCTACGCTGCGCGGCTTTATGCACTTCAAGCTGCTTGCTACGCCTCTGCAAAGCTTCTGAAAATTTTTACTACATAACGCGCATATAACGCGTATCTGGCCAATCACTCTGGCATGATAAATGAAGCGGCTGGTAAAATCCACGCTGGGCGTCATTTTTTCACTGGGCGCTTGGCGGACATCGATCGCGGCCCGCCATGACAGAATTCCGGCGCACCCGAAACAAGAAAGGACTTAGAGGTCATCTAAGTCCTTGTTATCTGGTGGGCCGTGAAAGACTTGAACTTTCGACCAATGGATTAAGAGTCCACTGCTCTACCAACTGAGCTAACGACCCATTCTGTTGCAAACATCAAAAACGGCGCGCATTATCGGAAATGCTCATTACTTTGTCAAAGCAATTCAGTTGCAAAACATACTTGAAACAACAAAGCCCTCGCGAGGAGGGCTTTGTTGTTGATAAGGAGTCTGACGATGACCTACTTTCGCATGGGTAATCCACACTATCATCGGCGCGGAGTCGTTTCACTGTCCTGTTCGGGATGGGAAGGAGTGGGACCAACTCGCTATGGTCGTCAGACAAACTGGTGTCAGGGATCAGGAATCAGGGATCAGGAATCAGTCCTGAGCCACAACACCTGCCTGACGCATTCGGAAGAAGTAAAGTTTTTATGGGTTTTGATCGCAATGCGATCGGGTGCGGTTTTGGGTTCAGGTTTTACCCTTCTCCCTTCACTCTTCACCCTTCACTGTTTTACTTAATGTTATAGGGTCAAGCCTCACGGGCAATTAGTACTGGTTAGCTTAACGCATTACTGCGCTTCCACACC
>DATBWQ010000063.1:0-5430 GCA_036514695.1 Gallionella sp. | reverse complement strand
CTCAGGACAGGCCGGGCCCTCTCCCGCCAGCGGGAGAGGGGAAGCTGAGTCTACGCCACCGGTCGATAACAAAAGATAAGGCCGCGCGATGTTCGCAAAATTCTTCATCGACCGCCCGATCTTTGCCTGGGTCATCGCGCTGATCATCCTGCTGAGCGGCGCGCTGGCCCTGCGCAACCTGCCGGTCGCATCTTATCCGGAGGTGGCTCCGCCGGCTTTGGCGATCACGCTCAACTACCCCGGCGCTTCGGCGCAGGTGGTGGAAGAAACCGCTGTCGCCCTGGTCGAGCAGGAATTGAACGGTATCGAGAATTTGCTCTACATGGACTCGTCCTCCGAACTGGGTCGCGGTTCCATCACGCTGACTTTCGAGGCGGGCACCAATCTGGATATCGCTTCCGTCGAGACGCAGAACCGCGTCAAGCGTGCCGAACCGCGCCTGCCCGAGGATGTGCGCCGTGCGGGTGTAACCGTGACGAAGTCGGCGCGGAATTACCTGATGTTTGTCGCGCTCATCTCGCCGGACAAGAGCCGCGACAATGTGGCGCTCGGCAGCTACGCCGCCGCCAACCTGTTGGAGAATATCCGCCGTGTGCCGGGCGTGGGCGAGGCGATACTGTTCGGCACCGAATACTCGATGCGGTTGTGGCTGAAGCCGGAGAAGCTCCATGCCTATAACCTGATGCCCGGCGATGTCACCAAGGCCGTGCGCGCCCAGAATACGCAGCTCGCTACCGGTGAACTCGGGCAATTACCGGCTGCACCCGGCCAGCAGTTGAATGCGGTGATCGTCACCAGAAGCAAGTTGTCCACGCCGGAAGAATTCGGCGCTGTCATCGTGCGCGCCAATCCGGACGGTGGAACCGTCCGGGTCAGGGATGTAGCCCGGGTGGAGCTGGGAGCGCAGGATTATTCCATTGCCGCGCGCATCGACGGACAGCCTGCCTCAGCCATCGCGATCCGCCTGTCTCCCTCGGCCAACGCGCTGGAAACTGCCAAAGCCATCAAGGCGAAAATGACGGAGTTGGCAAAATTCTTCCCCGAAGGGGTGGACTGGCTAGTGCCTTATGACACCTCCAAATTCGTCGAAATTTCGATAAGCGAAATGGTGATGACGCTGGCGGAAGCCATGCTGCTGGTGTTCCTGGTTATCTACCTGTTCCTGGGAAACCTGCGCGCCACTTTCATTCCTGCCATCGTCGTGCCGGTCGCCCTGGTCGGCGGGTTGGTGGGGTTATATGCCGTCGGTTACTCGATCAATACCCTGACCCTGTTTGCGATGGTGCTGGCGGTCGGCATCGTGGTGGATGATGCCATCGTGGTGGTGGAAAACGTGGAACGCATCATGAGCGAAGAAGGCCTGGCGCCGCGCGAGGCAACACGCAAAGCGATGGGGCAGATATTCGGCGCCATCATCGCCATAACGCTGGTGCTGTGCGCGGTATTCATCCCGATGACTTTCTTCGGCGGTTCCGTGGGTGCGATCTATCGCCAGTTTGCGGTCACACTGATTTTGACCATCCTGTTCTCGGTGCTGATGGCTTTGACGCTGACACCGGCGCTGTGCGCCACATTGTTGAAAGACTCCTCCGGCCACAAGATGGTGCCGACATCGGGTATTCTCGGCTGGTTCAATCGTTTTTTCACCAAAACGACCCAAAGTTACAAGTCCGGAGTAGGTCGCGTGCTGACGCGCACTGGGCGCTATCTGTTGCTCTACGCGGGTCTCCTGGGAGCCATGGGCTGGCTGTTCGTGCAATTGCCGACCAGTTTCCTGCCGGAAGAGGATCAGGGTTATTTCATCAGCGTGATCCAGTTGCCGCCGGGCGCCACGAGGGAGCGCACACAGGAAGTGCTGACTGAAGTGGAACAGTTCTACCTCAAGCAACCCGAGGTGGAACACGTCATCGGCGTGCTCGGGTTTTCTTTCTTTGGCCGCGGACAAAATGCCGCGATCACTTTCGTCCGCCTGAAGGGGTGGGATGAACGGCCCGGTCCGGACAGTTCGGCATCTTCGCTGGTGAAGCGCGCCAACATGGGGCTGTTCCGCATCAAGCAGGCGATGATCTTCGCCATCAACGTGCCGCCGATTCCGGAATTGGCGGCTGTCGGCGGATTTGATTTCCGCCTGCAGGATCGCTCCGGGCAGGGCAGGGACAAGCTGCTCGAAGCGCGCAACATGGCGCTGGGTATCGCAAGCCAGCATACCGCGCTGATAGGCGTGCGACCGGAAGGACAGGAGCCGGGACCGCAGCTACAGATAGACATCGATCGCCAGAAAGCGCGGGCATTGGGTATAGACATCGCCGATCTGAACGAAACTTTGCAGTCGGCCCTCGGTGTGGCATACATCAATGATTTCGTGCGCGATGGCCGCATCCTGCGGGTGCAGATGCAGGCGGAGGCTGACAACCGCACAACGCCGGAACAGATATTGCGGTTGCCGGTGCGGAATGCGCAGGGCGGGATGGTGCCGCTGTCCGAGATTGCCTCGCACCGCTGGATCGTCGATCTGCCAAAGCTGGATCGTTACAATGGGCTGCCGTCGATGAAGATTGCCGGCGGCCCCGCACCAGGACGCAGCAGCGGCGATGCGTTGGCGGCGATGGAAGAAGTCGCGGCTAAATTGCCGCCCGGTTTTGGTTTCGAATGGTCCGGAACATCAAGCGAGGAGCGGCTTTCCGGGAGCCAGGCGCCATTCCTGTTTGCTCTTTCGGTAGTGGCCGTATTCCTGTGCCTGGCTGCGTTGTACGAGAGCTGGTCCATCCCGGTTGCCGTGATCCTGGTAGTGCCCATCGGCATACTGGGTGCGCTGGCCGCTGTCACGCTACGCGGCTTGCCCAACGATATTTACTTCAAGGTCGGGCTGATCGTCATCATCGGACTCGCGGCGAAGAATGCGATACTGATCATTCAGTTCGCCCGCGATTTGCAGGATAAGGGGCACGACCTGATCGACGCCACGCTGGAAGCTTGCCGCCTGAGGTTCCGTCCCATCCTGATGACCTCCATTGCCTTTGTGCTGGGCGTTTTGCCGCTGGCCATTTCCACCGGCGCGGGTGCAAATGGGCGTCATGCCATCGGCACCGGCGTCATGGGCGGCATGATCGCCGCGACAGTCCTGGCAGTGTTTTTTGTGCCGGTCTTCTACGTGGTCGTCCGCCGCATCTTCCCCGGCCATTCGCACAAAGCCGGGCAGGAGAGCGGCCATGAATAAAAGATCCGCGTCGGTTGCATTGCTCGCGTTGTTGGGCGGATGCTCGCTGACGCCCGATTATGAACGTCCCGCCGCACCTGTTCCCGCTGCATGGCCCGACAGTGTGAAGTTGAAGATCTCAACGGGGATCACAATCACCGGCTGGCGCGATTACTTCCCCGATCCGCGCTTGCAGGCGTTGATCGCAGCGGCGCTGCAAAACAATCGCGATCTGCGCATAGCGACCGCACGGATCGCAGAGGCGCGCGCGCAATACGGCATCCAGCAGGCCGACCGCCTGCCCAATGTCAATCTTGGCGCTGCCCGCAATGCCTCGCTGACCCCGGCCAGTGCATCCGTCACCGGCACTGCGCTGCAAACCCAGCGCTATGACGTGGGCGTGAGCCTGGTGTCGTTCGAGCTGGACTTCTGGGGGCGGGTCGGCAGCCTGAATGCGGCGGCCAGGAACAGCTTCCTCGCTACCGAAGCCGCGCAACGCGCGTTTCGTTTGTCGTTGATCGCCGACGTGGCGAACGCCTATCTATCGCTGCTGGAGCTGAGCGAACGCACCCGGCTCGCAGCCGCTACCGTCAGGGCACGTGCGGAAACCAGAGACCTGCTGATGCGCCGCCGCGAGTTGGGTGTGTCCAGCGGGCTGGAATTGCTGCAGGCGGAGGGCGCCTATCAATCCGCGCTGGCCGAGCGTGCGAATCTGGAACGACAGCAGGCCGCCGCAGAAAATCTGCTCGACTTGTTGCTGGGACAACCGGTGGCCGGTATCAAGGATCTGCCCGACGGGCTGAACCTTGCCGGGCAGGGCATCACGCCTGACCTGATCGCCGGATTGCCTGCCGAGGTGTTGCTGAAGCGTCCAGATGTGCTGGCCGCCGAGCACAGGCTGATCGCCGCGAATGCCAATATCGGCGCGGCACGCGCGGCCTTCCTGCCGCGCATCACGCTGACCGGCAGCGGCGGCACCGCCAGCCGCACCCTGGCCGGTTTGTTCGATGCGGGCAGCGGTGCGTGGAGTTTTCAGCCCGCTTTGAGCATGCCGTTGTTCGATGCCGGGCGCACTTCTGCCAACGTCGACATCGCCGAAGCGCGCAAAGTGATCGCCGTTGCCGAGTATGAAAAAACCATCCAGCAGGCGTTCCGCGAAGTGGCGGACCTGTTGAATGCGCGCGACAAGATCGCGGAACAGCTTGCTGCCCAGGCAGACTATGCCCAGGTGCAGAACCAGCGGCTGCATCTGGTAGAGGCGCGCTATCAGGCGGGTATCGCCAATCATCTCGAAGTGCTGGATGCGCAGCGGGAAGCATTTGCCGCCGAGCAGGGAGCAACGCAGGTGCGGCGGTTATCGCTTGGTGTGGCCACGCAACTTTACAAGGCGTTGGCGGGCGAACTCAGTGATTCATCGCAAAGAGCTAATCAGGAGGTGCCCGGCAAATGATGTCTGAAACACAGTTTGTAGGGTGGATAAAAGGCACATCGTGCCGTATCCACCGTTCCGCATGGTGGATACGTGCTTCGCACTTTATCCACCCTACCGCTAATGGATAAATTGGGTTAACTACAGGATATTAGGATGATAGTTACAGCAGAAACTAAAACCGCCAGTGAGCAAACACGGACGCGTTTGCTGGAAGCGGCGCGTGAGGTGTTCTCGCAGCACGGATTCCAGGGTGCGACGGTGCGCGAGATTTGTCGCCGCGCCGAGGCGAATGGCGCGGCGGTGAATTATCACTTCGGCAGCAAGGATGGCCTGCTCGCCGAAGCCCTGAATTTCGCGCCGCTCAAAGCCATGCAGAAAGCCAATGTCAAAGCCGGCGAGTGTCCAAAAATGCGTTTGCGCCTGTTCATATGCGATTTCATGCTGATGTTGCTGGATGAAAAAAATCCTTCCTCGCAATGTCAGATCATGGCGCGCGAGCTGGCCGATCCCACACCTGCGCTGGACAAGATCGTGCGGGAAGCGATAGAACCCATGCATGAATTTTTAGGTAAGCTGGTGCGCGAAATCGCCGGTGGCAAAATCAGCGAAACCGAATTGCGCCGCTGTGTGCACAGCATCTTCGGCCAGTGCCTGTTCTACCGTCATTCGCAACCGGTGTTGCAGCGCCTGCATCCCAAATTGCGCTACGACCGCAAAGAGATCGAAGCGATAGCCAAACATATAGCGGAATTTTCGCTGGCGGGGATCGAGCATCTCGACTGTTAAGTGATTTACCGTAGGG
>DATBWQ010000062.1:0-5985 GCA_036514695.1 Gallionella sp. | reverse complement strand
CATGGTGGATGCGCTGCGCTTATCCACCCTACTACTTTTTGATTGCACAAGGTTCATAAAAAATCAGTCATCGTTGATTTTTGAACAAATCTGCAAGAACAAATTTACCCTGCCGATATATCATTGGCAGCCTCTAAAAATTTAGAGTTCGCCCAAATGCCCCACAAGAGGATGCCGATCCGATCCGCTGCGCGGCTTGTCTGTTTACCCCTATGCCGCAACGCAGTAGGGGCGATTCATGAATCGCCCGTACGGGATGGAATCTGGATCTTTAATCGTCTTCTCCGCCCTTTCTGGGATATTTAACGCCCAGTTGCTTCAGTTTCCGGTACAGATGGGTACGCTCAAGCCCGACCTTCTCGGCCACCCGCGTGACATTACCCACTTCTTTGCGCAAGTGGTAATCGAAATAAAGCGCGTCGAAATGTTCACGCGCCGCGCGCAATGGCAAATCGAGCGGCAGGGAAATTTGCTGCATCTGACCTTCGACGTTCAAATCCGGCTGAGGACTTTGCGCTTCGGCGAGCAGCATATGCGGTTTGGGAGTACCTTCCTTGATAGCCTTGGCCACCGTGTCGAGCAGCTTTTGCAAGGCAATGGGTTTTTCCAGAAAATCCACTGCGCCGATGCGTGTCGCCTCGACCGCCGTCTCTATCGTGCCGTGACCCGACATCATCACGACCGGCATGGTCAGCAGATCCTGTTCGACCCACTCCCTGAGCAAGGCCACGCCATCTGTATCCGGCATCCAGATGTCAAGCAGCACCAGGTCCGGTTCATGCTCGTTCCGGTAAGCGCGGGCCTGCATGGCGTTTTCGGCCAGATGCACCTGATAGCCTTCGTCGAACAGGATCTCCGACAATAATTCGCGGATACCGATCTCGTCATCCACCACCAAAATCTGTCTGTTGCTCATCACACCTCCTCTGCCAGCGGCAGAACGATACTGACGCGCGCTCCGCCAGCCGGTTTATTTTCAATGGCGATATGCCCGCCATGTTCTTCCACGATTTTTTTCACGATGGCCAATCCCAGCCCGGTGCCCTTGGTCTTGGTCGTCATGTACGGCTCGAAAGCGCTGGACAGCACACTCTCGGAAAATCCCGCGCCGTTATCCTCGACATACAGAAGAATCTCTCCATCCTGCGTTTCAGTATGCAGCGTTATTTGCGGCTGCCGGATACCCTGCAACGCGTCCTGCGCATTCTGCAGCAGGTTGTGGATGACCTGCCGCAGGCGGGTTGCATCTCCGTTGACTTCACACTTTACTGCCTCCAGACTCAGCACGATCGGGGTGATATTCGCCTCATACAGCCCCAGCACTTCCTTGATCAGTTTGTGCACATCCAGATGCGACAATTTCAACGCCGGACCGCGCGCATAATTGGCAAAGTCATTCACCATGTTTTTCATCGCGGCGACCTGGCTTACGATGGTTTGCGTGGCATGCCGCAACAGCTTTGCGCCGCCTTCATCGAGTTTGTTGCTGAGCTTGTGCTGCAAACGCTCCGCCGAAAGCTGGATCGGGGTCAGCGGATTTTTGATCTCATGCGCCAGGCGGCGCGCCACTTCGCCCCAGGCCGCCTGACGTTCCGCCTGCAACAGATGGCTGATATCGTCGAACACCACCACATAACCCGCCCCCGAGCCCGGCGGCAGACGCGTGCCCCGCATCAGCAGGATTTGATTGCCATTCTTGCTCAGCCGCTCTATCTGCCGTTGCCATTCGCCATTGGGGGTTTCAGTGAATGCTTCGTTGATCGTGCGGCAGAACGAATTGAGCAGCGTGAATCTTTCGGCAATCTGCGCCATATCCATGCGCTGCATTTCGTGCAGCGGCGCACCCAGAATCTGCACCGCACTGGTATTCACCGAGCGCAAACGCAGATCGTCATCGAGACCCAGCACACCCGAGGAAAGGTGGGTCAATACGCTTTCCAGATATCCCTTGGCGCGCACCACCTGGCGCTGCTGCAATTCGCTGGCGGCCTTGGCATCCGACAACTGGCGTATCATCTGGTTGAACAAGCCGGTCAACGCACCCAATTCATCGCTGCCGCGTATCGGATATTGTCCGGTGAAGTCACCTTGTGCCACTGCTCGCGTTCCCTCCGCCAGCGCCTCTAGCGACGAGCCGAATCTTTCACTGAGAAAAAAGGCCGCCGATAACGCCGTCAACACCACTACCAACATTGACAGCGTCAGTGTGATCGCATACAGCCGTTTCAGCCCGAGCCGCGAGAACGTCAGTTCCTGATAGTCGCGATATACCGTCTGCACGGTCTCGGCATCCTCCTCGATCTGTTTCGGCACCGGCTGGGTAAATTGCAGCACATATCGTCCGCCGGCCCGCGCATTGGAATTCACCGCCACCAGCGTGCGCAGTGTCAACCCTTTGTCCGGCAGGGTGTCGATCACCGCATACTCGCCTTTGTCCAGCGTCAGCCTCAGCAAGTCGCCATCCGGCAGATCGGACAATCGCGCGTTGCCGCCCGAGGAGAACGCGACCAAGTCACCCTTGGTAGTGAACAATGCCGCTTCCTGCGCCACTTTCTCATCGACCAGCTGGTCCAGTGCCTGCTGATATCGCCCCGGATGTTTTTCGGCCAGCAACAAGGCGGTGAATTTGGCCTTTTTGGTCAGCTCGTTCAGACTGTTATCGAGACCGCTTCTGCCCAGGTTGAGACCGCCCTCCAGGGCTTTTTCGACGCGCACGTCAAACCACGATTCAATGCTCTTGTCCAGAAATTGCACCGACACCGCATAGATCAAAATGCCCGGCAGCACCCCGATCAGCGTGAAAAATATCACCAGGCGCAAAGTCAGCCTGGCGCCGAACACCTTGTTCTTCAGTTTATCGCGCAGGCGCCACAACTGGTAGCCGACCAGGCCCATCAAACTCAGCGCCAGCAGGCCGGTCAACCCGAGCAGGGAATAATAGTTGATGGAAAAGACCTCGGTGTTGGCGCTGCTGCCGGACAACAAGGCCAGCAATGCCACGGCGAGCACCACGCTGAGCAGGATCAGGTTTTTCACCGCTTCATCACTCCGCCCCGGCTGTGCCGCTCACAGCCATTTCCGCGGGGCTGATCTCCCAGCGGTGCCAATCGGAATTGAGCGTCCAATCGCTGCCGGACAACGCGTTCACCTGCAACAGCTTGGGCAGTTGCGCATTGTCCAGCCGCAGGCGCACCGCCGCAATATAGTTGCCTTCCCTCTTTATCCACTCCGTCCACTCCGCGATATAGCCTTCTTCCTTCTTCAATAACTCTGCGGGAATGGCTGTGGAGTTTTGCCTGGCCAGTATGTGCAACGCATCTTCAAGGCTGGTGAAGTTCTGGAATAGCGCGCCGCGGGAGATGCGGTATTGGCGCGTCAACACGTTGTAGGAAAGCTTGACGGTCTGCTCACCCAGAAAAACTTCTTCATCCAGCCAGTACCAGCGCGGCCTTGTGAGTGAGAATTCGCCGACAAAATACAACGGTATGCCGCGCGACAATGCCTGCTGCATCACCTGAGTCAGGCTGATGTCATAGCTGGCCGAAAGATGATAGCCGTCCTCGCCCAGCCGCACTTCCGCCTTGTTGACTGAAATACCCTCAGCTTTTGCAGAAGACAGAAGACAGAGGGCAGAGGACAGAAGGCAGGCAAGCACAAAACTCCTTGCCTTACCTTCCCCTTTTTTTCTGTCATCTGTCATCTGTCCTCTGTTTCTGCAGCAATGCATAAAAGAATCCGTCGTGCTGGTCATTGGGCAACAATTGTCCTTCGTTCTGTTCAGGCAAGGCCACCGGCAACCGGCGCGCCTCCGGCTGCTGCGCCAGAAACGCCGTGATGACCTGTTCGTTCTCCTGTTGAAACACCGAACAGGTGGCATAGAGCAATTTACCATCTTGTTCCAGCAGCCGCCACAAGGCGCGCAGGATACCAAACTGTTGCGCGGCGAATCCGGCTATATCCGCGCGGCGCCGCAGCCACTTGATGTCGGGATGCCGGCGCACCACGCCGGAAGCGGAACAGGGCACATCGGCAAGAATACGCTGGAAGGCTTTGCCATCCCACCACGCATCCGGTTCGGCGGCATCCCCGGCCACAAGTTGCGCGGTCAGATTCAGACGCTGCAAATTTTCCGCAACGCGCTGCAAACGTTTCTCGTCCTTGTCCAGCGCCAGCAGTTCTACCGCTGCCAGTTCCAGGATGTGCGCCGTCTTGCCGCCCGGCGCGGCGCAGGCATCCAGCACGCGCATCCCGTCGTGAACATCCAGCAGGCGTGCCGCATATTGCGCACCGGCATCCTGCACCGAGACCATCCCGGCATGGAATCCCGGCAATTTGTCCACCGGCACCGGCTTGTCCAGTTGCAGGGCATCCGGCTCGACGGCTCGCGCAGACAACTCCTGCTGCGCCAGCAATGCCAGATAATCCAGCGTCGAGCCGCGCCGCTGATTGACGCGCAACGTCATCGGCGGATGCCGGTTTCCGGCTATGAGTATCTCTGTGCATCTTTCGCCGTACTGCGCATGCAACTCATCTATCCACCACTGCGGATAGCTGTATTTCCCTTCCGGCTGTTGTGCGGCCTGCTCCAGCAATATGGCCTGGTTGCGCAAAAAATTGCGCAGTATCGCGTTCGCCAGACCGCTCACGCGCGGACTCAAGGCATGTGCGGCGCGCACCGCATGATCGACCACCGCATGCTGCGCCGACTTGCCGTACTGCAACTGATACAACGCGACCAGCAACAGGAAGCGCACCCGCTCGTCCGGCAAAGGCTTGTGCAACAACATGTCCAGCACCGCCTGCAACTGCCCGAAGAAACGCAGCGTGCCATAACTCATATCCTGCAGGGCGGCGCGTTGCGCCGGCATCCAGGCGGCTTTGCTGCGCAGCGATTCATCCAGCACCTGGTTGAGATTGCGCCCGTTCGCCAGCACTTGCTGAACGATCTGGCTGGCGGCTAGCTGTATGTGCTGCGTCTCAACTTGCATCGAAAACATCGCCGACATTGATCGGCGCGGCCTGCAGGAATTGCGCCGCAGGTTGTGCCTTGCCGCCCGGTCGCTGCAACACCTCCAGCCGCAACGCATCCGAGCCGCACGCCACCACGATGCCGCGCTGGTCAATGGCGATCACTGCACCCGGTTTGCCGTGTTTGTCCTTATATAATCCGGCCTGCCAGATCTTTATCGCCGCACCGTTGAAATTGGCATGGCATACCGGAAAGGGGTTGAAGGCGCGCACCGCACGTTCGATTTGCCGCGCATCCTGGCGCCAGTCTATCCGCGCTTCGCTCTTGAGCAACTTGGCGGCGTAGCAGGCCGCATTATCGTCTTGCCTGACCGGCATCAAACGATGTTCCTGCAGCAGACGCAACGCCTCCAGGATGCTGACCGCCCCGAGTTCAGCCAATTTGTCATGCAGGGTCTGCGCGGTGTCTTTTTCTGCTATCGGACAACTGTGCTGCAACAGCATGTCGCCGGTATCCAGCCCCTCATCCATCTGCATGATGGTGATGCCGGTCTCGGCATCCCCGGCTTGAATGGCCCGCTGGATCGGAGCCGCACCGCGCCAGCGCGGCAGCAGCGAAGCATGGATGTTCAGACAGCCGTAACGCGGCAGTTGCAGCACCGCTTTCGGCAGGATCAAACCGTAAGCGGCCACCACCATCACATCGGCGCCCAGTGCGGCGATCTCCCGCTGCACCTCTGCGGTCTTCAAAGTGGCGGGCTGCAACACCGGCAGCCCGCTTTGCAGCGTGAGCTGCTTCACCGCGCTGACGGCAAGCTGCATGCCCCGTCCGGCAGGACGATCCGGCTGGGTCAGCACCGCGACGACCTGATGTTCCTTGTGCAGCGCAGCCAATGCGCTGGCCGCGAACTGCGGCGTACCGGCAAAGATGATTTTCATGGTTTATTTATTGAGGATTACATATTTGAAGACAGAGTCTCCGCATCTCGTAGGTCGGGCTACGCCCGACGCGGGGGG
>DATBWQ010000061.1:0-6349 GCA_036514695.1 Gallionella sp. | reverse complement strand
GGTGTCAACAAACCATGTAAACCATGAGGAGGAGTTGTGATGTCAGCCGAAAATCGTGGCCTGCCCCGGGTTTTTTGCGACATCTTCTGCAACGTCATCGACAACTACGGCGACATCGGCGTGTGCTGGCGGCTGGCGCGGCAACTGGCGAACGAGCATGGCCTCGCAGTCCGGTTGTGGGTAGATGACTTGAACAGTTTGGCCAAGCTGTGTCCGGAAACTGATGCTGTGCTGGAGAGACAGCGTTGTCGCGGAGTGGAGGTGTATCTGTGGCGCAAAGAATTTCCTGACGTGCAACCTGCCGATGTGGTGATCGAAGCATTTTCCTGCAAGTTGCCGCAAGGCTATATCGAAGCGATGGCGGCGCAAGAGCACAAACCTGTTTGGATCAATCTCGAATATCTGAGTGCCGAAGACTGGGTCGAGGGTTGCCACAAGCTGCCTTCGCCGCACCCTTCATTGCCGCTGACGAAGTATTTTTTCTTTCCGGGCTTCACACCGAAAACCGGCGGTTTGCTGCTGGAACGCGATCTGTTGGCGCGCCGCGATGCTTTTCAGAACAATACCGCGCAGCGGCAGGCGTTCTGGCAATCCATCGGCATGAAAATGCCGTCAGCAGAGACATTGAAAATCTCGCTGTTCGCTTATGAAAATGCCGCGCTGCACGGCTTGTTCGATGTCTGGGCAGCAGGCACTCAACCCGTGCTGTGTCTCGTGCCGGAAGGGCGCATCCTGCAACAGGCCGGACGGTACTTCGGCGATGATGAGCCGCGCGTGGGCAATGATTTTGTACGCGGCAAACTTCAAGTGCGTGTGCTGCCCTTCGTTGAGCAGGAACGCTACGATGAACTATTATGGGCGTGCGATGTCAATTTCGTCCGTGGTGAGGATTCCTTTGTGCGGGCGCAGTGGGCGGGAAAGCCGTTCATCTGGCAAATCTACCCGCAGCACGATGCAGTGCACTTGAAAAAGCTTAAAGCCTTCCTGAATCTATACAACGAGCAACTCAGCCGGTCTGCCAGCCAGGCGGTGCAGGACTTGTGGAGAGCATGGAATAGCGGTGATCTGAACACCCAAACCCCCCTTGATCCCCCCTTGTCAGGGGGGGCGGCACATTCTCCTCCCCTGGTTCTCCCCCTGACAAGGGGGCTGGGGGGTTGGGGAGGCCGGGAGGGGTTTAACGCAACAGGGCAGGCCGCTTCGACAGGCTCAGGACAGGCATGGCCCGCCTTTATAACGGAGCGTGGCGAACTTGAGCGCCACGCGCAAGACTGGTCGCGGCAATTGGCCGAAAACAATCTGGCGTTGAATCTACTGGATTTTTCCAAAGAAATCGGTAGAATGCGCGCCTTGAAAATCGAAGGGCAGTAAATTATGAAAACAGCACAAGAAGTTCGCGCAGGTAACGTCATCATGGTGGGCAGCGATCCTATGGTCGTGCTCAAGGCGGAATACAGCCGCTCCGGCCGCAACGGCTCGGTCGTCAAGATGAAGATGAAGAATCTTCTGACCGATTCCGCGAAGGAAACCGTGTACAGCGCCGACGACAAGTTCGAGCAGATCATCCTGGACCGCAAGGAAGTGACTTACTCGTACTTCGCCGATCCGATGTACGTATTCATGGATGGCGAATACAACCAGTATGAGATCGAATCCGAAAGCATGGGCGATGCGATCAACTACGTCGAAGATGGCATGCCATGCGAGGTGGTGTTCTACAACGAAAAGGCGATCTCGGTCGAGTTGCCCAATACCATCGTGCGCGAAGTCGTTTACACCGAGCCCGCGGTGCGCGGCGACACTTCAGGCAAGGTGATGAAGCCGGCCAAGATCAACACCGGCTTTGAATTGCCCGTGGCAGCGTTCGTCGAGATCGGCGACAAGATCGAGATCGACACCCGCACCAATGAATTCAAAAAACGCGCCTGATCGAGGATTTAATATTCATTCAAACAGAAGGCCAACCGCGAGGTTGGCCTTTTTGTTTGTGAGGTAAAACTTTTGGCTATGTCGATGTGGAAGGACGAGCTTATACTGGCATCTTGATTAAACCTGAAAAACTCAGTTCACCACGAAGAACACGGAGATCACGAAGATTTTTCATGGAGTTGCGTGATATTGGAAGCTCACCGGCATGGTGATGCTCGTATTCTGTGCAGTGCATTGTTTTTCTTCGCGTTCTTCGTGCCCTTCGTGGTTCAACTACGGTTTTAAGGTTAAAAGCTTTTGGGTTGCCCAGGCAGGGCAAGTGTCCGTTACAAATACTGTTGAATATTCCGATGACCAACCCTGTCAGCGCTGATGGCCTGAAGCACTCTCACCGATTCGACGAGGGTAATCCGCTCGCGGAGAAGAACACGCTGCGCGTAGCCATTCTTACCGCAGTGATGATGGTGGTCGAGATCGCCGGCGGCTGGTATTACAACTCGATGGCCTTGCTGGCCGATGGCTGGCATATGAGTTCGCATACGGTCGCGATGGGGCTGTCCGTGCTGGCTTATGTCTGTGCCAGGAAATACGCCCACGACCCGCGCTTTTCGTTCGGCACCTGGAAGATCGAAGTGTTGGGCGGTTACACGAGCGCGATCTTTCTGGTGATGGTGGCCGGATTGATGGTCTATCAATCCATCGAAAGATTGATAGCACCCAGCCCGATACACTATAACCAGGCCATCGCGATCGCGATGGCCGGCCTGCTGGTCAACCTCGTCTCCGCGTGGCTGCTCAAGGATGGGCATCACCATGATCATGCTCACGGCCATAACGGACATGCTCACCACGGGCATCACGACCTGAACCTGCGCTCTGCTTATCTGCATGTGCTTGCCGATGCGGCGACATCGGTGCTGGCCATCATCGCCCTGTTTGGCGGCAAGCTGTGGGGAGCAGGGTGGTTGGACCCGGTGATGGGTCTGGTCGGCGCCATACTGGTTTCCGTATGGGCCTATGGTTTGTTGCGCGATACCAGCCGCGTGCTGCTGGATGCCGAGATGAATGCACCGGTGGTGGCCGAGATTCGCGAAGTCATTGCCGCATCACCGGTCACGGCGCAAATTAGCGACCTGCATGTGTGGCGCGTGGGGAAGGGACAGTACGCCTGTATCCTCAGCCTCGAAACGGCTGACGATGTAGCGCCGGACTACTTCAAGGAACAGTTAGGTATCCATGAAGAACTGGTGCATATCTCCGTCGAGATAAACCGGATCGGTGAATCGAGAGGAGCGGCCCGACAGGCTCCTGGCACATGCCATCATTGACGATACCCTCAGCCATGTTTTTTTTGCGCAAGCAAAGGTTCTGATTTCTCCACGATACCGCCGCGCTTAAGCATCGCAAGGTGCTTTTCCTCGCTCAGCTTCGTCACCTTGGCCAGGTAAGCGATGTTCTTCTCGATCGACTCCAGATAGTAGTTTTTCTCGACGCCGTAGCGATCCTTGAAGTGGAAGGCCAGTTTGGTGTAGATGCCGCCAAGATCTGTGTCCATCTTCTTGCGGATATTCGTGTAGAAAGCCTGAGTCTTGGCCAGCATATCGTGGATGCTCTGGTAGTTTCCAAAACGCGCCTCCTCGAACTCCAGATACAGAAACAGCAGTTTTTCCAGGTAGGTGCGGTCAGCCATCTGTCCGGTCAGATCGGCGCTGCTGACCAGCTGCCCGAGCAGGTGAGTGCGCTCATCTGGAAAATCGATTTCGGGTATGGTTTCCGCCGGGTCGGTACAGCGGATGATGAATTTCAGGGATACCGCCAGATCGGGCGGGAAGCCCCGATCGACGATATAGTTCTGCATGAATTTTATGCCCCGGCCGACATGGGTCAATGTGAACTGTGCGCCGGTACCCGACTCCTCGCCGACGCGTTGCGCATAACCGATATCGTGCATCAGCGCGCCCATCATGATCATGGTCAGTTCCTTGTCGGTCAGCCGGGTGCCTGAAATATGCACACCATGCATCAGCCGCACCGCACACAGGAACACATCCATTGTGTGATGAAGGTTGTGGTACAGCGTTTTGATCGGGCAATAGCCGGGATACTCGCCATAGAACAAGCGAACCACGTCATTGAAGGAAGTTTGCGCGACGGTAAAATCGTACGCAGGGTTGATGAGTTTGATGATGCCGGACGCCTTGAGCCAGACCTCTTTCGGATCACCGTTGGTGAAGAGGTTATTGATTTCAGCGAATGATGGAGCATTCTTCATGGCTGGATTTCCGGCTCAAGTTTGGACACCTGATGCGAATGATACGGGATTTTGCCGTTTAGGCAATTTTCTGAGGCAAGTCAGGTTTTTCCCGGTGTTTCGGCTTCAGGTTTTACGCCATTTCCAGGCGATGTATAACCGGCATAGCCGCGTGGTTCCGTGTGGGGCGGGATGATTCAGGATTTCAGATGTGCTGCAAGCAGCTTTTTTCCTTGCTCGGTGAATTTCCACCAAGGGAGCGATTCACCGCTTTCGATAAAATGCCGCGCAGCCATCAGGGTGTAGAGCACGCAAGGATCATGGCGGTGACCCATGACGGCCGCCAGTGCAAAATAGGTCGAGATCGGATCATGCTTTGCCAGCTGCTGCGGGTGAAGGATCCCGATGGCGCGCAGGTCGGAGGCTATCGACTTGCCGATGTTCGGAATATCTTCCAGCCTGGCAGGCTGTTCTTTTCTGACCGGGTGCATACTCATGTCCCTTCCTTTTCAATCCGGCTCAGGTCTTCGATTCTAGTTTATCCATGAATGCTCCTCTAAATGCCCGGAGATCACTCTGACAATGGGCGTCCGCCTACATTTTCCTGGAGAGGGCAACCAGTTGATCGAGAGCCTTGCCCCAGCCTTCGTGGAATCCCATGTCCGCATGTTTCTTGCAACCAGCTTCGTCGGCATGGATGACTGTTGCGGTGTATCTTGTGCCGCCGGCGTGCGCGGCCAATTGAATGCTTGCGGTAAAGAAAAAATCGACCGAACTTTCATGGATAGTAGTGGGTGCGGGACGGAAGCCGGGGGTGAGCGCATTGGTCCAGGTCAGTTTTTTGTTTTCGATCACCTCAAGGTAACAGCCGAGATTGGGATATTCCTTCCCTTCCGGCGACAGCATCACGGTGCGGAAGATGCCGCCGGGGCGCAGGTCGATCTCACAATCTATGGTGCGCCACGGCAGGGGGCAGAACCATGGTTTGAGATGTTCCGGCTGTGTCCATGCTTTCCAGACCAGTTCCTTCGGCACATCGACAATGCGCTCGAAAGTGAGATCAAGTCTGGGATCGGGTTGATAATTGCTGGTCATGATCGCTGTCCTTTCAGTGAAATTGAAACAGGTGATGAGCGTTCAGATCTTGCTGGTGCAGTTGAACATCCAGTTCACGCCGAACAGGTCGACCAGACTGCCAAAGTACCCGCCCCAAAACATCTCCTGCAAGGGCATTTCCACTTTGCCGTTGGCGGCCAGCGCATTGAACAGGCGATCAGTCTCGGTACGTGTGTCGGGCTCAAGGTTGATGTAAATATTGTTGCCCTGCTTGACTGTAAAGCCCATGGATTCCGGCGCATCCGTGCCCATCAGCACATGTCCGCCCAGGATAGGCAAGGCAACGTGCATGACCAGATTTTTGTCGGCCTCGCTCAGCAGGGGCTGGCCCGGTTGAGCAGGGATGTCCTTGAAGCGGCCGATAGGCGTGGAAAATTCGGTTTTGAAAACCGATTTATAGAAGTTGAACGCCGCTTCAGTTGAACGGGGGAAATTGAGATAAGTGCTGACTTGAGCCATTTGGGGTTCCTCCAAACTGTAAAAATAAATACAGCGCTTTGGTTAGTCTAATGGGAGGCTGACTAATGCCACCCGCTGTATGCGTATGGCTCTCCCCCTGACAAGGGGGAGCGGGAGGGGGTTTGCTTTTGCTAGGAAACTTCGCCGCACTTTTAACCCCTCCCAGCCTCCCCTTGTCAGGGGAGGAGCAAACAACGTGCAATCCAGCTAAAGAATTAAATCGACACATTCCTAGGGAAGCGCCGATTAAGTCAGAATAGCCCTGCGCAAACCCGCATGGTTACATAGTGCGATCCAGAAAAAATAGACTTAATCGGCGCTTCCCTAGCTGAAATTAACCCAAATAATCCATTAGCCTCGAAACCCCCTCCAGCTCCCCCTTGTCAGGGGGAGTGCCCGGTCTGCCCCTCCCCTGACAAGGGGAGGTTGGGAGGGGTTGGGGTGGAATTTCTGCCTAACAGTTTGTTGAATTTATCGGCCTTACAGAGTTACCAAAAATATCGACCTCTCAGAACGCGCTACAAGCGATTTTTAGTAACTGGTGAAGGGTAGAAGCACCCCCAAAAATGTTCATTTTTCGACGCGAGTTGATAA
>DATBWQ010000060.1:0-26910 GCA_036514695.1 Gallionella sp. | reverse complement strand
AAATCATGCAGCGCGGCGATTTTATGCAAGGATTCCTGAACGTAACTTTCGGCGAAGCGGATCTGTCCGGCACGGTATGCCTCGCGTATTGCCTCGGGCGCGAAAGTTTTGCTGACCGCCAGCAGGCTGACATCATTCGGGGCGCGGCCTGCTTCGGCGGCCGCTGCTGCCATCGCATCGCGCACGGCTTGCAAGTTGGAAGCGATTGTTGTCATAATCCCGTGCGCACTGACTTCCTAATTCGCGCGGCCCTTGTTTCTGTATTCAGGGTTTCTGTATTCCAGGGTACGGGGCCGCCTCATCAATCCGGGACGATTATAATGGATATCACCGAACTGCTTGCCTTTAGCGTCAAGAACAAGGCTTCCGACCTGCATCTATCCGCCGGACTGCCGCCGATGATCCGTGTGCATGGCGACATCCGCAGGATCAATCTGCCGGCGATGGAACACAAGGAAGTGCATGGCCTGGTGTATGACATCATGAACGATGCGCAGCGCAAGTTCTATGAAGAGAACAAGGAAGTCGACTTCTCCTTCGAGGTTCCCGGACTGGCGCGTTTCCGTGTCAACGCGTTCGTCCACAACCGCGGCGCGGGCGCCGTCATGCGTACCATCCCATCCAAGATATTGTCGCTGGAGGAACTCAAGGCGCCGAAGAGTTTCGAGTCCATCTCCGATTTTCCGCGCGGCCTGGTGCTGGTGACAGGACCGACCGGCTCCGGTAAATCCACAACCCTGGCAGCGATGGTCAACCACCGCAATGAACACGAAATGGGGCACATCCTGACGGTGGAGGACCCGATCGAATTCGTGCATGAAAGCAAGAAATGCCTGATCAATCAGCGCGAGGTCGGACGTGACACGCTGTCCTTCCAGAATGCGTTGCGCTCGGCTCTGCGCGAGGATCCCGACATCATCCTGGTCGGCGAGATGCGCGACCTGGAAACCATCCGCCTGGCCATGTCTGCCGCGGAAACCGGCCACCTGGTGTTCGGCACGCTGCACACCAGCTCTGCCGCCAAGACCATCGACCGCATCATCGACGTGTTCCCCGCCGACGAAAAGGAGATGGTGCGCGCGATGTTGTCCGAATCGCTGCGCGCGGTGATCTCGCAGGCGCTGCTCAAAACCAAGGATGGCACGGGCCGGGTGGCAGCGCATGAGATCATGATCTGCACCCCTGCCATCCGCAATCTGATCCGCGAAGCCAAAGTGCCGCAAATGTATTCGGCGATACAAACCGGCCAGGCGCTGGGTATGCAAACCCTGGACCAGTGCCTGACCAACCTGGTCAAGGCCAATGCCATCACCCCTGCGGAAGCGCGCAGCAAGGCTGCGAACAAGGAAATGTTCCCCGGTTGATAGCTTGAGCCGGTAGCAGCGGCTGCAAGGCTGCAAGCCACGGGCTACAGACTACTGGCTATATTTTGATTTAGGAGTTTTTATCATGGAAAGAGACCAGGCCACCGACCTGATACACAACTTGCTGCGCGGCATGCTCAGCAAGAATGCTTCGGATTTGTTCATCACGACCGGCTTCCCGCCGGCTTTCAAGGTGGACGGCAGAATGACCCCGGTCTCAAGCCAGGCGCTTACTTCGGCCCACACTCAGGAGCTGGCGCGCAGCATCATGAACGACCGCCAGGCCGCCGAGTTCGAGGCTACCCACGAATGCAACTTCGCGATCAGCCCGCACGGCATCGGACGTTTCCGCGTCAACGTGTTCATGCAGCAGCAGCGCGTCGGCATGGTGCTGCGCACCATCACCACCAAGATTCCCGACCTCGACCAGTTGGGTATGCCGGAGGTGCTCAAGGATATCGTGATGACCAAGCGCGGACTGGTGATCGTGGTCGGCGGGACCGGATCCGGCAAGTCGACCACGCTGGCCGGGATGATCGGTCATCGCAACAAGAACAGCTACGGGCATATCATCACCATCGAGGACCCGGTGGAGTATGTGCACGAGCACATCAACTGTCTCATCACGCACCGCGAGGTCGGCGTGGATACCGAGTCATGGCACAACGCGCTGAAGAACACCCTGCGCCAGGCACCCGACGTGATCCTGATCGGCGAGATCCGTGACCACGAAACCATGGAATATGCGGTTGCCTTTGCCGAGACCGGTCACCTGTGCCTGGCCACGCTGCACGCCAACAGCGCCAACCAGGCGCTGGACCGGATCATCAACTTCTTCCCGGAGGAGCGCCGCACACAGCTGCTGATGGACTTGTCACTGAACATCAAGGCGTTCATCTCGCAACGCCTGATCCCGAAAAAGAACGGCGCGGGGCGTGTCGCCGCGATCGAGATCATGCTCAACTCCCCGCTGATCGCCGACCTGATCTTCAAGGGCGAGGTCAACTCGATCAAGGGCGTGATGGCTCAATCGCGCGAACTGGGCATGGAGACTTTCGACGGGGCGCTGTTCAAATTATTCGAAACGGACATGATTTCCTATGAGGAAGCCCTGAAGAACGCCGACTCGGTGAACGACCTGCGCCTGCGCATCAAGCTGGAGAGCAAGAACTCCCTGGACAGGGACGTCATGAGCGGGACGCAAAATATGAAAATGACTTAGCGCGCGCCCGTCAATCATTCAGCCCTGTGCTCTGGTCGGTGGTAGGTCGGGCTCAGCCCGACAGATTCTTTCGCGGCGGGCGGAGCCCGCCCTACGGCTTAACTTGTAGACGGGCTACCTGTCTTGGGCCGATTGCTTCCCGCCACGATCTTGTATTCCAGCAGACGGCATTCGATCGCGCCGTTGAACAACGGGATGCGTCTGGAAGGTGACAGGCGCATCAGTTTCAGGATGGCCTTGTCGGCGGTGAACAGATAGGCAGTCCAGCCGCCGAATTTCTTTTTGAGCGCGTCGCCAAGCTTAGGATAAAGCTCGGCCAGTTCGTCCAGTTCGCCCATGCGTTCACCGTAGGGCAGGTTCGCCACCAGCATGCCATGATCCGCGGGCGCCGATATTTCCAGAATATTGGCTTGTTTGAGTTGCACGCATTCCGACAGGCCGGCTTCTTCCAGGTTGCGCGACGCGGCCTTCAGCGCGTCGCCGTACAGATCGCTGCCATAGAGCTCCAGCGGCTTGGCCGGCAGTTGCGCGGCGATCGCCTGTTCGCGCATCCCGGTCCATTTCGCGGCATCGAAATTCTTCAGCTTCTCGAATGCGAAACCGCGCGCGATGCCTGGCTGGATGTTGAGCGACATCTGCGCCGCCTCGATCAGGAACGTGCCGCTGCCGCACATCGGGTCGAGCAGCGGCGTGCCGGGCTGCCACTTCATCAGGCGCAGGATGCCGGCAGCGAGATTCTCGCGCAGCGGCGCGATGTTGGTGTGCGACCGCACGCCGCGTTTGAACAGCGCATCGCCGGAGGTGTCCAGATACAGCATCAGCCTGTTGTCTTCGATGAACACATGGATGCGCACGTCGGGATCCAGGGTATCCACACTGGGGCGCTCGTTGCAGTGCGCGCGGAAGCGGTCGCACACGGCATCCTTGACCTTCAGCGTGATGAACTCCAGGCTTTTCAGCGGGCAGCGGATCGCCGTGGTGTTCACGCGGATGGTGTGGGTGACGTCGAACCAGCGTTGCCAGTGCAGATCGAACACCGCCTGATAGATATCCTGCTCGGTGCGGTATTGCGTTTCCTTGACCCGCCACAGGATGCGGCTGGCGATGCGGTTTTCCAGATTGGCGCGATAACACAGTGGCCAGTCGCCGGTGAAATGCACGCCGCCCTCGGCGCTGCGCACTTGCTGTGCGCCGAGCGCCTCAAGGTCGGCGCTCAGGATGGCTTCCAGGCCGCGCGGGCAAGGGGCGAAAAAATCCGGCATAAGTTATTTCATTTCCAGATTAAGCATGCATTTTGTAGGGCGGGTTCTACCCGCCAGATATAGCTGTCGGGCGGAGCCCGACCTACGAATTATTTTCCTTCGAAATAGAACTGGAATTAGAAGGGCTTGACTGTGACAAGAATGACCACGGCCATCAGTATCAGCACCGGGATCTCGTTGAACCAGCGATAGAACACATGACTGTGCGTATTCAGGTCTACGGCAAATCTCTTGACCAGCTTGCCACAGTAGTAGTGATAAGCGATCAGCAACAGCACCAGAAAAAGTTTGGCGTACAGCCAGTTGCCGGTAATGCCGTAGCCCAGCCACAGCCACATGCCGAAACCCAGGGCCAGCCAGGCGATCGGGGTGACGAAGCGGTACAGTTTGCGCTCCATCAGCTTGAGCCGCGCGATCTCGGCCGGCTCGGTCGCCATCGCGTGATTGACGAAGATGCGCGGCAGATAAAACAAGCCGGCGAACCAGCTCACTACAAAAATTATATGGAATGCCTTAACCCACAACATAACTATTCCTTATTGAAACAGCCGCTAAATCGTAGGCTGGGGTGAGGTGCGAACCCCAGCGTTTGGCGATACCAAAACATGCTGGGGTTCGCTTTGCTCACCACCAGCCTACGGCACTATTTCTTCTATTGCGACAACCGCCGCCGGAACAACACCAGCGACACATAAAATCCGGTCAACGCATAAGCCAGCAGCACTCCGATATGCAACAGAAGCTGCGCCGGAATCGCATCATTCATCAGCGGTCGCGCCAGATTGATCGCATGTGTCAGCGGCAGGATGGACGACACTGTTTGCAGCAATGGAGGCAACTGATCGACCGGGAAAAACACGCCGCATAATAGCACCATCGGGGTGATGACCAGCGTGAAGTAGTACATGAAAAAGTCATAACTCGGCGCAAGCGCAGTCATGATCAGCCCCAGTGCCGCGAAGCAAAATCCCACCAGCAATGACAGCGGGATTATCCACAGCGTCAGCGGCGAGTGCGACAGCCCCAGCAGCCAGATCACCAGCAATACCGCCAATCCGGACAGCAGGCTTTTGCTGGCCGCCCAGAAGATCTCCGACAACACGATGTCGTCCAGCGTGATGGGGGTGTTGAGTATCGCCTCCCAGGTTCGCTGCTCGTGCTTGCGCGCGAAACCGGAATACAGCGCCTCGAAGCTGGCGCTGTTCATCGTGCTGTAGCAGACCGTCCCCGCCGCGAGAAAAGCGATGTAGGACATGCCGTTGATCTCGGGCAGCATTCCGCCCAGGCCGTAACCCAGACCCAGCATGTAGATCACCGGGTCGGCGAGATGGCCGAGCACCGAGGCCCCGGCCATTTTTTTCCACACCAGAAAGTTGCGCCGCCAGATCGGGATGAAGCGGCGGCTTAATCGCGGCAGGGTGAAGAAATTTGATTTCATACCGGCATTATTCCGATTCTAATAATGATGTAGGGTGCGTTCACGCACCAATGATACTGGTGCGTGAACGCACCCTACAACTACTGCGCGCACGGCATAGATCAATAGTCGTGCGCACAGCGCACGCTACGTCCCTGCGCGGAAATGACCGGATAGGAATCATTCACGCATCTCCCGGCCGGTCAGTTTCAGGAACACGTCTTCCATATTGGCGGGCCGGTGCAGATAGCGCAGTTCCGGGTGCTGCTGCAATTCACGCAGCAACGGCTGCGCATCGTCCACATAGCAGAACACCGACTCGCCGCTGATCTCGAAGCGTTGCGCATGACGGACCGCATGGCTTTGCGCCCATGCGGCCGCCTGTTCGCCGAACACCTCGACCACCTGCGGTTCGATGTTCTGCGCGATCAGCTCGCGCGGCGAGCCGCTGCTGATGATGCGCCCGTTGTCCATCACCGCGAGGCGATGGCAGAGCCGTTCTGCCTCTTCCATGTAGTGCGTGGTGAGCACCAGGGTCTTGCCGCGCGCGGTCAATTCACGCAGGCGTTGCCAGATCAGATGGCGCGCCTGCGGGTCGAGGCCGGTGGTCGGCTCATCGAGAAAGATGACTTCCGGATCGTTCACCAGCGCGCGCGCCAGCGTCAAACGCCGCTTCATCCCGCCTGACAGGGTCGGCACTCTTGCATCGCGCTTGCCGGTCAGATTGGCGAATTCCAGCAACTCAGGCAAACGCGCTTCTATCGCCGCGTCGCTGATACCGAAGTAACGGCCATACACCAGCAGGTTTTCCTTCACGGTGAAATCCGGGTCGAGATTATCCAGTTGCGGCACGACTCCGACGCGCAGCCGGGCGGCACGCGCTTGTTGCGGCACGGCATGATCGAGCAAATGCAACTCGCCCGCGTCGGGGGCGATCAGGCCGAGCATCAAACGCAGCGTGGTAGTCTTGCCCGCTCCATTCGGCCCAAGCAGACCGAAACATTCGCCGCGCCGGATAGACAGGTTCAGTCCGTCCACCACCACATGTTCGCCGTAGCTTTTGCGCAGATTGCGCGCGCTCAGTACCACACTCACTTTGGTATTCCGTTGAAATGCTGCAACACGATTTGCTTGAGCTGAGTCAATCTTCCATGAAAGAAATGTTCGGCTCCCGCCAGCACGATCACCGGCAAATGTTGCGGCCGCGCCCACTCCAACAGTTCCGGCAACGGCACCACCTCATCCAGATCGCCGTGGATCAGCAGGGTATTGGCGGCAACCTTGGGCATGGCGTATCGTCCGACCGCCGGCGCGACCAGTACAGCGTGCTGCGGCTGCAATTTCTCTGCCGCGCGCGCCTGCACATAAGCCCCGAATGAAAACCCCGCCAGCAGCAGCGGCAGCTCCGGGAATTCGCCGCGCATGAAGCCGGCTGCGGCGATCACATCCAGCGTTTCGCCATTGCCATCGTCAAAACTGCCGTCACTTCCACCCACGCCGCGAAAATTGAAGCGCAGCACGGCGTAGCCCAATTCCACGAAAACTCTGGTCAGCGTGGTGACTATCTTGTTATCCATCGTGCCGCCCATGACAGGCAACGGATGCGCGACCACGGCTATGCCGCGCGGGGCGAGATCGGGCAGATGCAGTACTCCTTCAAGCTGGCCGGCCGCTCCTGCAAATATGAGGTTGCGCTGCGATGTCATCAGATTTTCAGGCGTTCAACGATGCGCCCGTTCTTCAAATGCTCTTCGATGATCTCATCGAGATCCCTTTCATCCTTGAAGGTGTACCAGATGCCTTCGGGATAAACCACGACGACCGGGCCTTCGTCGCAGCGATTCATGCATCCGGCGGTGTTGATGCGGATGTTGTTCTGGCGGCTGGAAATATCAAGCTCCTTGACCTTGTCCTTGACGTAGTCGCGCGCCTTTTGCGCGCCGTGATTGCCGCAACAATCTTCGCCGTCCTCGCGCTGATTGGTGCAGAAAAAAACATGTTTGTCGTAATAGCTCATGGCAGACTCCTGAAGGGTGGGATTAAGTGGAATTATACTTTCCGGATGCGCCACAGATGGAACAACAGCAATATCGGAAAGATGAGCGTGATGGTTTGCGCCAGTCCGTTGTAATTGAGCAGGTGCCCATAGTGCCAGTGATAGACGGACATCGCGGCAGAAGGCGTGTTGTCATCGAACACAAAATTCACGATGGCGAAATAGCCCAGCGCCACCGCCGCACCTGAGCCGATAGCTGCCGCGCGCGTCAGCCAGCGCAGCACGAGCAGCAACAACATCCCCAGCAGCATCCCCAGCAGCGCCTCGCTGTTGATCCATAACAGCAGGGCCCAGGACCTCAACAAGACCGCCGCCGCAATGAATTTCACCAGCGCCACCACGCTTAATACCGCCAGCAGGGCGGTGACGACATTGCGCGGCGCACGCAACAGGGTCAGCAACAACGTGCCCAGCATCAGCAGATTCAGCGTGACGGCGATGCTTTCCCATCCATCGAATGGAGCGGGCGGCAGCGTGGCAAAAGGCTGACGCGCCACTTCGCTGATGAACACGTTGCCCAGCATCGGCAATGAGGGGTTGATCTGCCCGAACATCCACAGCATAAGCAGAGCCAGCCCGAAATCCATCTCTTTGCCATGCTGAAACAGATTACTGCGACTATGCGTCAGGCGGGTAAGCAGCCATGGCCAGGCGGTGATGCTCACCGCCAGCAACGTACCTGTCAGCATGCCCGCGCTGTTGGACAGCAGATCCATGTTCGAGCTGATGCGTGCCGGCAGATACATTTGCAGATACTCCATGCTCGCCGACAACGATATGCCAAGGAATAAACCGATAATCACGCTGGCCGCCGCACCGAACCGCGCACGCAACGCCAGACCAACCAGCAGGCCGAACGGCAGATAGGACAGAAAATTGAGAGACGCATCGAATGCGGTATAGGTGAGCCGCAATGGCGCGGCCAGCATCTCGATGAAATCCATGCCCTGCGCGCGCCACCCGGAAAACGGAGACAAGCTGGCATACGCGATGAACAGCGCATAGCCGGTTGCCAGCCAGATGCGCAGCCGCGCGCGAGTTCCGGTGATGATGGGTTCTTTCATGCTTTATATCGGTTGATTTGCACTGCCAGCAGTTGCGCAAGTTTAACCCATTCGCAAGCAAGGCTCAGCTTGCCTCGCTGCAAAGCTCCAACCGCCAGTTGATTCAACATGCCAGGAATCCAAAGCCGCCGTGTTAAACTGCCCATGAAGCTGGCTAGACAGTCGCCGCGCACGCAAGTGCGGGGAGGAAAGTCCGGGCTCCATAGAGCAGGATGCCGGTTAACGACCGGACACCGTGAGGTGATGAACAGTGCCACAGAAAACAAACTGCCCAAGTACCGCAAGGTAACGGCGAGGGTGAAACGGCGGGGTAAGAGCCCACCGCGGACGTGGTGACACGGACGGCACGGCAAACTCCATCCGGAGCAAGATCAAATAGGCTGACCATGACGTTGCTCGCGTCGTCAGCGGGTAGATCGCTTGAGCGTCAGGCAACGAAACGCCTAGAGGAATGACTGTCCACGACAGAACCCGGCTTATCGGCCAGCTTCACCTTATTCACCGCACAACTGAGGCAGGTCATGGAAGCGCGGCCGTCAGGCGGCAAGAAGCCGGGGCAAGCCCGGCTTTTTAGTACTGCACTTCGGGTGTAATTCCATTTCTAATTTGAAACAGCATGAATTTCTTCTGTGGGAGTGGCCTCCCGGCCGCGATAAGCTTGATCGCGGCCAGGAGGCCGCTCCCACCAAAGCGCCACTTTTAAACTGAAAATGGAATAACGCGTGTATTCGCCGCTCAGAAGCTAAAGTTGGCTCCGATGGTCAAGCCGCCGAAATCGTTGTAGTTGAGATCGCCAGAAACTTGAGGATTAAACTCATATTGGGCGCCAAAAGTGATATGCAAATCAGACTTGGATGCCGAGATAGCTCCCCCACCAAAAGCCACCGTCTGGCTCACACGACGAATTCCAAGTCCGGCATAAGGGTGGATTTTCTTGTCCAGCTTGATCACAGAGCTCAGGTCGTAGATCGCTGCAACACCCAGCGCTGAAATATTATACGATTGCACCCAAACATTTTGCGAACCAGTCTTCCAGAATGCCTGGATTGAGATCGGCGCCTTATTGACCGAAGACGAGATATCGAATTCACCCTGGATACCGAACACGCCGCTGTAATCCAGGCCATAGTTAACCCCGATACTATTTTTACCGCTCGCCGCAACAGCTGGCGCAGCAACAAAAGCAGAAAGCAATAAAACAAAAGCAATTTTCTTCATGATTCATCCCCTGATTAAAGTATTAGTAAGAGCCGGTTCTTGTGTGGCACACACACGGACGCATCGTATCGGGCACATTGAAAAGTATCAAGGGGTATCGCCGATATACCATACGGGCTGATGGCCTAATGAGATTTTTGCAGCCACTCGATCAGTGCATCCTGGGCGGGCTGCGCCAGGGAAGCATTCGGATGGTTGATGACGAACACCACGACCCACTGCTTGCCGCTGTGTGATTTCACATAGCCTGCGATGGATTTCACGCCTTCCAGCATGCCCGATTTGATATGCGCATATCCGGCGATCTCGTTGTCCTTGAAACGCTTTTTCATCGTTCCGTCCATGCCCAATATCGGCAATGAGGCTTCCAGCTCGGCTGCGTAGCGGCTGCGTGCGGCGTGCTGCAACAACTCGGCTAGATGCTGCGCGCTGATGCGTTCCTTGCGCGAAAGGCCCGCGCCGTTTTCCAGCACCAGCTCGGGGAATTCCATCTGTTCATGCGTCAGCCATTGCCGCATGGCCGCAGTGCTGCGTGGGATGCTGGCTGCCTTTGGTGTATTCCCTGCGGGTGCTACTGGTGCTGCGGATACCCCGTTTACAGCGGGCGGCGGCGCCGCGCAGGGATTCTCGCAGTCGTAGGGTACGCCCGCCGACGCTGTCAATTCCGCTGCCGCAGAAGCAGGCAGCAAGGTCATCACATCCTCCACTGCTAAAAACTCCTGGTGGGGATTTGGCACTCCGGAGGCCACACCTGCGGGTTCTGCAGCCCCCAGTGTCAGGAACAGTTGCCGCGCCATGATGTTGTTGCTGAATTTGTTGATATCGCGTATCACTTCCGACAATGGCGGCGAGAGGTGTATGGAGAATGCCGCTTGATCGGCTGGCGCGCTGCCTTCACGCAGCCCGCCTTGCAGCGTACCGCCCATTTCCTTCCATAATGCGCTGAACACCGCAAAGAAATAATCACCGTGGGGCAGCAAAGAAAAATAATCCTCCACCTCACCGCAGTCTACGGGAATGGTGCCTTCCAGCACGATGCTGCGCTCTTCCAGGCGGGCTTTGTAGGTATCGCCTCCGGAGCAGGGTCGCCGAGCAACCGTCGTGATGTGATTGCTGATCGGGTAACCGGACAGGTCGGGTTCGAGCAGTGCGTTGGTGTGCGTAGCGCCAGGGATCAGGCGCAGATGCAGCGCGTTGAAGTTGAGCAACAACGCGTTCGGACCGACGTTATAAGCGCGGGTCGGGTCGTTATCGAATTCACCCGGATCGTGATCGATGGCCTCGAAGAAACTGCGGTCCAGCACCACATCCCCGTGTATCTCGCGCAGTCCGCGTTGACGCAGCTCGCGCAACCACATCCAGAATTGCTCGACGGTCAGCTTCGGGTCACCGTAGCCCTTGAATACCAGATTCCCATGCAGCACGCCATTCTCCAGCTTGCCGTCGAGATAGACTTCAGTCTTCCAGCGATACGCGGGGCCCATCATCTCCAGTGCGGCAAAGGTGGTGAGCAGCTTCATCGTCGAAGCGGGGTTCATCGCCTGTCCGGCATTCCGGCTGAGCAGCGGCGCACCGGCATCTGCCCTCTGCACGATGATGCCGACGCTGGACAGCGGAATGTTGGCGCGCTTGAGCTCGTCGCGCACTGTTTTCGGCAGTGATACAGCGACGGCTTGCTGGATAAGGCATAGCGTGACCAGCAGTGCGGTAATAAAATGTTTCATCTCTGACCCGTTACCCGAACAAATTCCTGAATACCCCAGTCATGCCGTTTCCACACCCGCGCGGGAGAGTTGCATCAGCAATGAGTCACTTCATTTAACCAATAGTTCAATGGTTTCCAGCGTGCGGTCCACCAGCAGACCCATTTCTTCGGTGCTGATGACGTAGGGCGGCATGAAATATACCGTATTGCCGATGGGGCGCAACAACAATCCTTTTCCCAGCGCGATTGCGAAGCAGCGCTGGGCAAAATCCCGGTGCGGACTATCCACCTCGAACGCCCAGATCATGCCGGTGTTGCGCCAGTTACGTATCGAGCGATGTTCACGCAATGGCCGGGCGATCTGATTCAGATACGCCGCTTTTTCGAGGTTTGCAGCCAGCACCCTGTCCTGCGCAAAAATATCCAGCGTGGCGAGCGCGGCACGACAGGCCAGCGGATTGCCGGTATAGGAATGCGAATGCAAAAAGCCGCGAGCGGTATCGTCGGCATAAAACGACTGATAAATCTCATCGCGCGTCATCACCACGGATAACGGCAGATAGCCGCCGGTGATGCCTTTGGAGAGCAACAGGAAATCAGCGGTGATTCCTAACCCCTCCCCAGCCCTCCCCTTGTCAGGGGAGGGAGTGGTGGCCTGTTCGCAGGCAAACATCGTCCCAGTCCGTCCCATCCCCACGGCGATCTCGTCTGCAATCAGGTGAACGCCATATTGCGAACACAACTCTCGCGCCCGTTTCAGATAGACCGGGTGGTACATCGCCATGCCTGCAGCGCCCTGCACCAGCGGCTCGATGATGAAGGCGGCGATGTGCTGGTGATGTTGTTGCAGGTGCGCTTCGAGCGCGGCGGCACAGCGCAACGCATAAGCCTCGGCACTTTCCCCTGCAGCGGCTTTGCGCCAGTCGGGACTGGGCACGGTAGCCTGCTGCCGGATCAGCGCGCCGTAGGCATCGCGGAACAGCGCAACATCCGTTACCGAAAGCGCGCCCAGCGTTTCGCCGTGATAGCTGTTTTCCAGACTGATGAATTGCGTCTTCTGCGGTTTGCCGGTATTGCGCCAGTAGTGGGCGCTCATTTTCAGGGCGATCTCGGTTGCCGATGCACCGTCCGAACCATAGAAGCAATGCCCCAATCCTGCGGGGGCGAGTTCGCGCAGTCTTTCCGACAGCAGCACCACCGGCTCGTGGGTGAAGCCCGCCAGCATGACGTGTTCCAGTGTGTCGAGCTGTTCGCGCAGGGCGGCGTTGATGCGCGGATTGCTATGCCCGAACAGGTTCACCCACCAGGAACTCACCGCATCCAGATAGCGCTTGCCGTCGAAGTCATACAGCCACACGCCCTCGCCTCGCGCGACCGGCAGCAGCGGGAAAGCCTCGTAATGTTTCATCTGCGAGCATGGGTGCCATACCGCGGACAGGCTGCGGGCAAGGAGGCCGGAGTTGGTATTGGCTGTCATGCGCGGAATCATAACGGAGTTTTCCCCGTGGCTGTGGCGTAAGCGTAAGATATACACAGCGACATAAATCTACTGCGCGATTCGTGGGCGGGGTCGGGCAGTGCTCGCGATCCGGGGCCGCGTAGCGGTAAACTACTGTGTATGCTCCGGTCGCTGCGCGCTGGCCTCCCCCACCCCCGAATCGCGCAGTAGATTTATGTCGCTGTGTATAGACATTTTGAAACCATTCGAAGGAGGTTGACATGCGCATCTTGATCACGGGCGGGACGGGATTGATCGGGCGCCATCTTTGCAGGGCGCTTCTGGCGGAAGGTCATCAACTCACCGTGCTGAGCCGCCACCCGGAAACGGTCGCCGCCAAGTGCGGCAGTGCCGTTCAAGCGATGGCGGCGCTGGACGAGTGGCAAGCGGAGCAGACCTTTGATGCGGTCATCAATCTGGCGGGTGAGCCGATAGTCGATGCACGCTGGACAGCGCAGCGCAAGCAGGTTCTGTGGGATAGCCGCGTATCCCTGACAGAAAATCTGGTGCGGCGCATCGCCGCCGCGCGGCATAAACCCGGCGTATTGTTGAGCGGCTCGGCGGTGGGCTACTACGGCGATCGCGGTGATGTCATGCTGGATGAGGCGGAAAACGCGGGGGACAATTTTCCCGCCCGGTTATGCAAAGCATGGGAAGACGCGGCGCGGGTTGCGGAAAATTTCGGGGTGCGGGTATGCCTGTTGCGCACCGGTTTGATATTGAGCAACGACGGCGGGCTGCTTGGGCGTATGCTGCCGCCGTTCAAACTGTGCCTAGGCGCGCGTTTGGGCGATGGGAAGCAGTGGATGAGTTGGGTGCACATCGATGATTATGCGGCGATGGTGCTCGGATTGTTGCACGACGCCCTTGCCAGCGGGCCATACAATATGACCGCGCCGCAACCGGCCACCAATGCGGAATTCACTGCTGCCCTGGCGGCGGCACTGCATCGCCCTGCACCATTCATTGCGCCGGCAATGTTGATGAAAACAGGCTTGGGTGAACGCGCCTGCCTGTTGCTGGAAGGGCAAAGAGTGTTGCCGAAGAAGATGGAGGCGGCACGCTATCACTTCGCCTTTACAAATCTCGCGGACGCGCTGCACGACTTGCTGGGCGGGTAGTTTATGAAGCGCATGTCCATGCCATGAAACCGGCTTGGCTTTCCGTATCACCCCATTTGTGGCATCCTTCGTACCTTAATACATGTGCACAGTGATTATTTCTGTCCATTTTGTTAAATATGGGACAGCCGGAGGATGGCAGTAATGAAACGAGTTGATGATTTCCGCCTGCGCTTTGGCAAGCGCGAGCTGGTGCCGATTATAATCGGCGGGATGGGTGTGGATATTTCCAGTCGTGAATTGGCTCTGGAGGCCGCCCGGCTGGGCGGGATCGGGCATATTTCCGATGCGATGTTGCCTACCGTTACGGATCGCCACTACAAAACGAAATTCGTCAGCGACAAGCAGAAACAGTACAAGCTCAATATCCACAAGGCGGACAAATCGATCGTGCAATTCGATCTGGCGCAAGTCACCGAAGCGACCCGTCTGCACGTTCGCAAAACCATGGAAGCCAAACGCGGCGATGGCATGATCTTCGTCAACTGCATGGAGAAACTCACGATGAACTCGCCGCGCGAAACCTTGCGTGTGCGTTTGTGTGGCGCGCTGGATGAAGGTATCGACGGCATCACCCTTGCCGCAGGACTGCACCTCGGCTCGTTCGCGCTGATGGAAGACCACCCGCGATTCCGCGATGCCAAGCTGGGCATCATCGTCTCGTCGTTGCGCGCCTTGCAGTTGTTTCTGCGCAAGAATGCCAAGCTGGGCCGGCTGCCTGATTTCATCGTGGTTGAGGGCCCGCTGGCGGGTGGGCACCTGGGCTTCGGCATGGACTGGGCGCAATATGATCTGCGCACTATCGTCACCGAGATACAGCAGTATCTGCATGCCGAAAAGCTGGACATTCCGCTTATCCCGGCGGGCGGGATCTTTACCGGCAGCGACGCGGTAAGCTATCTGGAAACCGGCTCGGCAGCGGTTCAGGTGGCGACGCGCTTCACCGTTGCCAATGAGTGCGGCATCCCCGAAAAGGTGCAACAGGAATATTTCAAGGCCAGCGAAGAGGATATCGAAGTGAACATGATATCGCCGACCGGTTATCCGATGCGCATGATCAGGAAATCTCCTGCTATCGGTGCCGGCATACGCCCCAACTGTGAAGCATACGGCTATCTGCTCGATGCCAATGGCCATTGCGCCTACATCGATGCATACAACCGCGAAGTGGCGTTGCATCCCGCTGTCAAGAAGATTTCCGTCAAGGACAAGACCTGTCTGTGCACCCACATGCGCAACTATGATTGCTGGACCTGCGGGCATTACACCTATCGTCTCAAGGATACGACGCACCGCAATGCCGATGGCACTTATCAGCTTCTGACCGCCGAACACATATTCCGCGATTATCAGTTCAGCACCGATAATAAGGTCGCTCTTCCCCCTCCCCGCTCCTGAAATAAGGGCACCCATTGAGGGGGAGGGATTAAAAGGGGAATTCCGGGGAAGATCGGCAAACGAGCGGGAAAAGCAGTGAGGACGCGGGTTTAGGCTGGATTGAGACCACAAAATACAGCTCATTAAAAATGCTTGAAAGTGGTATTTTTTGCGCAGAAAATGGAAGATAACGCCGGAATTGTGGACGGGAACGAATAGCCTCTGCCCAGGAATGAATATGGGGGGCTCAAAATAGGAGCGCGGCGACGGGTTGACGGTCGCCGCGTTTCTTTTTGCAGGGCGGAAAGCCGCGCTGTACCGTGGTTTAACGCTACCCTGTCAGATAGTGCCAAATAGCGCGCAAAATTACGCCGGGTGAAAAGGAATCAAAATCAGGCGTTCGGCGGAGAAGGTATATGATGCTTTTTTGCTGATAGCGTTGCCGCAAAATCGACATGGGGCGCGGCAATACATTAGGAAACGGTTATTTACCTTGCCGCGCACCTGAAAGCCGCGCCGTTATTGTTTGTGGTATCACATAAACGAAATATTTTGTGCGCAACCTTGCGGCAACAAAATGGCGAACCTGATAATGACTACCCAGCGAGTGCAATAGCCTCTTCAATCATCTTTTGATCTACTCTACCGCTTGCCTTGAAAGCACGATAAAGCATTACCACGGCTTGTGCTTTCTTAGCGGGAGTAATCTTCAATTCTGACTTTAACAGTGCTTCTTCCACCCCTTCGAGCAGTGCCAAGAGCAAAGGCCCATCTATATCTACCGGGGTTTGTGTAATAGGCAAACCGTGCTTAATTGGATTTTTCGGACATTCCTTACATGCCTTCCGCCATAAGTGCGCAATTGGTGAACCAAGGGCACCAGAATCTGCCGCTTTGTCCCGGCAATTCTTCAGAGTAAAAACATATTGCAGGTCAAATTTTTGCGCTTGGATAAACGGGCAATCAACAGGTGCATCCGGGTTTGGAATTCCAAACAAAACATAGTCAACGTCGATTCCAATAGCGCGCATGGTATCGATAAAACTAGCACCTAGCTGTGTTTTGTCCGCCTCATAGCGGGCGATGGTGTTTCGATGAACACCAGATTTTTCAGCAAAATCTGCTTGAGATAAGCGAATTCTTTCGCGCTCTTCTCTTAGCCTGCTTCCAATGCTCATAAAAAAACCTTGACCAATTGCACCATAAATGGTGCAATTGTGTTCGCTGTAACCATTTTTGGTGCAAATGTGCGCGCCACATGCAGGTGTTTAATGGAGGATGCATTAATGAAAACACAAAAGGTACTTACCCCGCAAGAAGTTAGGAACGATTTTAAGCGCCGTGGAATCAGCGTTTCCGCTTGGGCAAAAAAACACGGATTTAATCGAAACCTTGCAAATACTGTGGTGCGTGGGGATTGCAAATGTCTTTATGGGGATGCCCACAAAATTGCCGTCATGCTGGGCATGAAGCATGGCGAAATAGTTGAGGAATAAGGTATCGCATCATGACAACATTCTGCCGGCCAGGCACAGACAAAGGATTTGCTTGTGAAGAGGCTGCAAGCCTTCTCGGTATCCCTGGGCGCACATTGCGCCACCAGTGTGATACAGGAAAATTTACCGCAGCCTATAAAGACGCCTCCGGCGCGTGGCTCATTCCACTATCCAGCCTGCCACCCTTGGCACAAGCAAACTACCTGACAAAAAATTCTCATGTTGCACCAGGCGGCTGGCATGAAGATGACCGCCGAGAACTGCCCGAGGAAGAGGCCGAAGCCTTGTGGAAGTTCTTCGAGGACGCCACAGCCAAGCTCAAACAGCAAGCCTACAGGGACACCGAAGCGTGCCACGCCTGGCAGATCATGAAAGCCCAGGGCATCCATCACCAAGTTGCGCTGGGCGAACTCAAGAAGGAATTCGGCCTTTCCAAATCCACCTTGTACGACAAGATCGCGCGCATCAAGGGCTACGATCCACAGCACTGGCCAGCGCTGCTGGTAGGGCAATGGACGGGAGAAAATATCCGGCAGGTGGTGTGGCATGAAGAAGCGTGGCTTTTCTTTGTCCGCAACACCCTGACACCGGGATGCAAAATTAAAATCGCGTGGAGCCGCACCAAGCGCCAGGCAGAGAAAGAATGCTGGGGTGCCATACCCAGCTACGACACAGCCAAGAATTATTTTCGGAAACTCGATCAAGACGTAGTAACGCTGGTGAAAGAAGGCGAAACCGCGCTCAAGGTCAAGTCACCCACGGCAATTCGTGATTACAACTTCCCGCTGCACACCATCTGGTCTATGGACGGGCGACGCATGGACTTGAGGGTGATCGACACCAAAGGAAAATATGGTGCAGCGGGCAAGTCGTTTCGATTATGGATATACGCCTTTCAGGAAGTGCGCAGCCGGATGCTATTGGGCTATGCCCTGGGCGCGAGTTTGGATGCCGACCTGGTGCGAGGCGCTTTCCTGAATGCGCTTAAAACTACGGGCCTACTTATTCCGCGCAAAATCCAGCCAGACAATGGCATGGAAACAGCAGCCAAAGAACACACGGGCGGCGCACCTTGGCGGCGACGCGGCAAGGTATTGGAAGATGAAATTATCGGCACCTTTCCCATGCTGGGAATTGAAGTGGTTTGGGCAGGTGTTGCTCACGGGCAAACCAAGCCGGTGGAACGTCTCTTCGGCACGCTTGCCCAGATGATGGAAACCCGGCCGGAATTTCGCGGTGCTTATTGCGGCAACTCAACCGAGACCAAGCCGGAAGAGTTTGGCACGCCGGTACCGGTGGGGCTGGTTGAGCAAGCACTGAACGAAGAAATTGCCGCCTACCATCGCACACCACATCATGGGCATGGCATGGGCGGAAAAAGTCCGCTCCAAGTTTACGCAGAGCAAATGAAGATGCCTGGTGTGCCAGTCAGAAAAATCTCTCAAGCTCAGCTACGTCTATGCACCTACTCCGCTGTGCCCATCACCATTCGCAGGAATGCATCGTTCACCATTTTGGGTGCCAGCTATTGGAGCGAAGACACAACGAAGCTTGCGCCTGGCAAAGGATATTACGCCCGTTACAACCCGCAAAATCTGAGTGATCCGGTTCATGTTTACCGCAAGGAAAAACGCTTGTGCGAAGCCGTAAGGACTGAGCTAACGGCCTTTAACGACAAGGCGGCAGGCAAGGAAATCATGAAGAAGAGAGCCGCCTACACCAAGGCCGTGAAACAGTCAGCCAAGGCGCTGCAAGACCTATCCAACAGCGACACTCAGGACTATTTGAACTCGCTGGCCGCTGAGGTGTTACCAGAAATGGTGGACGAAAAAAGCGGAGAGATTTTACCTGCGGCACAGGTGTTGGAAATAGTGAGAGGGCGGGCTGATCCATTGCAAGAACGCAAGACAACCGAGGATCTGGAAAACGATGCGATCAGAGAGGAGGCAAAACGAATGCAGGAGAGGCAATCGAAGGAATCCGCCGAGCGCGTAAGACAACGCGCGCGCGGCGGGTTTTCCAAATAAACGTCTTACAAGCTGCAACTTGGCAGACGCCGCAATCTACAACAGGAGCTTGATTGTATATGAATACGAATGCAGAGAGAACACCGGTCAAAAAGCCACCCAATAAATATTTTGATCGTGAGTTAGGGGAAATACGGGCCATCGAAAAACCCTACAAGCCGCCCATGCGGGAAGAGGCCATCGCCGCCAGACTTGCCGCCATGCGGGATGCCGGAATCAAAACTTTAGCAATGGCGAATGAAGCCAGGCTGGAGGTGAACGCGCTGGAAAGATGGGTCGGTGGCCAGCGGGATGAAGAGGTTACGAAGGCGCTTTCGGATTGGCTCACGGGCATAGATGATGAGATCGCCGTGCTTGAGGGTGAGTTCGTTCTAACCCCTTCCGCTGCACGCTTTGTGAAAGCCTTTGAGCAAGCGCGCGCACCCCGTGGCAAAGACGAACGCCGGGGAATTGCCCTGATCTATGGTGCATCCGGCGCAGGTAAAACTGAAACCGCAAAGTGGGCGGCGCGCATGGATGAAAATGTTATCTATGTGCAAGCGGACGGAGAACGCAAAACATTTGTGTCCTTGCTTCGCGCCGTAGTTGAAGAAAAAACCGGCTATGGCGGACAACCCTCAGTTGGTGAAAAGATGCGCGACAACGTCATTCGCCACCTTCAGCCTGGCAGCCTGTTGATATTCGACCAGGCGCAATTGATCAGGCTAACCGTCATGGAACAACTCATTATTTTCCCCGATGAATACGGCATCGCACTGGCCTTTATTGGCAACGCAAAAGGATACAAGGCATTGATGGATGCCAAGATGGCGCAGATCACCTCTCGCATAGCAGGTGCGCACATCTTCGTTGAAATGCCCGGCGAGGAAGATATTGATGCTTTGCTGGAAGCATGGGGCGTGGCTGGAAGACAGGAGCGCAAATTCTGCATGATGATCGGTAAGCAAGATGGCGGCTTACGTTATCTAGATGCCACCGTGCGTGAAGCACGGAAACTCGCCCATGCCGCAGGGTCACATAAACTTGATGCGCGACTGCTCAAACTCGGCGCGGTGAATGCCGGTTGCTGGGGAGGTGCGGAATGACAGCGCGCAGCTCCAAAGCAAAGTTCAACGGGGGCCAGATTTTCGGCAGCAAGCTGAAATTGATCCACATAGCCAAACGCGCCCTGCGCATGACAGACGAAGATTATCGCGCCCTATTGCAGCGGGTAGCTGGCGTTAAGAGCTCCAGCGATTTAACGCCTGTAGGATTCGATGCCGTCATGGCTGAATTCAACCGTTTGGGATTCGTTTCCACCAAGACCAAACGCAAACCCAAAGGCGCGGGTGGTACAGCACCGAACCACCCTACGCCTGCCCAGTGGCGATTGATCGAAGAGCGGGCAAAGCATGTTGGATACGCAGGGCTGGAAGATCCTCGGTTCATCGCCTGGGTGAAACCGCGCGGCAAGGTGGAACATCCGCGCTTTCTTGACAATGCAGGCGCGCAACGTGTCATTGCAGCATTGGGTAACTGGATTGAACGCAACACTGAACACCACAACAAAGGAGAAATATAATGAACGAAACACAACTTGAAGAAGTAGAACGTCTTGGCGCAGCGCTGACCTTGATTGATGAAGCCAGATCAGCTTTTATTGCCATTGGAGACATGATGCGGCCTGAGACGAACCAAGGGGATGAACAAAGGAGGCGTGGCATGAATGCGCAGATTGACTATGACCGCGCTGCGCGCATTAATCGCTTGCGCAACTCTTTGCGTGCTTTATCCGCCTTGGCTTATTCTGAGCATAACCCGGATGAGGCGTTGTTAGGGAGGCGTGGTGACTTGTCCGACTTGCTGGATATTTTGGGAGACGAACTGGAGGCCGCTACAGCAGAAAAACAGGCCGATTAATCAGTACTACCCTCCTTAAACCCCGCCCGTGCGGGGTTTTTTAATATCAAATTTGAAACCGTGAAGGATGGCCGGTTTTTTCTCATCATCGCAGGACTCGCGCCCCGCCACTGGCTACCCGAAATTTCCAGCGGTCATCACGGTAGGGCGGTGGTGGGACTCGAACCGCACATAATTCGCTGCTGTCGCAGTTTAGCCATTACCTATCGGCGGACAGCCACCCCACCAGAACTATAAACGCGTTTGCCATGATGCGCAATTTCCCCGGCCGCCTTAAACGCGATTTAAGGCGTTAAATTGACCCGGTGACACCAACCCCTTGCCTCGCCGCCGTGCGTGGATTTTAACGTAGGTTTAACGTAGTAGGTTTCGATGTGTAGTGTATTTTTAAAACCAACCAAAGGAGACTTGTCATGACACAACCCAACCAAAGCAATGATTTGCCCAAACCCACTTACAGCAATCTTGAGATCGTCAATATGGTGATACTGGCGTTGGCTTACGGTAGCCCGGATAAAGTGAAGGGCAAGTTTGAGGATTCGATCATCGTGCGATCGTGGAAGGCTTTGGAAGACACCTTCGAGAATGGCCGCAAGCATGGTTATGAACAGGGATACCGCGCTGCAAAAGCGGAAGCAATGGCGGCGGAAGATGCCGCCGGAGCAGCCACGTATCAGGTGATCGAAGGGCTATGTCGAACAGTCTGGAAGCGGGTGGAGTAATCTGTAAGAAAGCGCGCCGTTAGCGGTTCTGCCCCCATAGAAAGGTAGGTGGTAGGCAAAAACACGGCGCGCCAAGCTCATTCTCTGCGCAATCCTCCCCGCCATGATAGGTGGAACCACACACCGGAACTTCTTCCGCCTTAACCTTCACGCGGAACGCCTTCACTATGCGGCCGCTTCATTAAGTGGATTCGCACAGCATGGCTAATCAAACAAACTGCACAATGATCGACACACTGAACGAACTAATCGGCATCGACGCGGCGCGCAATCTTGCTGTTATTTACGGTGGCACGCGCTTTTATATCTGCGAAAGCCAGCTTTGTTTTATGCGCCTTGCTGTGATGATGAATAAGATGAGCGCAAGAAAACTCATCACAGAATTCAAGGGCACGACAATCGAAATTCCACGGTACACCGACGCGATTAGAAAAGAGCGTGTCGCGGAAATTAAGGCTGACCAGGACTCTGGTATGTCTGTCCGGGAAATCGCCCTAAAGTATGAAATGACAGAACGCAGCGCGCGCATGATTTTAAACACCCCTTGATCGAAAGACACTTCCGCAAGATCACCAATTCATAACCAAGAAAGGAAAAAAACATGAGCAACAGTCAAAAAATAAGCGCTTCCGATAATCACGAATACCCCTTGCTTCTGGCGGAACAAGTTTTGGCGCACAAGAAACTGATTGATGCAGCCAAATCAAAAATTACCCATATTCAATCGGCGCTCATTGAGCGGCAAGAATTGATCGCACAAGCACAGAAATCCATACCTGTAACGCCCGAGCGGCAACAGGAACGGAATAACATCATGGCCGATATTGCGCTCGGTAATGCAAAAGAGACTGCGCTACGTGCGATTGACGAGCGTATTGCCAACGAGGCGGCTGTTACTCAAGCTGCAAAAGAAAAGGTTGCTCAGGTAATTGCTGACAACCAAGCAACGCTGGATGGGTTGTTCAATAAGTTGGCAATCGCGCAAGCGTCTCTGAAAGAAATCGAAAGCAAGACGGATGATGTAGCCCATCGCTACTTTATGGGCATGGCAGAGATTGCCGCCGCTCAGTATGTGAATCATGCCTTGGCCATAAAAGCGCTATATATCAAACTTTCCGGACTGAATTTTTCGATAAGAAAGCATGGCGGGAAAGGTGTGACGCGGGGTGGCGTAAACAATATCCAGATTCCCAAATTCAATCTTCCCCAATTCGATGGCTTGGAAAGTTTTCCGTTATATGAGCCAAGCATGGTCTTGAACGGAGACTTCTTCGTGCATGGAGATCACTTCCAGCAGGCCGCCAACAAAGAGGAAGCAAGATTTGATGCGTTGCTCCAAGGTTAAGAGGTAATCAAATGAAGAGCGGAATTGTAGGGTTTGCGTCGCCGAAAACTAATGAAGCCGCCGTGTCCAGCTTGAGGGCCAAACTCCCGTTGGTTGAAAAGCGCACAGCGACTGAAATCAACAGTAGCTTGGCTATTGATAGGGATATAGAAAACGCAGTCTTGTCGTGGCGTGGAAAAGATGCGAACGCGCTTTTTAAGACACCGGCAGGCACGGATTTCACTTGGGAGGAACTCGACCTGGCCGGAATTATTCACGAATATTCAACGCTATCAAAACTCCCATTCCGTACGGCGTTGGAGAACACCTTTGAATGGCTCAAACGCCATCCAAAGGCGATGGAGCGCTACACAAATGGCGATGCGAATTTTGCCGAGTCCCCCGATGGGGTAAGTGGTTTCGCTCTCCCATCCGGGTGGAAGGCTGACCCACAAGCAATGGATACTTTTCGACGCGCACGTGTGTTCCAAGCTGGCAATCCAGCATGTGATTTAGCCCACGCAGTAATTGAGGTTGGTAATGGTGATGCGTGGGTGCGTTCCCGCATTGCAACACTTACAGCTGAAAATGCGCGGATGCGGGCAGAGTCGGCAAAACGCGCAACGGCAACACGCTGATGATCTTGAAATGTGAGCGGACTCACATCTCTAGGGCAATGCAATCGAGGGGAGAAGTGCGCCATAGCCTCGGATGCGCCCGCAATATGGCGCACATGGGCTCACCGCCATTACCACAGCCACAGTGCTGCGCGGCGGCCAAATAACTTAGGATGCAATTATGCAAACTGATCATGTAACACTACTGATCGCTGGTAAGGCGCATAGCGGCTGGGAAAGGTACGAGATCGACTCCGATCTGATGATTCCAGCTGACGCATGGAGTGTCGCTCTAGGGATGAGGGATGGCCAGATGCCGCCCGGTGTTGTGGAGGGTGCGGCAGTTGTGGTGAAGGTTGGTGACGATACCGTGTTGACTGGTTATGTCGATGAAATCAGTCACTCAGTTAGCAAAACCACGCACACGCTCACGATGTCGGGGCGCGACCTCGCAGCCGACCTGTTAGATTGTTCAGCTCCGATTATCGATAGGAAGCAGCTGAGCTTAAAAGATATTGTGGCTGCAATAACTGGCGAATTCAATAAAACAACAATCCGAATTGATGCAGATTTAACTTTTGCAAGGAAAAAAATCAACACCCAGCCTGGCGATACTGCATGGGATGCGCTGGCGAACGCCGCCGAAGCCAATGGCTTGTGGCCTTGGTTCGAGCCGGACGGCACGTTGGTAGTCGGCGGCCCTGATTATTCATCGCCCATTGTGGCTGCGCTGATCGTCAGACGTAACGGCAAGGGCAACAATGTCATCAGCCTGGACAAGACCGCATCACACGTTGGCCGTTATTCAAGAGTGACCGTGCTAGGCCAAACGCCTGGCACTGAATTAGATCCATGTAAACCTGACCTGCATGCCAGCTGGCAAGATAAAAGCGTCCTCAGACATCGTCCGAAGATCGTCTGCGATCCTGAAGCCGAAAACAATGGCATGTGCAGTGCCCGCGCCAAAAAGTTGATTAGCGATAGCCGATTACATGGCCTCACCCTCACCGCCACGGTCCAGGGGCATCGCATCGTTGCACCTGGGCAGCCTTTTGACAAAAAACTATGGAGGCCGGGGCAGCGCATCTACTTGATCTCCGAACCTCACGGAATTGATGGTGTGTATTTCCTGATGGCGCGTAAATTCATTCGCAGTCGAATGGATGGAACGCGCACAGTGCTGAGACTTACGGAAGACGGCGTGTGGTTAGCAGGCGCGCATCCGCACAATAAACACAAGGCAGGCAAGAAAGGAGCGCCTCTCCAGATAATTTCTGGTTAGACCAGTTTAAAACGAAATATTCATTGAGAGAGGATGGCGCCATGTCAGCCACAACAGGGAAAAATACTAGTTCTACCTCCGTTAATTTGCTTGGTTTGTTGCTAGCGAAACAAGGCAAACAAAGTACCGCCAGTCAGCTTGCCAAGTTCCAACAAAATGCAGCGCGTAAAAGAGAACGATTTGAATCCGCTGTGAACAACGCATGGTCAACAACACTGAAAGGAAAAAAATGATTACGGTAAAAGGTCAATTAATTTGCGGTGTCGAGCGCGAAGGGGTTAAGCATCGTGACTTTGAATTGCGCGGCGCTACGATCGCGGATGCGATCGCCTCGGTCGAGAAGGCCGGCCCTGACGCATCGCACCTCAGGTTGCGCATCTTCAAGGCAGCGGAACAGATGGTGAGCTTGGGTAGTTTGTCCAGGGATGAAATCACCGGCGAATTTCTGTTGGCTCTACCCGAAGACGATGTGGAACCGATCTATAACGCCCAGGACGAACTGGAAAAAAAGCGGAAAGGCTTGAGCAATCCCTCAAGCCCTACCTAGAGTTGGAAATTGCCCTGCGGATGCATGGATACCAGGATCCGCAGGCACTGACTGAGGCGCGCGCCATCTCGCTGATCGGCATTTTGTCCGGCAAACGCCGTTCGCCAGGTGCGGGAAATGCCTCAACCAAAACCAGCCATTTCAAAGGAGCGCGCCGTGTCAAAAAACCTTGAACTACAACTGCTACTCCGGCTCAACGATCAGATGAGCCGTGGTTTGAAATCTGCGCTGCAAGCGGTGCAGGGCGAATCCAAAGCAGTTGAGAACTCTGTTTCCGGCATCGCCGCCGCAACTGCGCGCATCAAGACAACGCCCATTGAGCGTATGACCTCGGCGTTGCGCACCATGCGCAGCGCCGCAGGTGCTGCACGCGAAACCCTGATGAAGGTTGCGCAGGCTGGCGCGGCGGTGGCCGCTGGCGGATACGTGCTGAAGAGTGCGGCAGCACGACCAATGGCTTATGACCGCCGCTTGGCGCTTATAGCCAATACCGCCTATTCGGAACGTGACGTAGCTGGACGTATTGCGGGTAAATCCGAGCTTGATAAAGCTATTCGCGCTGCGACAAAAAATGGGCACGGCACGCCCGAGCAAGCTGCTGAAACGTTAAATACGCTGATAGGTTCTGGCGCGATGGGTCAAGGCAAAGCTGGTCTTGATGCGTCCATGAAGCTGCTGCCGATGCTGCAAGAGGCAGCGCAAGGAACCGGAGCAAGCGGCAATGACCTGGCGCAAATCGCCATTGCCGCCAAGCAGAATATGGGATTGAGTAATGAGCAGATCCCGCTGGCAATATCGAAGGCAATCAGAGCAGGTCAAGAAGGTGGTTTTGAATTAAGCAATATGGCACGCTGGCTGCCTCAACAAATGGCAATGGCCGGAAACAATGGCATGAAGGGGATGGGCGGGTTTGAGTCGCTGATCGCGGCGAACCAGGCATCGCGCATGACCGCTGGCACAGCGGACGAAGCGGGTAACAATCTGGTTAACCTGCTGACAAAAGTCACATCAAATGACGCAGCGAATGACTTTAAGCGACAGAATGTCGATTTATACGGCTCGCTTACGGCTAGCATGGCCAAGGGCAAGAATTCTCTCGAAGCCTTTGTTGGGGTGGTGCAGCAGATCGGCTCTAAGGATAAGAAATATCTGGAGCTGAAGGCCAAGGCGGATGCCGCCAAAAGCGAACCCGAAAAGCAGAAACTCTACCAGGCGATGGCCGACGTCATGATGGCCAAAGGCGTCGGCAAGAGCGTTCAGGATCGCCAGGCGCTCACTGGGTTATTTGGCATGATGTCCCCGTCCGGAAAATACGGCGAGGTATTGGCTGCTGTCAAAAAAGAGCAGGGTGCCGAGATTGGCACTAGTTCACGTGTGGTCGATAGTACGCTTGATGCAAAATCAGACAGGTTAGGTAATGCGAAGACCTACGCATCAGTGGATGCGCTTGGCGCTGTTGAAGGTCCCTTGGGAGCCTTGCTTGATGGGGTGAGCAAAGGCGCTGAAACATTTCCAGGCTTCACAGCGGCGTTATATGCCGCTACTGTTGCGGTAACGGCATTGGCAGCAGCTTCAGGCGTTAGTGCCCTGCTCGGTGGCGGCAAGGGAGGCGGGATATTGAGTTTTCTAAAAGGCAAGTTGCCGGGTGGTTTTGCGGCTGGTGCTGAAGTAGCAAGCGGCGGGTTGAACGAA
>DATBWQ010000059.1:0-12492 GCA_036514695.1 Gallionella sp. | reverse complement strand
GCCAGGCAGCCGCTGACGATGCTCGATCCGGCGCCGCGCGTGATCATCGATACGGAGTCCGGGCTGGTCACGGCGGGACGGTCGGCGCGCGAGACGAAGATCACCGAAGACATCTACAGCCACACGATGGACATCATCCTGCGCGGCGAAGCACTGGGCGGATATCAGGCATTAAGCGAGGCGGATCTGTTCAACATGGAATACTGGGACCTCGAACAGGCCAAGCTGAAAAAAGCCGGCGCCCCGAAAGCGTTCGCCGGCGAGGTCGCGCTGGTGACCGGCGCGGCATCGGGCATCGGCAAGGCCTGCGTGCAATCATTCCTGAACCGCGGCGCGGCGGTGGTTGCGGTGGATATCAGTCCGGACGTAGAGTCTTTATACGGCAAGCGCGAAGACTATCTGGGTGTCACGGCGGACCTGACCTCGCCGGAGGCGATCAGAGGGATGCTGGAACAAACCCTGCGCCATTTCGGCGGCCTGGACATGCTGGTACTGAACGCCGGGGTCTTCCCGGGCGGCAAGAAGATAGAGGCGCTTTCCGATGAAGAGTGGCACAGGGTCATGGCAATCAATCTGGATTCAAACTTGACGCTTTTGCGCGAAACGCACGCGCTGCTGAAAGCGGCGCCGAAATATGGCCGGGTGGTGGTGATAGGCTCGAAGAACGTCCCGGCGCCGGGACCCGGCGCGGCAGCTTATTCCGCATCGAAAGCAGCGCTGACGCAACTCGCCCGCGTCGCCGCATTGGAGTGGGGTGCGGACGCGATCAGGATCAACCTGGTTCACCCGAATGCGGTGTTCGACACCGGAATCTGGACAGCAGAGGTGCTGTCGCAGCGCGCCGCCCATTACGGCATGACCGTGGATGAATACAAGCGCAACAACGTGCTGCATGTAGAGGTCAGCAGCAAGGATGTGGCGGAACTGACCGCGGAAATGTGCGGCGAGCTGTTCGCCAAGATCACCGGTGCGCAAATCCCGATCGATGGCGGCAATGACAGGGTGATCTGATGCCGGCGATGCTTCGCGGGCGGTAAACGCGATTTAAAACGGGGATATAAAGAAGGGTGCCGCGCCGGGAATAAAAGGAGAAAAAATCCGGCGCGGCCCCTGGGACTACACGGAAGTGCTGAAAGAAGCGAAGGTTGGCAGCGCGACGATGAAGGATATAACACCAGCGATAACCCAGCGCACGAAACGTGCGATCGATTCTTTCACTGCGGAATAAGCTCTTTTCATATTGGCAATCCTTTAACATTTGAAATCAAGCACCCGTTCCGGCACAACTTTGCTGCACGATGCAACGATGGGCATGAATCAGATAGGGATGTTAAAAAAGAGTTCCCTGCACCCGAAAAAAATCAGCGCAGCAGCCTCATTTTGCGGAGTGTGAATAAACCCAGATAATCCATTAGCCTCGAAACCCCCTCCAGCTCCCCCTTGTCAGGGGGAGTGCCCGGTCTGCCCCTCCCCTGACAAGGGGAGGTTGGGAGGGGTTGGGGTGGAATTTCTGCCTAATGGACAATCTGGGATAAAATCAAATGCGCAAAAAAGCCGGCCAGTAGCTCTTCGGGCTTGAGTTGTGGCAACGCTGCGAGGCGGAGATGAAAATCAGGAAGTTGGTGTCCTCGACAGGAATCGAACCTGTAATTGACCCTTAGGAGGGGCCGGTTATATCCATTTAACTACGGGGACGGCGTAAGCTGTGAAAGCAGCGCGCGCATTTTAACTTAAACGCCGCACAATCAACATGACCCGACACAAATTACCCGCTACCGTGATCGCGATCGGACTGGTCAGCTTCCTGAACGATCTGGCGTCGGAAATGGTGACGCCGTTCATTCCGATACTCATCGCCACGGTGCTGGGTGCGGGGCCGGTGATACTGGGACTGGTGGAGGGCGTGGCGGATGCGGCGGCGAGTTTCCTCAAGCTGTGGGCGGGACGTTATTCCGATAGCGGGCACGGAAGGCGCAAGCAGTTGATGGTATGGGGCTATGGCCTTTCCAATCTGGCGCGTCCGCTGCTGGGCATCGTGTCGAGCTGGGGCGCGCTGTTATTGCTGCGCAGTATGGATCGCGCCGGCAAGGGGCTGCGCAATGCACCGCGCGATGCGTTGCTGGCGGATAGCGCACATTCCTCGATTCATGGTTATGCCTACGGCTTTCATCGTGCGATGGATAACGCCGGTGCGCTGGGCGGCACGCTGCTGGCCGTTGCCGCGCTGAGCTGGCTGCACTGGTCGGTGAGCGAGGTGATCCTGTGGTCGGTCGTGCCGGGCGGGCTGGTGTTGGTGGTGCTGATCTTCGGTGTGCGCGAACTACCAAAGGCAGGCAATCTGCTATCGAGCAAGCTCGATGCAGAATTGACACCGCCGCGCCTGGAAGTCGAGATCGAAAGGCCGCGCGCGCCGCTGGCCTGGGCATTACTGTCACCCACGATGCGCCGCTATCTGTGGGTGTTGGTGTTGTTCACTTTTGCCCGCGCGTCGGAGACTTTTATCCTGCTGCGCGGCAACGAGCTCGGCATGAGTCTGGTGCAGGTGTTGCTGCTGTGGGCGATGCTCAATGTCTGCAAATCCGCCACATCGCTGCTGGGCGGGCGCATGGCGGACAGGTTCGGGATGCAGCGGCTGACGATCATCAGCTGGTCGGGCTATGCAGCGAGTTTTTTCATGCTCGGCCTGGTCGAGCACGGCGATACATTGTGGATCGTGACCGTGTTGTACGGCCTGCTGATCGGCCTGGGAGAAGGCTCGGAACGGGCGTTGATCAGCCTGTATGCCGATGAGCGCGAGCGCGGCACGGCGTTTGGCTGGTATCATCTCGCCGTCGGTCTGAGCGCGATCCCCGCAGGTGTGCTGTTCGGCGCGGTGTGGCATTACTGGAATGCCGGCGCCGCATTTTTGTTTGCCGGCGGGCTGGCGCTGCTGTGCGTGTTGTTGTTGCGCTTGTGGAGTTTTCGGCACCTGCCGGTTTAACCTAAGCCGGACGAGCCGGAGCCAAATGTAGGTCGGGCTATGCCCGACATGGTGGGCATAGCCCACCCTACGGGCTCACCCAAAAGGTGAGTTGCATCGAAGGGGCAAGAATCAATCATCACGCAGGCTTTCATGGAAATGCAAACGATCAACTGCGGTTTTCAGGTTTAATGGAGAACAACATGAAATGGTTGGCGATCGCAGCCGCACTGGCGGTGCTCGCGGCGTTGTTCGCGGCACGCGCGGCGCGATCCGGTGAGTTGCCGGAGGTGGGCAAGCCTGCGCCGGATTTCAATCTGCCCGATCAAAACGGCAAACTGCATGTGCTGAAAGATTATCGCGGCAAGTGGCTGGTGCTGTATTTCTATCCCAGGGACGATACGCCGGGGTGCACGCAGGAGGCTTGCGCGTTTCGCGATGACTTGCAGCAGATAACCGCACTGGGGGCTCAAGTGGTGGGCGTGAGCGTGGATGACAGCAGCAGCCATGCGGAATTCGCCAAAAAATATCATCTGCCGTTCCCGCTATTGGCGGACCAGACCACCGAAACGGCCGCGCGTTATGGCGCGCTGATGAATCTGGTATTTGTGAAAGTCGCGCGCCGCTATACTTTCCTGATCGACCCGCAGGGCAATGTCGGCAAAATATATTTGAGCGTGGAAACCTCGCGGCATTCGAAAGAGATCATCGAGGATTTGCAAAAACTGACAGCAGGGAACAAGCCATAATGTGGCACAAGGTAAATTTGTTTATGGCATGGTTCTTCATTCCGCAGACCCTGGCGATGGGCTGGGTGGCCGCAGCCGGGCGCGTCGTGCTGGAACTGCTCGGCGCCACCACGCACGAGGGGGACATTCCGGGCCGCATTGTGGGCGCATTGCTGTTGTTTGGCGCAGTGTATCTGGTGCTGCATCTTCGCGGTTCCCTGCCGCCGGAGGGTAAACCGGAAGGGAATGGTTTTCGTTTCGGCCATCGTCTGGTGATGGCGGGGAATCTGCTTGCCGTCCTGTTGTTCATCTTCTCGCTCACCAATTCCCTGATCGGGAACCCCGATGTGCTGATGGTGCTGACCAGATTCACCACCGCGTTCGGCTACTGGGCCATGGCCTGCTGGGTGGTGGGCTTCTCTTTCCTCTATCAATCTTCGCTGCCCGGGAAGTAGTTCTCCGCCATGCCATTCATCACTTTGGACAAGGCCTGCCTTGCGTTCGGGCACGTTGCCTTGCTGGATCATGCGGATTTTCAACTCGATGAGGGCGAGCGCGTCGGCCTGATCGGGCGCAACGGCGGCGGCAAGTCGAGCATGATGCGCGTGCTTGCCAATCAAGGGAATTTAGACGATGGCCAAGTGTGGCGCACACCGACCGCACGCATCTGCCACGTCAGCCAGGAGCCGGTGCTGGATGCCGATGACACGGTGTTCGATGCCGTGGCGAAAGGTTTGGGTAAGTTGCAGAAACTGCTGCACGATTATCACCATGTGTCTCATCAACTCGCTGAACCGGACGCGGACTTCGACAAGCTGCTGGAAGAAATGCAGCACTTGCAGACGCAGCTCGAAGCGCAAGACGGATGGAAGGTCGAAGCACGTATCGAGACAGTAATCGCAAAGCTGGACCTGGATCCTGACAAGCGCATCGGCGATATGTCAGGCGGGCAGCGCAAGCGCGTGGCATTGGCGCAGGCGCTGGTGGCCGAGCCGGACGTGCTGATCCTCGACGAGCCGACCAACCATCTGGATTTCGACTCGATCGAATGGCTGGAAGGGCTGCTGAATAATTTCATCGGCGCGGTGTTGTTCGTCACGCATGACCGGCGCTTTCTGGACAACGTCGCGACGCGTATCGTCGAGCTGGACCGCGGCAAGCTGGCGAGTTTCCCCGGCAATTTCTCCGCCTATCAGGCGATCAAGGAGCGCATGCTGGCGGACGAGGCGGTGGTGAATGCCAAGTTCGACAAGGTGCTGGCACAGGAAGAGGTGTGGATACGCCAAGGCGTCAAGGCGCGCCGCACGCGCAACGAAGGCCGCGTGCTGCGCCTGGAGCAGTTGCGCCGAGATCGCGCCGCGCGCCGTGAAAAACTCGGCAAGGTCGAGATGAGCGTGGATACCGGCGAGCGCTCCGGCAAGCTGGTCGCGGAACTGAGCCATGTCGGCAAGTCGTACGGCGAGCGCAGCATCATCAGGGATTTTTCCTGCCGCATCCAGCGCGGCGACAAGATCGGCCTGCTCGGGCCGAACGGCGCGGGCAAGAGCACGCTGCTCAGGATCATACTCGGCGAGTTGCAGCCGGACAGCGGGCAGGTGAAGCTCGGCACGAAGATTTCGGTGGCCTATTTCGACCAGTTGCGCGAGCAGCTCGATGACGAAGCCACGCTGGCCGACACCATCAGCCAGGGCTCGGATTTCATCGAGATCGGCGGGCAGAAGAAGCATGTCATCAGCTATCTCGGCGATTTCCTGTTCCCGCCGGAGCGCGCCCGTTCACCGGTCAAAAGCTGTTCCGGCGGCGAGCGCAACCGCCTGTTGCTGGCGCGCCTGTTCACCCAGCCTGCCAACGTGCTGGTGCTCGACGAACCGACCAACGACCTGGACATCGAGACGCTGGAACTGCTCGAGGAACTGCTGGCGCAATACGACGGCACATTGTTCCTGGTCAGCCATGACCGCGCCTTTCTCGATAACGTCGTGACGCAGGTGATCGCGTTCGAGGGCGACGGCAAGCTGATCGAGTATGTCGGCGGTTATGAAGATTGGGTGCGGGTGAAAAAATTCCAGGCTGGCGTTGCGGCGGCTAAACCTATTGTTGCCACGCCGCCGCGCGCGGCCGTGAAAGAAGTTGAAAAGCCCAAGGCTGGCAGCAAGCTGAGCTATAAAGAACAGCGTGAACTGGACGAGTTGCCCAAGCGCATCGAGGTGTTGGAGCAAGAACAGATCGATATCGCCGCGCACTTGGCGGACGGCTCGATCTTTCGCGACGATGCCAAACGCGCCAAGCAACTGCAAACCCGCAACGAGGAAATCGAGGCGGAGGTGTTGACCGCGATGGCGCGGTGGGAAGAGCTGGAAAAACGCAAGAGCTGATCTGCATATGCGTATCCTTCACACCATGCTCAGAGTCGGGAACCTGGACCGTTCCATCGCTTTTTACACAGAAGTGCTGGGCATGAGATTGCTGCGCCGCAACGATTATCCGGACGGAAAGTTCACGCTGGCATTTGTCGGTTACCAGGATGAAAAAGAGGGTGCTGTTATTGAGCTCACTTACAATTGGGGTGTTGAAAAATATGATCCGGGCTCAGCTTACGGTCATGTGGCGATCGAGGTCGATGATGCATTCAAGTCCTGTGAACTGGTCAGGCAAAAAGGCGGGGCAGTGGTCAGGGAGGCCGGGCCCATGAAGCATGGCGCGACTGTGATTGCTTTCGTGTCCGATCCGGACGGATACAAGATCGAATTTATTCAAAAGAAGAACTAATTCCGATTCTAGATCAAACGTGCATTTTTGTAGGGCGGGCTATGCCCGCCGGATCAAGCCTGTCCTGAGCCTGTCGAAGGGTTGTCGGGCGTAGCCCGACCTACGGATTGCTTTATCTTTGAAATGGAAATGGAATAAGCCCGTAGCGGTCATCTTCCCGCCAAACAAAAAGCCCGGCACTTGCGTGCCGGGCTTTTTTACCAACTCCCAATCAATTAATACTAAGCCCCGATCAACCGGCCTGGATGTTGGAGGCTTGCTTGCCCTTTGGACCCTGGGTCACTTCAAAGCTGACTTTTTGGCCTTCCTGAAGCGACTTGAAGCCGTTCATGTTGATTGCGGAAAAGTGCGCGAACAGATCTTCGCTGCCATCATCGGGAGTGACAAAACCAAAACCCTTTGCGTCGTTGAACCATTTAACTGTACCAGTTGCCATGTGATTACTTCCTTATTTAAAAAACGGGGAAATCCCCCGCAAAACTATTTGAATCGAAGATTGCACATGGAAAAACCAGTACTGCAGAGACTTTGAATCAAATACCTGCAGGCCTTGTACGCTGAATGCATGGTATCGTCAAGGGAATTCACAGGAGGATACTGAACCTGCCGCTGGGAGGGCGCGGGTGAAGGGGTGTTCCCTTCCATGAATCGCACTCCGCCTGCGACAATTTGTCGCGCGACATCATGTCGCATTCCCTTGCAGTTGAAAACGCATTAGATTACGTCCTGCCAAGCGGGTGCCGCAGGTTTTTCCTCCTCCCTCCCTGGGTGCTGGTTATCCTCATTTGCCCGCTTGGCATCTTTTTTACGCTCAGGGTGCAAGGTATCTACGGCAGCATCCGTTTTACTCCCGCACTGAGCAGCAGCACGCCGATCGCGGCCAGCACACCAACACCCATGATATGCGGCGTGTCTCCGGAAAAATGGAACAGTTCGCGCAGCACCGGGACGCTCAGCACCAAAGCCAGCCCGGCGCTGCCACCCAGCACGATCCACCACAGCACCGGGTTTTCGCGCGACCATGCGCCTTGCCAGGACGTATTCAGTGAGCGGTTGCTGAATACCAGCGCGATGTTTCCCGCCACCATCGAAACAAATACCAGCGCGCGCACGGTGTTCTCGTCCATCTCTTTTGACAATGCCCATGCATAGATCGCGGCGGCAACCGCGAAAGCCGCTGATCCCTGCAGCAGACTGCCGGTCATCAGCTTGCCGCCGAACAGCGGCTCGTTCGCCTGTCTGGGCGGGCGTTGCATGATGTCTCTTGCTTCCGGCTCCGCCTCGAAGAATATCGAGCAGGCGGGGTCGATGATCATCTGCAGGAACATGATGTGCGCGGGCAGCAACAGCAGCGGTTCGCCGAGTAGCACCGGCAGCAGTGCCATGCCGACGATCGGGATGTGCACGGCCAGCGCGTAGCTCATCGCCTTGCGCAGATTGTCATAGATGCGCCGACCCAGGCGGATGGTGGCGGCCAGCGAGGCAAAGTCATCGTTGAGCAGCACCAGCCCGGCGGCTTCGCGCGCCACGTCGGTGCCGCGCTTGCCCATCGCCACGCCGATGTGTGCCGCCTTGAGGGCGGGCGCATCGTTCACGCCGTCGCCGGTCATCGCGACGATTTCTCCGTTGGCCTTGAAGGCTTCCACCAGGCGCAGTTTCTGTTGCGGCACGATGCGCGCGAATACCTGCACGTCGCGCAGCCGGGATCGCAATGCTTCATCCGGCATGCTGTCCAGTTCGCTGCCGGTCAATACTTGCCCGTATGGCAAGCCGAGTTCACGGGCGATGGTTTGTGCGGTGCGCGCATGATCGCCGGTGATCATCACCACCCGGATACCTGCCGCGCGGCATTGTGCGATGGCTTCCGGCACATCCGCGCGCAGCGGGTCTTGCAGGCCGAGCAAGCCGACAAAGGAAAACTCGATGTCATGTTGTTGTGCCGGCCAGCGCTGTTCCGGCTCATGGACGGGTTCGAGTCTGGCGCGTGCCACTCCCAGTACGCGCAAACCCTGATCGGCCATTCCGGCGGCGGCTTGCGCTATGGATCCGGCTTGCGCTTCGGGCAGGTGGCACAGGTCTATGATGGCTTCCGGCGCGCCTTTGGCGGCCACCATATGATGCGTCTGCTCGTCGCCCTGCCAGACGTGCGACATCGCCAGCAACCCGGGCGACAGGCTGTATTCGTGCACCAGTTGCCATTCCTCGTGCAGATGTTCCGTGCCGCTCAGCGTGCGCAGCCCCAATTCATGCAGGGCGCGTTCCATCGGGTCGAACGGATCGCGCTCGCTGGCCAGAATGCCGAACTCAACCAGTTCGTGCCAAGGTTCGGGCAGGTCGGCGTGTGCATCGACTTGCAGCAGGCTATCTATGTCCAGCATCTGGCCGCCGCTATACAGCTTGCGGATCACCATGCGGTTTTCGGTCAGCGTGCCGGTCTTGTCAACGCACAGTACGGTGGTGGCGCCGAGTGTTTCGATGGCATCCAGCCGCCGCGTCAGCACATCGCGCCGTGAGATGCGCCATGCGCCGAGCGCCATGAATACCGACAGGATCACCGGGAATTCTTCCGGCAGCGAAGCCATCGCCAGCGTGATGCCGGCCAGCAATGCATCCAGCCATTGACCCCGCGAGATGCCATAGGCGATCACCAATATCAGGCAGAATGTGCCGGCTAATATCGCCAGACGTCGCACCAGCCGGCCGGTCTGGATGCGCAGCGGCGATGCGCCGGGGCGAGTGCTTGCCAGTGACTTGCCGATCTTTCCGATCGCGCTGGACTTGCCGGTGGCTGTCACCAGGGCGATGCCGCTGCCTTGCACCAGCACCGTTCCCGCGTACACGAAAGGCTGATCATCGCCGCCCGGCTGACGCGCTACGGAATCGGGTGAGCCGGCCTGTTTGCGCACCGGGACCGACTCGCCGGTCAGCATGGACTCGTCGGCAAGCAGATCGTTGCAGCTGAGCAGCACGGCATCTGCGGCGACGCGATCACCCTCGGTGAGCAGCAACAGATCGCCTTGCACCACCTCGCGTCCCGCGATGCGTTGCTGCCTGCCATCACGCAGCACCATTGCGCGCGGGCTGGACAGGTCGCGCAAGGTTTCGAGCACCCGCTCGCTCTTGCGCTGCTGGAACACGGTGAGAATCACGATGAGCGCCACGAAGAACAGCAACATCAGCGCATCCCCGACATCGCCCAGCAGCAGATAAATGCCGCCCGCCGCGATCAGCAGCAGGAACATCGGCTCGCGCAACACATCGGCAACGATGTGCCACATGCGGCGTGTCTGCGGCGGGCTTATTTCGTTATAGCCGGATGCGGCGAGGCGTTGTTGCGCTTCTGCGGTGCTTAGCCCCGAAATGGACTGGTCGTTGTGCGCTGCGCTCATCTAGCCCCAATGTTTCACAAATTTAGCTTGATCGTGCGTATGGCGCACGCTACGTTTACTGAACCCCTTGTCGGGGAAGGACCGGACCCGCTCCTCCCCTGACAAGGGGAGGTTGGGAGGGGTTTGGTTTTTAGCCGGGCCGAAACGGGATTGCCGCCCTCATAAGAGTGGTGTGCATTCATGAAACGTTCGGGTTAGCAGAGTCATTGCCATGTGTTGAGCATACCGCGATATTGGTTAGTGAGTAAATTTCTGCATCATGACAACGAGAAAATGCTGCACATCAGGCGAGTTTAGGGTAAATTGCGCGCTCATTTTTTCAGTAACGGAGCTTTGCTGGAGTGGTTTTATCCCATGAGCTCGATAAATTTCAGGAGAAAGTTTTGAATCAATACAGCAAACGCATGGTGATCGTTCATTGGCTGACACTGGCATTGTTGATCGCCGCCTGGTTCTTGGGCGAGTCCGTACATGATGCGCGCCATGATGTTGGTGCGACGCTTACGGGCTATATAGTGCATGCTTCGGTGGGCGGCACGATCCTGCTGTTGCTTTTGGCGCAGCTGTATTTCCGCAGCAAGGATGGAACGCCCTCTGCGATCGGCAATACACCGCTGGATAAAGCGGCCAAGGGTGTTCATTACTTGCTGTATACCTTGCTGGTGTTGTTGCCTGTAAGCGGCATGATGGAGATCGTCACCAGTGATGTGGGCAAGGCCCTGCTGGCGGGCGATGCGACAATATTACCCAAGAAATTCGACGGCGTGTCCGCCCACGTGGTGCATGAACAATTGGTCAATGTGTTGATCGTGCTGGTGGCGGTGCATCTGCTGGGGGCGATCAAACATCAGTTCATCATGAAAGATGGTTTGATGGAACGCATGTCGTTACGTAGAAAAGGCTGATTTTTACAATATTGAATGCAGGGGCGGGCAGAAATTCAACTTGGCTTCCCCGGAGAGGACGGTTGATTCCTCTTATTTCTGCAATCCCAGGACATAAGCGGGGGTCTGTAACAGCCAGCCCACCCCGCCCAGCGCGCCGAAGAAAATGATCAGATGCGCCCAGGTCCAGAACAGGTAGCGCCCCGATAATTTATCCGGCGTGAGGTTGCTGATCAAAAATAGTTTTCCGTCGCGCGGCCGGCTGATGATATGGATGTCCGGCTGTGCCTGGGCTTCGCGCATCATCTTGGTCACTTCGCGTTTGGCGGCGGATCGCGCCAGCATCCATTCCTTCACGTCCAGTTCGCCGTTGTTATCCAGATCGAAGCGTGAATGCAGCGTGGGCATGTCTTTTTTCCATTCGGCCAGCAGCGCGTTGAGTTCCGCGCGCGTGTCGAATTCCAGGGTGCTGCCGCCCTGGGTGCGGAATTGTCCGATGGCGTAGAGATGGTCTTCTTCGAGCAACTTCCACTCGGTGTAACGATGATCGGCTTCATGCCACTGATCGCGGTGCCGGGTGATGATTTCCGCCTGTTCAGGGTCGACCACGCACACGCCGGTATCATCGCGCAGCATGAAAGTATCATCGCTCTCGCCGCTGTCTACCGTCTGCCACTTGTTTCTTGAGGTGCGTTGTTCGATCTTGTAGCGATACCACAGGCAGGGTAGTTGGGTGAGCCTGCCGAGCAGGGGTATGTCTCCGAATGGCTGGCCGCGTCCGGTGAGTTCCACGTAACCCTGTGCGGCGGAGGCGACCCTGGAGGTCGGGGTGTCGCGCACCGCACGCAGCCGCTTCAATGCCGACAGCCAGGCCGGGATGCTGATGAGGGCCATCACTGACAGACAAGCCAGCCAGCCGTTGCGCGATTCCAGCTTGAAGCCGGCGAACAGCAGCAGCAACTGCGCACCCGAGGTGACCAGTTGCGCGTATTCGCGGCGCAGTCTTACCAGCATGGTCAGTCGGCCAAGACCTTAGCCGAATAGCTGTTTCATATCCACATCCGTCTTCTCTGCGACGGAGAATTCCAGCAGCGGCTTTTCGCCGAAGTTGAACAGCCTGGCGATGATGCTGGCGGGAAACACTTCGATCTGCACGTTGTTGATGTTCACCGATTCGTTGTACAACTCGCGGCGGTCGGCGATGCCGTTCTCCAGCGAGGTGATGCGGGTCTGCAACTGCATGAAATTCTCGTTGGCTTTCAGTTCCGGATAGGCTTCGGCCACCGCGAAAATGTTCCCCAGCCCCATGCGCAGCATGCCTTCAGCCTGACCCAGCGCGGGGATGTCCTGGCGTTCGCGTGCGGCCTGCACTTGCGCGCGCGCCTCGATGACCTTTTGCAGCGTGGACTGTTCGAACTGCTTGTATTGCTTGCACACCTCGACCAGCTTGGGCAGCTCGTCATGGCGTTGCTTGAGCAGCACGTCTATGTTCGCCCATGCCTTGGCAACGGCATGTTTGACGTTGACCAGATGGTTGTACAGGCTGATGGCGTAGATCAGCAGGACGGCGACGATACCGAGGAAAATCAATGTGGCCATGTTCGCTCCTTTGTATTGTTAAAGTAGGGGGCGCTTTGCGCACCATGGTGCGTGAAACGCACCCTACATAATTATTGCATTTCGAAATAGTAGTGTCTGAAATGATGCTGCTTATAATACCAGTTGGTTGTTCAAGCAGGTCCGGGCTTGCATGAGGCGCGTCA
>DATBWQ010000058.1:0-17857 GCA_036514695.1 Gallionella sp. | reverse complement strand
TTCGCCGCGGTGACACCCTTGAGCGCGATGTTCAACGGGGTGATGTTGGCGGTGGTCGTTGCGGTGGTGTTGTAGGTATAGTTGCGTGCATCCGTGCCTCCCAGCGTGATGCCGCTGACGTTGACGGTCTTGCCGGTGCCGGCGTTCTTGTCCTCGAAGGCAGCACTGCCATAGCCGGTGGTGAGGATGTCGCCATAGAGGCGGTTGTTGGCAAAACTGCTGATCGTCGCAGCCGTGCCTGCGTTATACACTCTGTTCGCAGCAAACGCGGTGATGGTCAGGGCGCGCGGGGTGATGTCGGCAGTCACACCGGACGGTTGAATCAGATTGTAATTGCCTGCGTCCATGCCGCTGAGGTTGTAGCCGCCGATATTGACGGTGACGGTCTTGCCGGTACCGGCGTTCTTGTCGGCAAACAGGCCGCTGCCGCTGCCGACCACACTGACCACATCCGAGTCCAATGCAGTTACCGATGCCATGCCGCCCAGTGTGGCAGTACGGGTCGCGTCATATACTTTATTCGCCGCTGTGATGCCGCCGAGAGCGAGATCCAGCCTGGTGATGTCGGCAGTCGCACCGGCTGGCTGAATCAGGTTGTAGTTGCCGGCATCCATGCCGCTAATACTGTAGTTGCCGCTGATGGTGACAGTTTTTCCGGTGCCGGCGTTCTTGTCGGCAAACGCACCGCTGCCGGTTCCGCCCAGGCTGACTATATCCGCCCCCAATGCGGTGATTGCCGCTCCGCTCAAGGTGGCGCTGGTGGTAGCGTCATACACTTTGTTCGCTGCTGTTACATTGACGTCAAGGTTGGCAGGAGTGACAGTCAGCTGCCCTCCCACGAGCGTGATGTCATAACCTTGCTGATCGGACCAGATATCTGCCGCATAGACCCCGACATTGTTCTTGGTGGCGCCACCATAGGAATTCGTCATTCCGAACAGGTTGACCGATCCAGCCGCTGAGGGATCTGAATAGGTGACATCCGTCAGACCAGCCAAAGTAGCATCGTAAATCTTGGTGACATCGCTCGCCGTGATGGTCAGCTGTTTCAGGAAGGATCTCAGCAACGGGGTGGTATGACCGTTGTAGATACGCCAAACGTTAGTGAAGTCAAAACCGATGAAGCTGGATTGCTGCATGGTCAGCGCAGTGGTCAGACCGGTGGCGCCTGCGATCACGCCGGCGCCGATCCCGGCCGTCTGGCCGGATAACTGGTTATCCCAATAGCTATTGCCGATGGTGCCGGTGTTGTTGCCCACCAGGCCGCCGACCGAAAGCGTGCCGCTCACGCCGCCAATGGAATAGCTGGTGCTGACGGTACCGGAATTTTGCCCAAGCAATCCACCGATGTTGTTGCTACCGGCACCACCGCTTACATTGCCGGTCGCGTAGGTGTCGGTGATGGTGCCAAGACTGTTGTTTCCTGCCAATCCGCCAAGAAGGGAACTGCCGGTCACGCTGCCGGTCGCGTAGCTGGTGCTGATTGCTCCTGCATTGTTGAGTCCCACCAGGCCGCCGACGTTATTATTTCCCCCAACGCTGACGCTCGCGTAGCTGTTGCTGATGCTGCCGGAATTCAGCCCCGCCAGGCCGCCGACGTTGTTGGTTCCAATCACACTGCTCACGCTACCGGTAGCGTAACTGTTGCTGATGCTGCCGGAATTCAGCCCCACCAGGCCACCTACGTTGTTGCTGCTCCCAATCACGGTACCAGTGAAATAACTGTGGCTGATAGTACCCCAGTTCTGCCCGATCAGCCCGCCGCTGTTTTTCCCGCTCACGCTGCCATTCACCAGGCCCACGTTCCGCACGGCGCTGCCCGTCGCGGTATAGCCGAACAGACCGACATCATTTGTCGTCGGCCGATTGATGACGAGATTGCTGATGGAATGGCCCAGGCCATCGAAGTTGCCGGTGAATTGAGTAGTAGATGCACCCACCGGCGCAAAGCCTGCGCCTGCGTTCCAGCCGCTGGTCAGCAAGGCATCGATGTTCGATCCCAGCGCATAGTTGCCGGCCAGGTTGCCGTTCATGCCTTGCAGCGTAGCGCCGGAGATATCGCCCGCGATGCCCAGACTGTTGATGACGGTGTAGGCCTTGGCAATGCCATCCGAACCCAGCCTGGTACTGAAGTTGAGCCCTGAGGGAAGATTGATCTGGGCATTGGATGCAAGCAGGTAGTTGCCGGTGTTACCTGCGGCCACTGCGCCCAGACCGTATTCGAGCGCGAGACTGGCTGTGCCAGAACCGTTCATGTTGGCGTTGATGTTGATGTTGCGCTGGGCATTGAGCGTGAGCTTGTTGGCTGACCAGCTCACCACATCGTTGACGTTGACGTCCCCATTGACGCCTGAAGGACCGGAGCTGCTAAGTATCGTTACGCCGGTAGTACCAAGATTGGCCGACAGCGTTGTGCCGCTGATATCGCCACCGCTGGCGGCGATCGTGAAGTCGATCGGATCAATCAGCCAGTTGCCGGTTTGTCCCAGTGCTGAATTGGTAGTTACAACAGCGTTGTCCGCGACACTGACCGTGGCCGCCGAAGTTTCGATGAAGCCGCCATCGCCGCCATCCAGTGCAGAAGCATCCAGCGTGCCGCCCAAATTGACATGGCCGACTTGCAAGTCGGCCATGAGTTTGATCACGCCACCAATGTTCTGGACGGTGCGCGCCTCGATGATGCCGGTGTTGTTCACCACGGCAGCGGAAAGCGCATCCGCTCCACGGGCGGTGACGAGCACCTGCCCTCCGTTGGCAGCGATCATGCCGCCATTGCTGACCAGCGCACTGGCCGTGCCGGTGTCTATCGTGTAACCCAGCAACGAACCATTATTGAGATTCAGCGTGACACTATTGCCAGCGGCCAGCGCAACCGTACCTTGCGGCGCGCTGATGCTGCCGGTGTTGCTCACGGCCGGGGAGATCAGGGCGATGTAGCCGCCATTGGCGGCATTGAGCGCGCCCTGGTTGTCCACGTTGCCGCCAACGATGCCGCCGTTGCTGAACACGTTGTTGCCCGCCATGAAGTCGGCATCGCTGATGTTCAGGGTGGATGCGACCAGGCCGCCGACATTCACTTGTGCGGCATTGCCGAACAATACGCCATTGGGATTCAGAACAAAGACCTGGCCGTTGGCGCTGAGACTACCGAGGATCTGACTGGGGTTCTGGCCGAGGACACGGTTGAGGGCGATGGCCGCAGAGTTGGGCTGGTTGAAGTGCACGGCTTCGTTGCTGCCGATGTCGAAGCTTTGCCAGTTGATGGCAAGGTTCTGGGTTTGCTGGGTGATCGTGGTGGTAGTACCTGCCTGGGCGATGCCGCCCGAGCCTGCGCTGATCTGTCCGTCCATCGGTGCGGCGAACGCCGCGGGTGAAAGCAACGCCAGCGTCACCGCCATCAGCTTGGGCTTGAATACCGATTTACTGTTACCTCGCTCCTTGGTGTCCCCTGTGGCAACCACCCAGGTGTTCTGCACCTGGCTCCAGACTAGACGGCAGATTCTGTTCATGGAGTTGTGGTATTTCATGGCGCATCCCTTGCAAAAGCATTACTGATTGATGAAAATGAAATTCCTTGTCGTTAAGGTTTTAATTATTCGAGCAAGCTATGACTGCATTTATTTGCGCAAGCAAAACCGTTATTACGGCAATCCGTAATACGGTATAACTTTATCCATAGGCAAGATTGCACGGAATGGATTCAGCAATGCTTGCCAACCAGCACTGCAACCAATCCATTAGCGCCCGTCGAAGGCAAGCATATTACGTGCCAAAAAATTAAGTTGTTGTTTTAACTGCAATGCAGCTTCACGCGCCGGTTCAATTTCCCGTGATTAGGAAGGATCGCCGCGTGGTTTCTCAATAGCGGGATTACATGAAAGAAAATTGGCAACGGGGAACTGTTGCATGAGCAACAGCACCTGGGAATTGGCTTCAATATGACTTGCGGGACGTTTAGCGGGAAAAAGCTCAGCCGTACAGCTTGCGGCCCCGTATCCGTGCGCGGTGCGCGCGGCGTTGTTCAGCCTCGGTCAGCGGCTTGGTTTTGGTTCCCTCGAACGGATTCTTGCTGGAGTTGTACTGGATCCGCATCGGCGTGCCCTGCAGCTTGAATATCTCGCAAAAGGTGCGCTCCAGATAGCGCGAGTAGCCGGCCGGCACGTCATCCAGGCCGCTGCCGTGTATCACGATCAGCGGCGGGTTGCTGCCGCCCTGATGGGCATAGCGCATCTTGGGGGTGAAACGCCCCCCTTTGGGCGGCGCCTGCTTTTCCAGCGCGGCGATCAGCGCGCGGGTGAGTTTCGGCGTGGACAGTTTCGCCATCGCTGCGGCATAAGCCTCGTTCACCGACTTCAACACATTTGCGACACCGTTGCCGTTCAGCGCGGAAATGTAATGCCGCTTGGCGAAGCTCAGGAAATGCAGCTTGCGCTCGATGTCGCTCTTCACCATGTCGCGATGATGTTCGTCCAGTCCGTCCCACTTGTTGACCGCCAGCACCAGGGCGCGTCCCGCCTGCAGCACGTAGTCGGCGACATGCGCGTCCTGTTCGGTGATCTGGTCGCGAGCATCCACCACCAGCACCACCACGTTGGCATCCTCGATCGCCTGCATGGTCTTGATCACCGAGAATTTCTCCACTGCCTCCTCGACCTTGCCGCGACGGCGCACTCCCGCGGTGTCGATGATGGTGTATTGCTTGCCGTCGCGTTCGAAGTCGATGTAGATGCTGTCGCGCGTGGTGCCCGGCTGGTCGAACGCGATCACGCGCTGCTCGCCGAGGATGGCATTCACCAGCGTGGACTTGCCGACATTCGGACGTCCGACGATGGCGATCTTGGGCGGATGCTCATGGCTGGTTTCTTCTTCGACCTGGGGCGGAAAATTCTCCAGTGCGATCTCGACGACTTCAGTGACATTGTCGCCATGCGCCGAGGAGATCGGCAGCGGTTCGCCCAAGCCCAGCTCGAAAAAATCGGCGGTGACCTTGGCGCGCGCCATGCCTTCCGCCTTGTTGACCAGCAACAGGATCGGTTTGCCGGTCTTGCGCAGCTCCTTCGCGATGATGGCATCCTGCGGTGTACAACCGGCGCGGCCATCGACCAGGAACAGCACCACGTCGGCTTCGTCCACCGCCTGGCGGCTCTGCTTGGCCATCTCGAACATGATGCCTTCCTTGGCGACCGGTTCCAGACCGCCGGTGTCCACCACCAGATAAGGCCTCTCCCCTACCCTGCCGCGCCCGTAATGGCGGTCGCGCGTCAGCCCCGGCAGGTCGGCGACCAGCGCGTCGCGGCTGCGCGTGAGGCGATTGAACAGCGTGGATTTGCCCACGTTCGGACGACCGACCAATACTACTGTGGGGAGCATTTTGATAGCCTTGAATTTGAAGTGTGAAAATTTTGTAGGGTGGATAAGCGTAGCGCATCCACCGTGCTAAAGGTGGCTGCGCTACGCTTATCCACCCTACCCAACTAAAACCAGTGTGGGCAACATTTTGATAACCTTGAATTTGAAATGTGAAGGGTAAAGGGGGAAGGGAGAAGGGTATAACGGAGCAGCGGTTTCACCCTTTACCCTTTACCCTTCACTCTTCCCCCTTCCACTCTAATGTATCGACAGCGAATACAGATCCCCGCCACGCGTCTGCACCAGCAGCCCATCGTCCAGCGGGAGCGGCTCGGCTTGTATTGCGCCACCGTCCAGTTTGATGCGCGCAGCCAGACTCCCGTCCTCGCGGTTCAAGCCATGCAGATACCCCGCATAATCGCCGGCCACGACGAACTTCTCCAGCGCATGGGGCGCGGCGGTATCGCGCAACGACAACTGCTCGTTCTTCCACACCGTGCTTCCGCTGGTCTTGTCCAGCGCGATGACCGATCCTTTCGCATCGCTGAGATAGAGATATTTGCGCAACAGCATCATGCCCTTGTCGCTGGAGATATCGCGGTTCCACAGCGGGCTGCCTTGCGCCGCGTCAAAGCATGCCACATGCCCTTGAAACGCGATGGCGCAGACTTGTTCATCATCCGCGACCGGGTTGCTGGTGATGTCGCTGATGCGCTCCAGTTCAGTGCTGCCGCGCGGCTGAGACACCGAGACTTCCCACAATACCGAGCCATCCGCGATTTTCAGCGCGACCAGCTTCCCTCCCGCAAACCCGGCGTATGCCACGCCGCGCTGCACCGTCACGCCGGCATGACTGCGCACGACCAGGGCCGGCGTGCTGCGTTCATACAGCCACAGACGCTTGCCGTCTGCCGCGCTCAATCCGGCGATACGCCCGTCGCCGCTGCGCACCATCACCACGCCATCCGCGACTTGCGGCACACTCAGCACTTCACTGGGCACCTTGCTCTTCCAGAGCAACTTGCCGTTTTCGTCATAAGCCAGCACATCGCCCTTGTCGCTTCCGACGAGCACCAGCCCTCCACCGCTACCCACACCGCCGCTGACGGTAATACCCGTTTCGATACGCCATACCTGTTTGCCGGAGGCTCGATCCAGACGCGTCAGGTTGCCCTTGGCGGATGCGCCATAGATCGCGTCACCGGTCAGCGCGGGTCGCAGCAGATTCATTCCCGAATCACCCACGTCGCCATGCCAGCGCACCTCGAACCTGGCGGTCTGAGCGAACTCGACCAACTTGGCAGGTCCCGCCTCGCCCTTCATTTCGGCCCAGTCCGGCGTAGAGTCGCTGGAACACCCGGCCAGCAAGAACAAAGCCGGCATCAACAGATATAGTCGAAGATAAGGGTATACCAGTTTCATTTATCCGCTACCAGCGCATCGAGTTTCATCTGGATCAGATTGCGATACATGCTCTTGGCATCGGTCTTTTCATAGGCCAGTTTGTATGCGCTCCTGGCCTCATCTGCCTTACCCTGCGCGCTCAACGCGTCGCCCCGCAAGTCGGCATACAAACCATCGAACGAGGCGGGATGCTCTGCGTCGAGCAGCTTCATTGCATCGGCATACTTTGTTTCATCCAGCAACAGGGATGCCAGCCTCAACCGCGCCACGTCGCGCAGTTCCGCTTCCCCGGCATGATCGATGACCCACTGCAACTGGGTCTTGGCGCGTGCCGCGTCCTTGCGCTGCTCATTCACTTGCGCAGCCAGCAAAGCGGCACGCGACGCGTATGCCGTGGCGGCGAATCTGTCCATCACTGCGGCGGCGGCATCGTTGACGCGTCCGGCATCATTTCCTTCCAGTTGCCTGAAAAATTCCGCATACAGCGTCGCGGCCTGGCTGGATTGTTTGTGCTGGTAATACTGCCAGCCTCGCCAGCCGCCCATTGCGACGACGACGATCAACAGAGCGCCGAGTACCTGATTGCGGTTGTCCTTCCACCACGCCTTGAGCGCTTCGATCTGTTCCTGTTCCTGCAAATCCAATGCCGCCATGCTGTTCACTCCTACTTGATTAATTGATTGATTGTCGCTGTGAGATTTTCCACACTCACACGGATTTGCTCGCCGCCCTGCATCGGCTTGACACTCACTTCACCTGCCTGCGCTTCGTCATCGCCGATCACCACCGACACATAAGCGCCGCTGGCATCGGCCTTTTTCATCTGCGATTTGAAACTGCCGCCGCCGCAATGCAACAGCACACTCAGGTTGTCATCGCGCAATCTTTCAGCCACCTGGCTGGCCAACCGGCCGGCCGGTTCGCCCTGATGCACCACATACACATCCACCTGCGGCCTGGGCAATGCCATGCCGCCATCCCGCAACAATGCCAGCAAGCGCTCCACCCCCATCGCGAAACCGGTCGCGGGAACGGGTTTTCCGCCGATCTGTTCGACCAGCCCGTCATAGCGGCCACCCGCGCAGATGGTGCCTTGCGCGCCGAGGCTAGTGGTCACCCACTCGAACACGGTGCGGTTGTAATAATCCAGGCCGCGCACCAGATGCGGATTGATCTCGAACGCCACGTCATGCTGCCTGAGGATGTCCTGCACTGCGGCAAAGTGCTGCAACGCGTCGTCTTCCAGCTCGTCCATCAGCTTCGGTGCCGCGACTATCAAGTCCTGCATCGCCGGATTCTTGCTATCCAGGATGCGCAGCGGATTGCTGTGCAAACGGCGCGTCGAATCCGCATCCAACATCGCCTTGTGCTGCTCGAAATGAGCGATCAGCCTGGCGCGGTGGCGATGCCGTGCAGCCGCGTCGCCCAGCGTGTTCAGTTGCAGCGCGACATCGCGCAACCCGAGTTTGTGCCACAGCCTCGCGCACATCAGAATCTGTTCTGCATCGATATCCGGCGCGGCAAAGCCCAGCGCCTCCACGCCGAACTGATGGAACTGGCGATAGCGCCCCTTTTGCGGGCGCTCATGGCGGAACATCTGGCCGCTGTAATACAAGCGCTGCGGCGCGTTATACAGCAGATTGTGCTGCAGCACGGCACGCACGCAAGAGGCGGTTCCCTCGGGGCGCAGCGTCAACTGGTCGCCGTTCAGCGCGTCGGCGAAGCTGTACATCTCTTTTTCGACGATGTCGGTCGCTTCGCCGATGGCGCGCTTGAACAACTCGGTCGGCTCGACCAGCGGCATGCGGATGTTGCGGTAGCCATAACTGTGCAGCCAGTCACGCGCCACTTCCTCGAACCATAACCAAAGCCCCGCCTCGTCCGGCAGGATGTCGTTCATGCCGCGCACGGCCTGGAGGGTTTCGTTGCTCATTTTATTTCCGGGGAAGGGAGAAGAGAGAAGAGAGAAAGGTAAAACCGGCACGCTGACCACCCTTCTCCCTTCCCCATTCTCCCTTCCCGTTTTACCCTTCCCTCTTCACGTATTTTTTAGCTACATACTCATCAACGATGACAGTGAATTCCGCAGCAATGTTTTCACCGCGCAAGGTCATGGCCTTTTCGCCATCGATGTAGACCGGCGCAGCCGGGCTCTCACCGGTACCGGGCAGGCTGATGCCGATGTTCGCCAGCTTGCTTTCGCCCGGTCCGTTCACCACACAGCCCATCACCGCCACGGTCATGCTCTCAACGCCTTCATGGCGCTCGCGCCACACCGGCATCTGCTCGCGCAGATGCGTCTGGATGCTTTGCGCCAACTCCTGAAAGAAACTGCTGGTGGTGCGTCCGCATCCGGGACAGGCCGTCACCATCGGCGCGAACGCCCGCAAGCCCATGGTTTGCAGAATCTCCTGCGCGACCAGCACTTCCCGGGTGCGGTCACCGCCCGGTTCCGGAGTCAGCGAGATGCGTATCGTGTCGCCGATGCCTTCCTGCAACAGCACCGCCAGCGCGGCGGTCGAAGCGACGATGCCCTTGGAACCCATGCCCGCTTCGGTCAGCCCCAAATGCAGCGCGTAATCGCATTGCAGCGTCAGCGCGCGGTACACCGCGATCAGATCCTGCACCTCGCTGACCTTGCATGACAGCACGATGCGGTTGTGCGCCATGCCGAGCTGTTCGGCACGCTGCGCGCTTTCCAGCGCGGAAGCGATCAGCGCGGCGCGGGTCACCTCTCCGGCATCTTTGGGCTGCGCCAAGCGCGAGTTCTCGTCCATCATGCGCACCACCAGACTCTGATCGAGGCTGCCCCAGTTCACGCCGATGCGCACCGGTTTGTCGTAGCGGACCGCGGTCGCTATCATCATCGAGAACGGGTCATTTTCATTTCGGTTGCGCCCGACGTTGCCCGGATTGATCCGGTATTTCGCCAAAGCCTGCGCACAATCAGGGTAGTCGGTCAGCAAGCGATGTCCGTTGTAATGGAAGTCGCCGACCAGCGGCACGTCGCAACCCATGCCATCCAGCCGAGAACGTATGCGCGCCACTTGCGCGGCGGCCTCGGAGGTGTTCACGGTGATGCGCACCAATTCAGAACCAGCCTGAGCCAACTCGAAGACCTGCCTGGCAGTTGCATCGGCATCGGCAGTATCGGTGTTGGTCATCGACTGCACCACGACAGGCGCGCCGCCGCCCAGCATCACCTTGCCGACCTGCACCCGTTGCGACGGGCGGCGCTTGATAATGGTCGCACTCATGGTAATAGAAGCTCGCGCAGCGATACTTCATCACTCTCCCCCTCCGGGGGAGAGGTAGGAGAGAGGGAAACGGGCATGGTTGGCTTCATTATCAGGAGATGTCTATTCGCTATGCCCGTTACTTCAACGTCACGTGCGCCACTTCGCTATATTTATTGATGTAAGGGGTCAGATCCACCTGCTTGCCCTGGTGGTATAAGCGTGCTGCCAAACTATGGCCGATCAGCATCGTGAATGGCGCGCGCCCATAAACGATCAACTCACTGCCGGCCGGGTTGACCTGGGAGGAAATAATCTTGCCGTCCCGGTCCTTGATCTCGGTCCAGGATTCTTCGCCGAACTCAAGGCGCAGCTGGGTAATTTTTGCGGGTGCGCCGGCTTGGGTCACGGATTTTTCAGCCTGAGCCGGTGACACTGAGTCGGGCTTGGTCTCGGTATTGGTTGGCTGCGCTGGTGCCGGCGCGACGGGCTTGGACGCGGGTTTTGTTGCCTGAATTGGTAGCTCTGCCCCGGCGGCCTGGGTCTTCATGGCCGGAACCGAAGACTGCGCCTTTGTTGCCATAGAGCGCATTTTTGGCATATCCGCTACGGATGGCGCGGTCACGCTCGCATCCGGAGCAGACGTAACCGGGATGATTTGCACTTCAGCAGGCAGGGAAAGCGGCGTTTCAACCTGCTCCACTTTGGGTTGCTTGAGCGGAGACATGAAATTCCACAACGCGAATACCCCCGCGATCACAGCCAGCAGTCCGGCGGCATACAACCAGAACTGATTTTGCCTCAACAAGGATTGGGCGCCAGGAAACGGCACGTCGACAGAAGCCGGCACCAGCTCGGTAGGAACTGTTTCGAATTGTGGCAAAGCAGCCAGCAATGCCTGCGCATCCAATTGCAATATCTTGGCGTAACTGCGTATGAAGCCGCGCAAAAATGCCGCTTCGGGCAGATGCTGAAAATCGTCCGCCTCCAGCGCTTCGATCTGGCGAGGTGCGAACTTGATCTGATTGGCCACATCCGCGACGCTCAAGCCCAAGTGCTCGCGTGTTTCGCGCAGCGTCCTGCCCAATGAAGTCGCCTCTGTCGCGGCAGAATTTCCGTCTTGTGCCGGGTTATTTCCGGGGAGCTGTTCCATCATTCACCACGCAGCAGTAATTGGGTTTCACGCGCATCCGGAAAACGCTTACGCAATTGCATGCCGTAGCTGGCCTCGGAATTGCGGTCACCCATCTTGCGCTCGATACGCACCGCCAGCCAGAGCTGCTCAGCCGTCAGATTGTCGGATCCTTGCGAATAACCCGCAAAATATTTCTTTGCAGCGGCGTAATCGCCACCGGCGAAACTCATTTCCGCCATTGCCAATAACGCCTGCGGCATACCGGGCTGAGCCGCCAGGGCACGCTGCAGAAACTCCTCGGCATCCTTGTTGTTGCCCATTTTCCTGGAACACAGCCCGGCATTCAGAAACGCGCGTCCCGGCGTTTGATACAACGGATTCTTCAACGCCGCCATGAAATGCGGAATGGATTCTTTTTCCCGGCCGCGCTGACACAGGAACCAGCCATAATTGTTATGCGTATCGGAATCGTTTCTGTCGAGATTCAAGCTTTTCCGGAAATCCTCTTCGGCTTCCCTGTCCTCGCGTAATGCCATGTGCACCAGGCCGCGTACGCTGTAAGCCTGGGCAAAGCTCCGATCGGCCTGCAGGGCTTGCTCTATCTCCTCCAGTGCGACACCGAATTGGCCGCGCTCATAATACAGACCGGCCAATTCGGTATGAACTGTGGCGCTCTTGCTTTTTGTGGAATCAACTGACGGCGTGCTGCAGCCCGCCAGAACGAACAACGAAAACGCCAAAGAAAGCGCCAAGGAAAGCAACGGGATAATCAATCTTCTCATCATCAACTCCGGCTGTTCATTTATTATGCAGCCCCAACGGCTCGTTGCATGGTTCGTCTGGTCTTGTCCTGCACCTGTCCGGCCAACTGCCCGCACGCGGCAGCAATGTCGTCGCCGCGCGTCTTGCGTGTGGTGGTCACGATATCGGCCTGCATCAGCACATCGCGGAAGCGCTGTATCGCATCGAGTCTGGAGCGCCGATAATGAGTTTGCGGAAACGGATTGAACGGAATCAGGTTGAATTTGCACGGCACGTCATGCACCAGCTTCACCAACTCGCGAGCCTGCTGCACCGAATCGTTCACACCGTCCAGCATCACATATTCGAAGGTGATGAAATCGCGCGGCGCACGTTCCAGATAACGCCGGCAAGCGGCCATCAATTCCTTGAGCGGATACTTCAGGTTGATCGGCACCAGCTCGTTGCGCAACTTGTCATTCGGCGCATGCAGCGAAACCGCCAATGCCACCGGACATTCCTCGCGCAACCTGTCCATCGCCGGCACGATGCCGGAAGTGGACACCGTGACGCGGCGGCGCGACAAGCCATAAGCATGATCGTCAAGCATCAGGCGCAGCGCGCTCACGGTGTTGTCGAAATTCAGCAACGGCTCACCCATGCCCATCATCACCACGTTGCTGATTTTCCAGTTACCCTCGGCATCCTTGCCGAGCTGATGATTCGCCCACCACAACTGGCCGATGATCTCAGCCACGCCGAGATTGCGGTTGAAGCCCTGCTTGCCGGTCGAACAAAAGGTGCAATTCAGTGCGCACCCGGCCTGCGTGGAAACGCACAAAGTACCGCGCGATTCCTCCGGGATGTACACCGCTTCAACGGCATTGCCGGTCCCGGCGTCCAGCAGCCACTTGCGCGTGCCGTCATCGGACAGTTCTTCGCGCATGATGTCAGGCGTGCTGATGCATGCGCATTGCGCGAGCTTGTCGCGCAACACTGCCGCGATATCGGTCATCGCGGCGAAATCGGGCTCCCCGACCTGGTATATCCAGCGCATCAACTGACGCGCACGAAACGGCTTCTCGCCCATTTCGGCGAGATAAGCGGCTAGTGCCTGCTCATCGAGGTCGAGGAGATTTTGTTGCATCCTTAACTCTTAGCGTGAATGGATATTTTTCGTCGAAAAGAAGTAGGCGATCTCGGTAACTGCATTTTCCGCAGAATCCGAGCCATGAACTGCGTTGGCTTCTATGCTGTCGGCGAAGTCGGCGCGTATCGTGCCTTTGTCCGCCTGCTTCGGATTTGTCGCACCCATCAGGTCACGGTTCTTCTGGATGGCGTTGGATCCTTCCAGCACCTGTATCATCACCGGGCCGGAAATCATGAACTCCACCAGGTCTTTGAAGAACGGCCGCGCCTTGTGGACGGCATAGAAACCCTCGGCTTCGCTGCGGGTCAGGTGGCGCATCTGCGCCGCGACGATCTTCAGGCCGGCGTTCTCGAAGCGGGTATAAATCTGACCGATGACATTCTTGGCCACGGCATCGGGTTTGATGATAGACAGGGTACGTTCAACAGCCATGCTTCTTTCTCCAAACATTATTAAAATTGATCAAAAATTACAAGGGCGCAATTCTATCAGGCTTTGCTTACGCAGTCTGCCCGGAAATGGGCGAGGGTTGGGTAAAGTGCGCTATGCGCACCGGTTGGTTTAACGTGGTTGGTGCGTGAAACGCACCCTACCGTACTATCGAGTAAATTAAAGGAGCAGGCTCGAAATATTTTCGCCACCAGGAACGTCCTGCTCAGGGCAAAAAAACCACCGAAATACCCGCCTCATCCGCAACGGCTTGATACCCCGCCGCAATCGCCACACCCGGCACGCAGACCAATTCATCGCCGCAATACAGCAGCGGCAGGCGATCGCGCTGCCAGGGCGGAACATGGAGTTCTTGCAGTAGATTCTTCAGGGTGCGCGTCGCGGCGTTCGGCTGGGGACGCAGGGTTTCGCCGCCTCGCCGCAAACGCAGTGTCACCGGTGCGCGCTGCAATTTCGCCAGACTGATGCCCGAGCTGTCAGTGTGCTTGAAATGCAGCCGCGCAACCATCGACGGCCAATCCAGTTCGGCTTCGCCGTGCCACGGAAAGACAAGGCTACTGTCGAATTCGCCCGGCGCGTGCAGTGCATACACTTTGCCCTGATAGCGGCGCACCTGCCAGAAGCCTCCGCCAAATTCACTGCATACTTTGGCATCCTGCCGCGCACCGCACAGTTGCTGCAGCATGTCGTCCAGTTGCGCGGTTTGCGGCATCGGCGCGCCGCGCACATGCAGAAAATAGCGCAGCAAATTTTTTGCGCGGGGTTGGCTCAATGCCTGCAAGGCTGCAACGGCCAGTGTTTCGCCCTCTATCGTCTGCGCAGCATCCAGCCGCGCCAACTCATCCAGTAAGTCGCTCGCTTCGGCAAAATGCTGCGCGCTGCGCGCCAGCGTATCGCGATAAGCCGGGAATTTCTGCTCCAGCAAAGGCAATACGCGATGGCGTAAAAAATTGCGCGGATAGCTGTCGTCGGCATTGCTTTCGTCATCTATCCAGCACAGGCCGTGCTGACGGGCATAATCGAGCAATACGGTGCGTGGAATGTCCAGCAAGGGACGGAGCAAAACGGGAGATTGGGTTTTATCACCCTCTCCCCCCTTCGACAGGCTCAGGGCAGGACTAGCCTCTCCCCTCAAGGGAGAGGGAGACAACACAGTGGCTGACCTGACAAGCGGCATCGCAGCCGCACCGCGTACGCCCGCACCGCGTAGCAGTTGCAGCAACAGCGTCTCGGCCTGATCGTCGGCGTGATGCGCCAGTGCCACAAAATCGCACGGTTGCCCGGCGAACGCCGCATGGCGCAGCTTGCGCGCCGCCGCTTCGATGCCATGCTCTCGCAACGGTGCGATATCCACATGCTCGATATGCAGCGGGATCTGGTGGAGTGCGCACAGGCCGGCGCAGAACTTCGCCCACGCATCGGCATTCGGGCTGATGCCGTGATGGACATGCAATGCGGAAAGTCGCCAGGAAAAATGCGGCGCAAGTTCATGCAGCAGATGCAGCAGCACCACCGAATCCACCCCGCCGCTCAAGCCGATCAGAATGGAACTGTGCGCGGGGAGCAGCGGTGCGATGCGCGCCGCGACTCGTTCGGTGAAATCAGGGCTTGTCAAAAAATAACCCTTGCAAACATTCGTCGCCTTGTAGGGGCGTATGGCAATACGCCCTTAGCCCTTAGTACGCCCTGTAGCATCGCCCTTTCGACCTCCACGAGGGCGTATTGCCATACGCCCCTACAGCGCGACTTCCTTGAACTTGCCATAGCTCATCAAACGGCTGAAGCGGTCTTGCAGCAAGCCGGCAGTCGGTTTGTTTTGCGTCGTCTTCAGCGCATCCTGCAACGCCCTTTTCATATTCTGCATGGTCGCAGCGTAATCGCGATGCGCGCCGCCCAGCGGCTCGCTGATGATCTTGTCTACTAAACCCAGCGTTTTCAGGCGGGTTGCGGTAATCCCCAGGATCTCTGCGGCATCGGGGGCCTTTTCCGCGCTCTTCCACAGGATCGACGCGCAGCCCTCAGGCGAAATCACCGAGTAAGTGCTGTATTGCAGCATCAGCAACACGTCGCCCACCGCGATCGCCAGCGCGCCACCGGAGCCGCCCTCGCCGATCACCGTGCAGATGATGGGCACGCGCAACTCGGACATTTCATACAGATTGCGCCCGATCGCTTCGGATTGGCCGCGCTCTTCCGCGCCCACCCCAGGATAGGCGCCGGGCGTATCGATGAAGGTCATAATGGGAATGGCGAATTTTTCCGCCAGATGCATCAGGCGCATCGCCTTGCGGTAGCCCTCGGGACGCGGCATGCCGAAATTGCGCATGATCTTTTCCTTGGTGTCGCGGCCTTTCTGATGGCCGATCACCATCACGCTCTGCCCGTCGAATCGCGCCAGTCCGCCCACGATGGCCTTGTCATCGGCAAAAGCACGATCGCCATGCAATTCTTCAAAATCGGTGAACAGATGCTCGATGTAATCCAGCGTGTAGGGCCGCTGCGGATGGCGCGACACCTGCGATATCTGCCAGGGGCTGAGCTTGGAGTAAACATCCTTGGTCAGGGCTTCGCTCTTCTTCGACAGGCGCGAGATCTCATCTGCGATGTCGAGTGCCGAATCATCCTGCACATAGCGCAATTGCTCGATCTTGTCTTCCAGCTCGGCGATGGGGCTTTCAAAATCCAGAAATGATACTTTCATGTTTTCTTCCCTAGCTAGAACGCGCCGTTATGATACTACAAACCGAAAAATCGTTTAACGGTCGCCAACACCTCGCTGTGCTGGTGATGGATTTCCTTATGCTTGGTCTCTTCATCGAGATTCTGCAGCGCACTGTCCAGTTGCGCGCGCCGCTCCACTAGGACATGCGCGACCTCCTCGGCGATGCTCGGCCTTGCCAGCATGATCTCTTCAAAGGCTTCCTTGTCGAGGCGATAGCATTCCACATCCGTCCTGGCGATCACTGAAGCCAGCCGCGGCGCGCCTGTCATCAGGCTCATCTCGCCGAAGAAATCGCCCTTGGACAACACATTCAGCTTATGCCTCTCGCCGCTCATCGCTTCGAGAAATACCTCCGCTTCACCGTTGATGATGATGAACAACCAATGTTGTCCGGATGCGCCCTGTTTGGTGATCATATTGCCTTTGGCAAAAGGCGCGTACCTCAGGCGTTCCGCGAGTTTGCGCAACTCGTCATCGGTCATCTGCTTGAACAGCTCGACACGCTTGAGCGTTTTGATGCGGCGCAACAACTCCCGCTGATGCACCGCCTCCTCGTATTTCTCGTTTTCCTTGATGTAATGGACATTCTGCTCTTCCACTGTGAGCCTGATCCCGGCACGCTCAAGCGCGGTATAGACATGCCAGCGCACCGCACCGTCAGTGGGATCATCTGCCGCCAGATCGGTCAACCAGTAACGCAGCGCATAGCGCGCATAGCCTTTGTCGATCTCCATCAGCACACAAGTCGGGGCAGGTCTTTTGGCGACGTTGTTGATCTCTGCCTGCAGAATGGCGTCTTCCACCGCGCTGACCACCCTGGTCGGCGTGACATTCAGACTTACGCCGAACCAGATCCAGCGGCGCCACTGCACCGGCTGATCGGTGCGCCGCCCCAGCACCAGGAATTTGTTTTTCATCAACTGGCTGTTCGGGAACACCACGGTTTCCCAATTGCGCGTCTCCACCAGTGTGGAACGCCAGCGTATATCCACCACCCGGCCGGTAATATCATCCACCTTGATCCAGTCACCGATCTCGATGGAGTTGTCCATTTGCAATGCCAGGCCACCGAGGATGTTGCCCAGCGTATCCTGCATCGCGAAGGCCACCACGGCGGTGATCATCGCCGAAGTCGCCACGATGCTGCCCAGATCCAGTCCGGCGACGCGCAGCCGCACCAGGCCCCAGGCGATATACGCGATGATGACGAAAATATCCTCGGCGATGCGCGGCGGAGTCAGGCGCGCTCGTGGCAGCACGATGCGGAAGATCAGCAAGCCCCACAAGCGTATCAGCGCAATCCCCGCGCCGATGATGAAGGCCTCGCGCAACACCCCCGCCACGGACGAAAATTGCAGCGCATGGAACAGACCGCTGACGAACTGCCCGGCCAGACAGACAAAGAAGAGATTGAGCGTATTGATGACGCTGCTGCGTTCCTCCCTGATAAAGTGGAACAGCAGGAACGCCAGGCACAATGCGATGACCAGCACCGGCAGCGATTCTTCGCGCCAGGAAAACTGAATGACGGTATCCCAGAAAGACAAGCTCTACTCCTTATTTTACTTTGGCTTATTGCTTAGTCTGCGGCATTCTACACCATCGAATATTCAGCCAGGCGCCTGGTACGCCTCCAGAAAGCCAAGGTGTCGCCGCGCGTCAACCGCGCG
>DATBWQ010000057.1:0-8610 GCA_036514695.1 Gallionella sp. | reverse complement strand
CCCGGAGCGGTGCTGCCGATGATGACGATCTTGCCGGTCAGCTCATGCGCGTCGCGCTGCGGTTTCCGGCGCGACTGGTCGGCATACAGCTCGCCGTAGGAGATGTGCTTGAACGAGCCCGCATCGCCGCGCCAGTGCAGGCTGATGTCCGGCTGCTGCGGGATGGCATAACCGAGATCGCGCATCACCCGCGCGGGCAATGAGTCCAGTTTCCAGCCGGACAGGTCGCGGAACAACTCATAGCGCCGCGCGATGCCGTCCGCATCTTCGCTGAAATTGATCAGCCCGACGCGCCACGATTCTGGCGCAACGGCCTGCGGCGGCAGCAGAATGGCGCGTGCCTCCGGGTCGGCACTGGCGGAACGGGGTATGGCCAGGATGCGTGCGACCTCCTTCAGCGGAACACCGTTGGCCTGATTGCCCTCCAGTTGCAGCATCGGGAAATACACGTAGGGCAGATCATGCAGCACTTCGTTGAAGAACTGGTCGCTTTCCGGGCGGTAACGGTCCGGTTCGCTGAACAGGATATCGAACACGACCGCACGCGGCTGCTGCCGCGCGATGCCCTGCAGCAGTTCGGCATGCATTGCGCGCGGCCACGGCCAGCTACCCGCCGTGTCCTGCATCGCGGCCAGGCTGGCTTCGTCGATATCGACGATCACGATGTCGGGATCGGGGCTGAGCTTCTGCGCGACCTGGCGCACGAAAAGATCGCTGAGGCGGCTGTCCAGTGTGCTGAAAATATCCAGCCACAGGCTGTTCAGCGCGGCCAGCAAAACCGCAGCTAAGGCGAGCACATGAATGCGGGTGAGCGGTGAATAAGATTTGTTCATGTTTAAGCGCTGGGCAGTTGTAGGATGCGTTCTACGCACCATCATTATCGTTGGTGCGTAGAACGCACCCTACATGATTATTGTTGTTTTAAAGTGGCAGCGTATAGGGCAGCGGCAGAAACTGCAACGCAGCGCCTTGCGGCGACTTCCAGTGCACCGTCTGCGTTTCGCAGCTGGAAGTCTGCAGCACCGCCAGCACGTCGTAGCCGCCGGACGGGGCGGCGGCGGCATTGGCGAGCATGCCGCTGGCCTGTCCTTCTATGTCCGCGCTGAACAGTTCGTCGCCGGCTTGAGGCGGTTCGGTGCTGTCGATATGGGCCAAGGTGTCTATATGGGCAAGATACATGCGCCGCTTCAGTTTGCCGAGATACTGCGTGCGCGCGACGATCTCCTGCCCGGGATAACAGCCCTTCTTGAAACTCACGCCGTTGATCAGGTCGAGATTCGCCATCTGCGCGACGAACTGTTCCTGCGTCTGCGGCAGGATGACCGGGATGCCGGAGCGGATGTTGAGCCAGTCCCAGCAGCCGCTGCCGGCCGGCCGCGACCCGGCGCTCAATTCTGCCCACAGCATCTGTGCCTGTTGAGTAGAGGCATTGATCTGCCAGCGCGTGTCGCTGATTCTGATCAGGCTGCCTTGCTCGATACCGATGCAGCCGAGCGGCAGTTGCGGAAGCTCTCCAAACCGCGCATGCAATATCTGCTGCGCATCCGCACCGGACAGTCCCAGTGAAACGATCTCGTCGCTCGCATCGGTGATCTTCACCTTGGCGCGCAGCACATACATGCCCAGTTTTCTGCGTATCGGTTCGCACAAAGCCCCCGGCAGTTGCAGCAGATAGTCGTCGCCTGCACGCCAGATCAGCATCGTCGCCAGCATCCGTCCCTTGGGGCTGTTCAGGCTGCTGAGCTGCGCGCGTGTGTTGCCGGTTTCGCGGATGTCGTTGCTCAACAGGTTCTGCAGAAAGGTCTGCGCATCCTCACCGGACACGCGCAACGTGCCGAACTGGCTCAGGTCGCACAGCACCGTGCCGTCGCGTGCGGCGAGGCGCTCTGCGGCGGCATCGCCGAATTGGAAGACGACCCCATCTTGTATCTGCGCGCCTTGAGCTGTCAGGAAATTCTGCCAATCTTGATTCATCTTGATTCCCATTGTTTAACTTGTAATTCCCCGCAGTCTTGCTGAGGGGACAGCGCAGGTTAAAAAAATGGAGGGATGTAGCCCGGATGTAGCGCAGCGAAATCCGGGGCTTGGCGGGCGTGGCCGAAGTCCCCCGGATTCCATTGCATTCCATCCGGGCTACGCCCGCTACGCGCCTTGCGTCGCCAGGAAATTCTGCCAATCTGCATTCATTGCGTTTCCCGTTCTTATAGTTGCGCAATCTTACCGCGAAGTGCCAGCTTTCGGATAAACTTCTGCGCCATGAAACGCTATGTCTGTTGCCTGTTAACTCTGTTGCTAGCCGCCTGCGACGGCGGGCTGTGGAACAATCCCTACCCGGCGGCGGACGCGGGCAAGTCCATCCTGTATACCGCGTTCACCGAGCGGCCCAAGCATCTCGATCCGGCGCAGGCATACAGCGAGAACGAGTACGAGTTCCTCGCGCAGATCTACGCGCCGCCGCTGCAATACCATTATCTGAAGCGTCCCTATCAACTGGTTCCGCTCGCGGCAGCGCAGATGCCGGCGGTGCGTTATCTGGACAAGAATCACCGTCTGTTGCCCGACACCGCTCCGGCGAAAAATATCGCCTACAGCGTGTACGAGATACACATCAAGCCTGACATGCGCTATCAGCCGCATCCGGCGTTCGCGCGCGACACCCAGGGCAAGCCGGAATACGACCATCTCACTCCCGATGATTTGCGCGACATACATGTGCTGAGCGATTTTCCGCACACCGGTACGCGCAATGTGACGGCAGCCGATTATGCTTACCAGATCAAACGTCTCGCGAACCCGCAGTTGCATCAACCTATCTTCGGCGTGATGAGCGAATATATCGTCGGCATGAAAGACTATGCCGCCGCGCTGCAACAGGCATTGAAAAAAGATCCCGACACTTTTCTGGATTTGAATGCCTATCCATTGTCCGGCGTGCAGGTAGTTGACGATCGCACTTATCGCATAACGATACACGGCAAGTATCCGCAGTTCGCCTACTGGCTGGCGATGCCATTCTTTGCGCCGATGCCGCAGGAGGCCGAGCGGTTCTACGCGCAGGCCGGGATGCGCGAACGCAACCTGAAGCTGGACTGGTGGCCGGTGGGCAGCGGGCCGTATTATCTGTCCGAGAACGATCCCAACCTGCGCATGGTGCTGAGCCGCAATCCGTATTACGGCAACGAGCGCTATCCGGCGGAAGGCGAGGCGGGGGATGCGCAGGCCGGTTTGCTGGCGGATGCGGGCAAGCCGCTGCCGCTGATAGACAAGGTGGTGTTCAGCCTGGAGAAAGAGACCATCCCTTACTGGAACAAATTCCTGCAGGGCTATTACGATGCCTCCGGCATCAGCTCGGACAGCTTCGATCAGGCGGTGCAGGTCAACGTGGGCGGCGAGGCCGCATTGACCGACGCGATGCAGGAGCAGGGCATCACGCTGTCCACCTCGGTGGCGACTTCCACGATGTATACCGGCTTCAACTGGCTGGATCCGGTCGTGGGCGGAAATTCTGAAAGGACAAGGAAGTTGCGGCAAGCCATCGCGATCGCGGTGGATTTCGAGGAGTTCGTTTCGATCTTTGCCAACGGGCGCGGCATCGCGGCACAGTCGCCGATCCCGCCCGGCATCTTCGGCTACCGCGAGGGAGAAGCCGGAATCAACCGCTATGTGTATGACTGGTTGGGCGGTGCGCCGAAACGAAAACCCATCGCAGAAGCGCAGCGGCTGCTCGCCGAAGCGGGCTATCCGGACGGCGTGGATGCGCAGACCCGCCAGCCGCTGGTGATCAACCTGGACACCACCTCGGCCGGCGTGGGCAGCAAAGCGCGGCTCGATTGGCTGCGCAAGCAGTTCGACAAGATCAACGTGCAACTGGTGGTGCGCAGCACCGACTACAACCGCTTTCAGGACAAGATCCGCAAGGGCGATACGCAGATGTTCTACTGGGGTTGGAATGCAGACTATCCCGACCCCGAAAATTTCTTCTTCCTGCTGCACGGCGCGCAAGCCAAAGTGGCCAAAGGCGGCGAGAACGCATCGAACTACAGCAGCCCGGAATACGACAGGTTGTTCGAGCAGATGAAGAACATGGAGAACAGCCCGCAACGGCAGGTCATCATCGACCGGATGCTGGAGATCCTGCGCCGCGATTCCCCCTGGCTGTGGGGATACCATCCGAAGAGTTACGTGCTGCAGCACGGCTGGCTGCATAACGTCAAGGCCAACATCATGGCCAACAACAAGCTCAAATACTGGCGCGTGGATGCCGGACAGCGCGACCGGTTGCGCCGCGAATGGAACCAGCCGGTACGCTGGCCATTGTGGCTGGGAGCGGCATCGTTGCTGCTGTTTGGAGTGTGGATGTGGCGTGTGTTGCGCCGGCGCGAGGAGGGGAGGGGATGATGAAAAGTGAAGAACAAACCCCAACCCCTCCCGGCCTCCCCAACCCCCCAGCCCCCTTGTCAGGGGGAGAACCAGGGGAGGAGGCGTGCTTCCCCCCTGACAAGGGGGGATTGAGGGGGGTTGGGTTTATCCATTACGACAAAAAACTGACCGTTCTCGCACGCGAGAACCGCAAGAATCCGACCGCAGCAGAAATCAAGATGTGGAATGAGGTGTTGCGTATGCGCCATTTCGAAAAATTCAAATTCCTGAGACAGAAACCAATAGGGAATTACATCCTGGATTTCTATTGCGCAGAGCTTCGTCTCGCAATAGAAATTGACGGTGACACCCACGCCGGTACGGAGGATTATGATGCTGCCCGAACCGCCGCATTGAATGCTCGCGGCATTTCGGTCATTCGCTATGCCAACGACGAGATTCTGAATAATCTCGAAGGTGTATATGACGATTTGGTTCGCAGAGTCGAGCAGATCAGTGCGGGGGTCGCTGCACAATGATCTCCTGTCTGATCCGGCGAATTCCCTATGCCGTGCCTCTGTCTTTCAAAAACTTCTCGAACTCTTCGGCGGGCACCGGCCTGGAGAACAGATACCCCTGGGCATAGTCGCAACCCGCATCGGCCAGCAGCTTGCGCTGCTCCTCCGTCTCCACCCCTTCGGCGATCACTTTGAGACCGAGTTTGTGAGCCATCACGATGATGGCCTCGGACAGCGCCATGTCGTCGGGGTCGCTCGCCAGATTCTGCACGAATGATTGGTCGATCTTCAGGTAGTCGATACTGAACTTCTTGAGATAGGCCAGCGACGAATAACCGGTGCCAAAATCGTCGATCGCCACTTGAATGCCCGCGTCGCGGAATTCGAGCAGTTTGCCGGTAACCTCGGGTCCTGCATCCAGCAACAATCCTTCGGTAATTTCAATATTGATGCTTTGCCCGGGCAGATCCAGTTCCCGCAAATAAATGAACCAGGTCTTGTACGGGCTGTCAGCGCTACGGAACTGTGTGGGCGACATATTCACACTGATCTGAAACGCCGACATGTTCACGCTGATCTGAAACTCGGGGTTTTGCAACGCCCTCCAGCGCTTTACCTGACGCGCCGATTGCCTGAATACCCAGTCGCCGATCCCGATGATCAGCCCGGTTTCTTCGGCCAGCGGAATAAATTGGGCAGGGCTGACCAGGCCAAGCTTCGGGTGTTGCCAGCGGATCAGCGCTTCTGCCTTGTGGATACGGCCCGTGGCCAACTCCACGATGGGCTGGTAATAAACCATGAACTGACCGGCAGCCAACGCACTGCGCAACTCATTGATCAATTTCAGCCGGGTCTGGGCGGCTTGCTGCATTGACGGTGTGAAATAGTCGAAACGGTTGCGGCCTTTATCTTTGGCCGCATACATCGCCTGATCGGCGTTCTTGAGCAGATGTTCTATCCCGGTGGCATCGTCGGGATACAGCGTGATGCCGATGCTGGCCGAAATATAGGCCGTCTCATTCGCCAAATCGAAAGGTTCAACCAGTTTCTGCAGAATGTTTTCGGCTACCCGCCCGACATAGCTGCTGTCGTCAAGTTCCGGCAGGATGATGGTGAACTCGTCACCACCCAGACGTGCCACGGTGTCGGTCTCGCGCACACATTCGCCGATGCGGCGCGCGGTTTCCACCAGCATGATGTCGCCCAGGCTGTGCCCAAGCGTGTCGTTGACCTCTTTGAATTTGTCGAGATCGATGAACAGCAGCGCTATCTTGAGTTCATCGCGATCTGCTTTTTTGATTTCCTGCGCCAGACGGTCGTGGAACATGTGGCGGTTGGGCAGGCCGGTCAACGTGTCGAAATTGGCTTGTTTCCATATCAGATCATCGGATTCTTTCTCATGTGTGATGTCGCGGATGAAAGCGCTGAATTCGTATTTGCCCGCAGCCTGGATTGGGGCGATGGTCAATTCGACGGGGAACTCGTGGCCATCGCGATGCAGTCCCTTAAGTTCGATCCGCGAATTTAAAATGGGCCCCTCGCCGGAGAGCAGGAAGCGCTCCAGCCCCCGCGCATGCGCCTCGCGGTACTGGGGCGGAATGATTGTTTCATTCAGTACTCGCCCGACCGCCTCCTCCCGTGTCCAGCCGAAAATCTTTTCCGCCTGCGGATTCCATCCGATGATGATGTCACTGTCGTTTGTCTGGATCATGGCATCCATCGCGGTTTCAAAGGTGGCACGCAGGCGCATTTCATCTTCGCGGTGTGCTGCAAGCATGGTATTGAATCCATCGGCCATTTCGTTGAAGCTGTCGCATACCTGGCTGAGCTCATCGCGCGTGCTGACTTTGATTCGCTCGCGCAGGTTGCCGCTGGCAAAAGAGCGGGCGGAGCGGGCAATCGTCTGAATGTTGCCGATAATGGCGTAGTAGATGCTGACCGACAGATAGACCATCAGCAGGAACACCAGCAGGGAAATGCCGGCACTGGTGAGCAGTTCCTGTTTTGCGCGGTCGATATTTGCCTGGGTCAGTCTCCTGGCCATCGGCAGCAGGGTATCGTGCAGTTGCGCATAACTCCGGTCGATTTGTGTCGTGGCGAGATTCAGGAAGGCTTCCGGGGGGGTGGCAAAGCGGCCGGAGAGGATGTCCGCTGTCACGAGATCGGTCACCAGCCTGACTGAATTGTCAATATCCCGGGATACGGCCCGGAGTGCGCTGTGTATGGCCAGATTGTAGCGGCCTGTGCTGCCGATACCGAGGTTGAGGTATCTGGATTTGTCGTCCAGTTCGGCCAGCATGACCTTCAGTTCGACCCGCTGGTCCTGGGTGAGATACTTGCGGGTCAGCGCACCCGTGCCGTAGGCGCGCAGGCGGCCCAGGTGTTCCAGCACTTGTGTCAGCCTGCTGGTGGTGATGTCGATCAAATAGTATGAAGCGATATCCATATCCATGATCAGCAGATGATCGTCGGCCACCAGTTGTTCAAAAAACTGCATGTGCTCGATCAGACGGGTATGCGTGGCGAGATTCGCGGCCACTGTCCATTTCAGCCCTTCCTTTTGCAGCCGCGCCCACTCAGTCCGGATGTGGCGGTAGTCTTCGCTCGCGGTCAGGCTGGGGGGCAGCTTTTCCTCCAGCGTCTTGAGGGCATTGGTGACTTCTTTTTCCTGGGCGGCACGCCTGCCGCGCACAGACTCGTTGCCGACCAACAGCGCGACCGAGAGCCCGCGGTGCAACTGCAAGGCCTGCATGGCGCGGGTGATCGGCTCGATCAGCGCGAGTCCTTCCAGCCGCCGCTGCGCGGGTTGAATGATGCGGTCGAGATTGACGAACAGGCTGTACACCACCACGGCAATCGCGATCAGCGACACCAGCCACAGCAGCGTGAATTTCCTGGTGTAGTTCAGGCGATTCAGTATGAAGATGGCTGGACGGAAAAGTTTCTGCGTTATTTCCCCGCTCTTGCTTTCCATGATTTCCCCGCTTTTTGGCCTTGATAAAACTTGTGCCGTGGGCGTAGTATAGACAAGATTTTACGCCGGCGAAACAGGACAGAAATATCCGGGCGATCCGGATCCGGATTATCGCGTGCCTGTATCGGAAGCGTCTGCGATCGTCGCAATCCATGAGCCCGGAAAATCCAGGCCGGACGAGCCGGAACCAAATGTAGGTCGGGCTCTGCCCGACATGGTGGGCAGTGACGTAGTGACGTAGCCCGGATGAAGCCCTTCGACAGGCTCAGGACAGGCTACGCGAAATCCGGGGTTTGGTGGGCGTGGTCAGTTTCCCCGGATTCCATTGCATTTCATCCGGGCTACGCCCGCTACGAGAGGACAATTTTCATGCGTTCATTCTCCGTTACAGCCTTCCTGAATGTTTGGCAACCCAATGTTTGCCCGTACAATACCGGAACTCATGATCGCCTACCTGATCCGCCGCATCCTTTACGCTATCCCTATCCTGATCGGGGTGAACCTGCTCACCTTCGCGCTGTTCTTCGTGGTGAATACGCCGGACGACATGGCGCGCATGCAGCTTGGCATCAAGCGCGTGACGCCGGAGGCGATCGAGAACTGGAAGCAGCAGCGCGGCTATGACAAGCCGCTGTTGATCAACCGTGCCGCCGGCGGCGCGGACAAGATCACCGATACGATCTTCTGGCAGAAGTCAGCCGGCATGTTCGTGCTCGACTTCGGCTATTCGGATGACGGGCGCAGCATAGGCCGCGAGAT
>DATBWQ010000056.1:0-5933 GCA_036514695.1 Gallionella sp. | reverse complement strand
TCTGTTTCATCACAAACAAGCTTTCCTGAGTTATATCTGCTCCTCGCATACCGCATCTCGCTTTCGTTTTAATTCGCCTCCACCATTAACGCTTTACCCTTATTTCGGTAGACGTGTTTGGGGGATAAATTCAACAAACTGCTAGGGGGGATTTGAGAACGTGGGATTTATGCCTTACCCTATGAGCAAAATTTTCAACCGTTAAAGGACATATCGCCATCTATTACCTCGGCCTGGATTTCGGCACGTCCGGTGCGCGTGCCTGTGTCATTGATGGAGTCGAATCCATCGTCTGGGAGCAGCGCATCGCCTATCCCGATGCCGCATCTCATACTCCGCTGGATTGGCGCACCGCGCTGCACACATTGTTAAGCGCCCTGCCGAAGGACATCGCCGCCAGCTTGCACGGCCTGGCGATAGACGGCACCTCCGGCACGGTGATGCTCTGCGATGCAGAACTGGAACCCGTTTCCCCTGCCCTGCTCTACCACGATGACCGTGCGCGTCAACAGACCGCGCAACTCAGGGCCATCGCGCCCGGCAGTCATATCGTGTGTACCGCAACCTCAGGGCTCGCCAAGTTTCTCTGGCTGACGCAGCAAAGCGGCTGCGCACAGGCCGCCTATTTCCTGCATCAAGCCGATTGGCTCACCGCGCTGCTCAGCGGGAAGCCCGGCATCAGCGACTATCACAACGCGCTAAAGACCGGCTATGACGTCGGGCAGTTGCACTGGCCCGATTGGATAATGGCTCTGCCGTATACCCATCTGCTGCCGCAGGTGTTCTCCCCCGGCGAAATAATCGGACATATCCAACCGGACATCGCCGCGCATTTCGGCATCCATCCGCGATGCGCCATACACGCCGGCACTACCGACAGCATCGCCGCTTTCATCGCGTCGGGAGTGACTGAGCAAGGCATCGGCGTGACCTCGCTCGGCACCACGCTGGTACTCAAGCAGCTTTCCGAACAGCGTATCGACGCACCCGAATACGGCGTATACAGCCATCGGTATGGCGATCTGTGGCTGGCGGGCGGCGCATCGAATGCCGGTGCAGGCATGCTGCGCCGCTATTTCAGCGATGCGCAACTCACGGCACTGAGCGCACGGATCGATCCGTTGCAGGACAGCCCGCTGGACTACTACCCGCTGCCCGGAATCGGCGAGCGTTTTCCGATTAACGACCCACAGCTCACGCCGCGGCCCCTTCGACTGAGCTCAGGACAGGTAACGCCGCGCCCCGGTAATGATGTGGAATTCCTGCATGGGCTGTTGCAAGGCTTGGCGCATATCGAGGCCGCCGGTTATGCCAGACTCGCCGAGTTTGGCGCACCGCCGCTCAAGCGCGTCGTGACCAATGGCGGCGGGGCGAAGAACGAAGTCTGGAGAAAGATACGGGAAAGATCGCTCCATGTGCCGGTCGGCGCGGCGGTCCATATTGAATCTGCTTATGGCGCGGCATTGCTGGCGAAAACGACCAGAACCGTCGCGTAGTTTTCAGGGTTATCGCACTTCCCGCAACATGCTCTCGAACTGCTCCAGCTTGACCGGCTTGCCGAACAGATAACCCTGGAAGGTATGGCAGCCGTGCATATCCAGAAAGTCGCGCTGAGCTTCTGTTTCCACCCCTTCCGCTATCACGTTCAGCCCGAGTGCCCCGGTCATCGCGATGATGGTCTGCACGATAGCCGCGTCGTTGGGGTTGCTGGCAATGTCGCGCACGAAGGATTGGTCGATCTTGATCTGATCCAGCGGCAGACGTTTCAGGTATTGCAAAGAAGAATAGCCGGTACCGAAATCGTCCATCGAAAAACTCACACCCAGCAACTTTAATTCACGCATCTTGCTGATGGTGTCCTCGACATTTGTCAGCACGGTGCTTTCGGTCAATTCCAGTTTCAGCAAGGCCGGCTTCGCGCCGCTCTCCACCAATATGCGCTGCACCTGGGCGACAAAATCAGCCTGCCGGAATTGCCTGGCGCTGACGTTCACCGCCAGCGTCAGGTCGCGGGTCAGCGCGTCGTGCTGCCAGGCATTGAGTTGGGCACAGGCGGTTTGCAGCACCCATAGCCCGATCGGCACGATCAGTCCGGTTTCCTCGGTAAGCGGGATGAATTGCATAGGCGAAACCAGGCCGCGTTCCGGATGCTCCCAGCGCAGCAGCACTTCCGCGCCCAACGGGCGGTGCAAGCTGTCCACCTGGATTTGATAATGCAAGAGAAATTGCTGTTTTTCCAGGGCATGATGCAGATTCGCTTCCAGTGCCGCACGCTCATCCAACGCCGTTTGCATGGCCGGGTCAAAGAAGCGGATGGCATTACGGCCTGCTGATTTGGCCTGGTACATCGCGACATCCGCGTGCATCAGCAAATCTTCCACGCTTTCAGGATAGCCTCGGAAAAGGCTGACGCCGATACTGGCGGTGGACAGGCACTCAAAATCATTCAGCGAATAGAGCTGCTCCAACTCGCTGCGGATCTTTTCCGCGACCAGTTCGGTTTCGCTGGCGGCCTCAGTTGCATCGCTGCTCAACTCTTCGAGCACCACCACGAATTCATCGCCACCCAGCCGCGCCACGCTGTCACTCTCGCGCACACAGGTCTGAAGCCGGCGCGCCACCTCGATCAACAACTGGTCACCCATCACATGACCTTGCGTGTCATTGATCGTCTTGAAGTGATCCATATCCAGGAACAGCAACGCCCCATGCCTGCCATTGCGCACACTGGCCGCCACCGCCTGCTGCAAACGATCCATCAACAAGCGGCGATTCGGTAGCTTGGTCAGCGGATCGTAGAAGGCCAGTTGATGTATCTCCTGTTCCGACTTCTTGAGATTGCTGATATCTTGCACCGCCCCCACCGAGCGCAACGGCTTGCCCGAAACATCAAAATCACTGGAGCAGTGTTCATGCATCCACTTGATGCGTCCATCCGCAAACAACAGGCGATGCTCGATATCGTAGGGCTGGCGATCTTCCAGCGACTTCGTATAAGCCCGGTTTACCTTGTCGCGGTCATCCGGATGAATCACGTTCAGGAAATTCTCATAGGATGGCGAGAACAGTGCCGGATCAAGCTCAAATATCCGGTAAACCTCATCCGACCAGCGCAACTCACCGCTCACCAAATCCAGTTCCCAGCTGCCCAATTGCCCCAGCCGCTGCGCCTCGTTGAGCAACTCCTGATTGTGCTGTAATTCAACTTCAGCAAGCTTGCGCTCGGTGATGTTTTGGACGATGGCCAGGAAAGTAGCTGTAGATGCCATCAGCTGCAGGTTTATCTCCACAGGATAAATCGTGCCATCCTTGCGTCGATGGACGGTTTCAAAATGCAGTGATTCTCGTTCGCCGTTCCGGAGCGGTGCAATCATTTGCTCAAAGCTTTCCAGCGTGAACAACGGCTTGATATCCAGCGGAGTGAGTTGTTTCAGTTCGTCAGTCGAGTAACCCAGGTTCATCTGCGCGCCTTCGCTTGCTTGAATGAAATGCAGGGTGCTGGCATCAAATAAATAAATTTCGTTGAAGGAGTCATGCAACAAACGGCCAAACTGTTGCGTTAATGCTTCCCCCTGCTTGCGCTCGGTGATGTCCGCTACCACGGAGATAAAATAATCTGGTTTCCCATCGGCACGCCACACCAGCGCCACGGAGAGATTGGCCCACACGATTTTCCCGTTCTTGTGTAAGTACCTCTTCTCCATTGAATAGGTTGGTATCTCTCCGGCCAGCATCTGGTGCACGTAGCCAAGATCGACTCCAAGATCATCCGGGTGGGTAATATCCTGGAAGGTGTTCGTAAGCAACTCCTCGCGTGTGTATCCCACGATGTCGCATAATTTTTTATTTACATTCAGCCAGTGGCCATCCGGAGCCACGTGGGCGATCCCAACTGCCGCCAGGTCGAATGTGGTGCTGAACAGCATTTTGCTTTCCAGTAATGCTCTTTCGGCCTGTTTGCGCTCGGTGATATCAAGGAACGTAATGACTGCGCCGACTACTGCGCCCTCCCGCCTGACCGGGCGAGACCAATAATCAACCGGGAAAGAACTGCCATTCTTGTGCCAGAACAATTCATCATTAACATGGATTTCTTCGTGGGATTGCAGGCAATGGTACAACCGGCACTCCGCAGCGGGGTAGTGTGTTCCATCCGCCCGAGTGTGATGGATCAGGTCATGCATCTGCTTGCCCAGCAGTTCGGATTCTTGCTGATACCCGAGCAAACGCAAGGCGGGTGGGTTTATGAAGGTGCAGCACCCCTGCATATCCACACCGTAAATTCCTTCGGCGACTGAAGTCAGCAACAACCTGAGGTCAGCTTCATTTCGCCGCAAAGCCACTTCAGCCCGTTTGCGTCCTGCCTGCAAGGCCGCCACGATCAGATCGATCAACACCATAGTGAAGAGAAACAGCCACAGCAGGAACAAACCTCGCTGGGTGCCCTCGGTATGAAACGGCCCCAACCCGCGTCCGGTCGCCAATGTGGCAATGACCATTGGCAGCAACGCACCCAGTGATGAACCCACCACCCCAAAGCGCATGGCCGACCAAACGACCAGGGGCGTCAATATAAAAACCAGCGGCATAGAATAGCCGTAGGCATCGTTGTTGAGAATAAACACTCCCCAACTGATAGCGAGCGCGGTCAGACACCAAGCCAGAAACTCAATCCGCTGAACCCATAATCTTGCCAATTCGGCACGGGAAATATTGAGCAGCAGCGGTGCCGCCAGCAACACGCCGACGAAATCGCCCGCCCACCAGGACAGCCAGGCTACACCGATATCCTCCGTGGGCAACGCCTTGAATATCACCAGACTGCTCACCCCGCCGCTGGCGCTGACCGCCATCCCGATGGCGGCAGCCACGATGAGCAACAGGATGTCATAGGCATGATCGAGCGTGGCTTGAAATTTCAGCCGTCGCAGCAACCATGCAGCCAGCACTGGTGCTAGCGTATTGCCCAGCGCGATGCTGCTGTCAAGCAACGGGGAGGAGTCAACGGAGAAATTAGTCGCCAGCGCACCAAGAAATATCCCCGGCCAGCACATATAACCCCAGCGCAGTAGTGCCGCCACGGCGATGCCAGTGGGCAGCCAGACCAGCGTGATGTGAGAGCCGACGTAAGGGATCGCCAGTCCCAGCCTGCCGCTGACAAAGTAGGCCAGCGCCACTAACAGCAGTTTCGCAACGAACCGGGAGGGTGATTGATAAGCCGGGTTTCCTGTTGGCAATAGATTGGCCATAGAGTTAAGGTCGTTTTTTATCTGAATCCTGGCAATCCGTGCGGTTGGATGACATTTCGCAATGATAGTGCCATGCTAACGCAAAACACGCCCTAATATAAGCCATCCATGAGGAAACAATAGCGGGTGTAGCCCGGATGGAATGCAATGGAATCCGGGGGAACTTCGGCCACGCCCGCGAAAACCCGGATTTCGCTTCACTACATCCGGGCTACGCCGCTAACGCAAAACACGCGGCAACATAAGCCGTGAGGAAAGAATGCAGCATTGTGAGCCGGGTTACTGCCTGCCGTCCAACCCGACCTGCATGTCCCCTGCCCCTTGTCCCCCGCCATCTATCTTCTGGTTATAATCCCGCCCTCATAACATCCCGCTATTCGGAACCCCTGTCATGTCGCATAACTTGTTCAACACTCGCCGGTCGTTCAGCCTTGCCGGCGGCAAAACCGGCACGCTGTATTCGCTGCCCGCTCTGGAGGCCGCCGGGCTTGGCAGGATTTCGCGCCTGCCCGTTTCGATACGCATCGTGCTGGAAGCGGTGCTGCGCAATTACGACGGCAAGAAAATCTCCGAGGCGCATGTGCGCCAACTGGCGAACTGGCAGCCGAATGCTGCGCGCACCGAAGAGATCCCGTTCGTCGTGGCGCGCATCGTGTTGCAGGATTTCACCGGCGTGCCGCTGCT
>DATBWQ010000055.1:0-18789 GCA_036514695.1 Gallionella sp. | reverse complement strand
GCCAGTACGCGAACTGCTGGCAGCGTAAGCCGGGTAGGGTGGGCAGGCTTCATCTGCCCACGCGGTCAAACGGTGGGCAGATACGACTTGCCCACCCTGGCAATGCAATACCCAACGGGCATCTTCGGATGCCCGTTTTTTATTAGGGCTGTTTGCTAAAACCCGCGTAATCATTTAATCTGGGCTGCCAATCAGGAGAGAGACATGCTTACGCTAAACATAGATTGTGAAGTGATGCCAGACAGGCTCGTTACTTTCAAGTTACCAGAAACAGTACTTCCCGGACGACATGAGCTGGTGGTGGTGATTGAAGAAGGTGAGTCCGGACGAATCAAGGCGGACTCCAATGCTCAGGCATTAATGCAATTCGCCGGGACTGTTGCGGCTTTTAAGCAGGTCGACGGGGTTGAATATCAGCGCGAAGTGCGTGCAGAGTGGAATTGATAGCACGCTATTTACTGGACACCAACGCCATAATCTATCTGGTGAATGGCCGTCTGGCATCTCCATTGCCCGAGGGAAAGTACAGTATTTCAATCATCACGGAAATTGAACTGCTCTCATTTTCCGGTTTGTCCGATGAGGAGGAGCAGCAAGTACGTGAACTGCTGCATGTGCTCGACCGGGTTCAGCTATCGGATGCGGTTCGTGACCAGGCAATTCAGTTGCGCCGCAGGAATCGGTTGAAACTTCCTGATGCCATTATTGCCGCCAGCGCGTTGACACAACAGGCCATCTTATTGACGAACGATCAGTCTTTCGCATCTATTGACGGGCTGGATTGCATAGCTTTGCAACTGAAGTAAGCAAATGTAACTTGCCGGCCAGACCGGAAAATATATCGAGGAGTATTGCATGCAACAGAACATCATCGGGGTGCCCTGCCGGGGGCTCTTCGGCGCGCTGGCGATCGCCGCTGCGCTGACCCTGTCCGCGCCGGCTTGCGCCGATAACGTCAACGTCACCGTGTATGGCCAGGCCAATGTGTCTTACGACATGATCAACACCGGCACGACCAGCGGTACTGGCTCATCGGCAGGCATTTCCTCGAGCCGGGTGTCCAGCAATTCTTCGCGCCTCGGCCTGAAAGGCTCGAATGAGCTGGGCAGCGGCTGGTCAGCGCTGTGGCAAATGGAAGCAACAGCCGGAACCGATACCGGCGCTTCCGGCGGTGCGGGGACACCTGCCGGAACTACCATGAGGTCAGCGCGGCTGTTCGACCGCAACACCTATCTCGGCCTGTCCCACGAGGACTGGGGCAAAGTGCTGGCGGGTCGTCACGATACCCCGTACAAGATGTCAACGCGCAGGTTGGACGTGTTCGCCGATGGCATTGCCGATAACCGTTCGCTGATGGGCACCACGGTAATCGGGGGCGTGGTCACGGAAACATTCGATGTCCGCGTGTCCAACCTGATTGCCTACCTCAGTCCGAACATCGGCAGTTTCAGCGTCGCGGTCGGCTACGCCAACCTTGCGGAAAGCAACACGAACGCCAGTCAGGACAACGTGAGCGCCTTTTCGCTGGCAGGCATGTATGAGCAGGATCCGGTCTACATGTCATTCGCCTATGAAGCACACACCACCACGCTGAAGGAGTCGTCCATCGCGGTAAAAGCGGCCAAGCTGGGACTGGGTTACAGGATGGGTATCCTCGACCTGGGTTTTGCTTATGAAAAGAGCAGCGATGACTTCGGCAATGCCCCTAGTGTTACTGCTTGTGCCGGAATGGCGGATCATGCAAATTGCTCCGGTCATGGCACGATGTATTTGTCCGCAAAACTCAATATCACCGATGCTGATGCGCTGAAAGTGGCATACAGCAGAGCGGGTCAGGTGGGTGCGGCCAGCACCCTGACCGGCGCGAACCAGTTCTCGATGGGTGTAGACCATGATATTAACGAGCGCACCACGGTGTACGGTTTGTACACTTCGCTGAAGAACGACAAGCTGGCGGAATACGGCCTGTCGAGCGCGGCCAGCAGCGGCGTTTACTCGGTGAATACCTCCGGTACCGGCGGCGCATCTCCTTCCGCCTTCTCGTTCGGGTTGAAACACGCATTCTAAAAGGACAGGACTGAGGACGGAGTAAAACCAACCCCTCCCAACCTTCCCTTATCAGGGGAGGAGCTGTTCTCCCCCTGACAAGGGGGAGTTAGAGGGGGTTTTCCCCAGTCCTCGGGCCTTAGTCCTATGTTTGACGCGGAGGTTGTTCGAATGAGCCGTTTGCTGTTTTTGTTGGCCATCGTGGCGGTGGTTTATCTGCTGTTCAGGGCTTATCGCAGGAATGTGCCCCGGCAGGACAAGAGCGCCGCCGCAGAGGATATGGTGCGTTGCGCGCATTGCGGCGTGCATTTGCCCAGGGGCGAGAGCGTGCGGGCCGACGGCCAGGACTTTTGCAGTGTGGAACATCGTGATGCGCATCGAAAATAATTCTGCTGCGGGCGCGCATTGAGCGTGATGACCGACAAGCCTGCCGCCGAATTTCCCCCCGTCGATTTCTGGCGACCGCTGCTTTATTTCAATCTGTACCGGCTGACTCTGGCCGGTTTCTTCGTGTTGCTCTCCGGTGTGTTCGGTTCAGCGCTGTCGCTGGGCGCTTATCACCTGATGCTGTTCTTCGCCGCGAGCGTGGCGTATCTGGCGGCGGTGATCGTGTCATTCGTGTTGTTGCGCTTGCGCTGGCCGCGTATCACGCTGCAACTGGCCGGCCAGATAGGCGGGGACATCGCCGGGCTGACGGTGCTTTCCTATGCCAGCGGCGGGATTCAGAGCAACGTCGGGCTGTTGCTGCTGGTTTCGCTGGCGGCGGCGGGGATGATCAGCCGCGGCAGGATCACGCTGTTCTTTGCCTCACTGGCCAGCATCGCTGCGCTGCTGGAGCATTCATACGCCGTGCTGTATGACAATGCCGATGCGGCGCAGTATGTCCAGGTCGGATTGCTGTGCATGTCCTATTTTGCAGTGGCCTGGCTGGCGCATACGCTTGCGAAATATGCCGTGGAAAGCCAGAAGCTGGCGCAACGGCGCGGCCGCGACCTGGTCAGCCTGTCCGAGGCGAATCGTCTGGTGATGCGCGACATGCAGGATGGCGTGCTGGTGGTGGACGGGCAGGGCATGATCATGCAGATGAATCTCAGTGCCGAGCGGTTGCTGCACAAGAGTATCAGTCAGGAAAGCCCCCTGTCGGAAACCCTTCCTATCCTGTTCGGGGAATATGCGATGTGGAAGCAGACCGGAAGCGCCAGCCGGGATATCCTGCAGTTGGATGAGGGACTGCAAGCCAGGCTGCGCTTCGTGCCGATCGAGCGCAATGCCGCGCACGGTGCGGTGATTTTTCTGGAAGATATGCAGCGTGTGCGGGCCGCGGCGCAACAGATCAAGCTGGCCGCGCTGGGGCGGCTGACCGCGAATATCGCCCACGAGGTGCGTAATCCCTTGTCGGCAATCAGTTATGCGACGGAGCTCTTGCAGGAAGATCAGGGCAGTGCCAAACAGCAGCGCCTGCTGCAAATCGTGCTGGATAACACCCGGCGCATCAACCAGATCGTGCAGGATGTGATGCAGTTGAACCGGCGCGATCGCGCGCAGCCTGAAGTGTTCGAGCTGGACGTGATGCTGCGCGCCTTCCTGGAGGAGTTCTGCCTGGCGGAACGGCTGGAGCGGGGTGTGATGGTGCTGGAGGCGGTGCCGGGTGTTGATGTTCCTTTTGACCGCGGTCACTTGCGCCAGGTATTGTGGAATCTGTGCCGCAATGCGCTGCGCTATGGCCGTAAATTGCCCGGCAGCCTGATGTTGACGATGGGTGTGACAAATGGGCGTGCGGTGCTGGACGTGCAGGATGACGGCCCCGGCATCCCGGCTGAACATCAGGGCAAGTTGTTCGAGCCGTTCTTTACCACTGCGGCCGACGGTACCGGTCTGGGCCTGTATATCGCCAAGGAGTTATGCGAGGCGAATGGCGCGCTGCTGGAATATCATGCGGGCGGAAGACAGCCGGGTGCCTGCTTCCGTATTACGTTTGGAGAGCCGCGATGACGGGAGGCATGAATATGGCGGATAGCTACCGGGCGAAAAGCCCCTCGGTGCTGCTGGTGGACGATGAGCCGGATATCCTGGAGTTGCTGGAACTGGCGCTGCGCAAGATGGGGATGGAGGTGGACAAGGCCGGCAACGTAAGTGTGGCGTTGGCGAAGCTGGCATCGCGCCGTTATGACCTGTGTCTGACCGACATGCGTTTGCCTGACGGCGATGGCTTGCAGGTGGTGCAGCATATCGCGCAGCACAATCTGGATGTGCCGGTGGCGGTGATCACCGCGCATGGCAACATGGAAAATGCCGTAGCCGCGCTCAAGGCGGGAGCGTTCGATTACCTGGCGAAACCGGTCTTGCTCGACCAGTTGCGGTCACTGGTGAAGTCCGCACTGAACCTGCCGCAGGCGGTTTCCCCCGGCGACAGGATGCTGCTCGGTCACGGACCTGCGATGCAGAAGGCGCGCGATCTGATCGCGCGGGTGGCGCGCAGCCAGGCGCCGGTTCATATCAGCGGCGAATCGGGCAGCGGCAAGGAGCTGGCTGCGCGGCTGATCGTGCAAAGCGGTGCGCGGCATGACCAGCCCTTCATCGCGGTGAACTGCGGGGCGATCCCGGCCAACCTGATGGAGAATGAATTCTTTGGTTACAAAAAGGGTGCCTTCACCGGGGCGGACAAGGACCGGGATGGTTTTTTTCAGGCGGCGCATGGCGGGACATTGTTTCTGGATGAGGTCGCGGATCTGCCGCTGGCGATGCAGGTCAAGTTGTTGCGCGCGATACAGGAAAAGCTGGTGCGCAAGATCGGCGCCACCAATGAGGAACCGGTGGATGTGCGCATCATCAGCGCGACACACCAGGATCTGGCCGAACTGGTGCGGCAAGGCGCATTTCGCCAGGATCTCTATTACCGGCTGAATGTGATCCCGATCCAGATGCCGGCGCTGCGCGAGCTGCGCGAGGATATACCGGACATCGCACAACGGATCCTGGAGCGCATACGCGGCGATGCGAATGTTCGATTTTCCGAAGCGGCTTTGCATGCCCTGCAGAATTATAGTTTTCCCGGTAACGTGCGCGAGCTGGAGAACGTCATTGAACGGGCGCTGACATTGTGTTCGGGCGGCGTGATCGAGGTTCAGGATCTGTTGCTGGTGCCGGTGGAACACGGTCAGCCTGATAACGCATCCCTCAGCAGTAAATATCCCTTGACCAAATATCTGGATCATGTCGAGAAGCAAGCCTTGCTGGAGGCCCTGGAACAAACCGGATTCAATCGCACGGCGGCCGCCAAGTTGCTGGGGCTGACGTTCCGCACCATGCGCTACCGCATGGAGCGGCTCGGCATCAAGGCCCCGCATGGAAACGATGATGAGGATTGACTCGCAGGGCTTGCTGGCCGGAGGCGAATACATCCCGTCGCCGAACTGTGATGACCGCCCTGCCGGCCCCATCGAATTGCTGGTGATACACAGCATCAGCCTGCCGCCTAACGAGTTTGGCGGCGATGGTGTGCTGCGGCTGTTCACCAACACGCTGGATGTGACGGCCCATCCCTATTACCAGACCATCGCCGGGATCAAGGTATCGTCGCACTTCCTGGTGCGCCGCGATGGGCGGATCATCCAGTTCGTTCCCTGTACGAAACGGGCCTGGCATGCGGGAGAGTCCCGCTGGCAGGGCAGGCCGTGCTGCAACGATTTTTCGCTCGGCATCGAGCTGGAGGGCAGCGATGCCGTGCCGTTCACCGATGCGCAATATGACGCGCTCAATCATCTGACCGTGGCGTTGCGGGCAGCCTACCCGATATGCGGTATAGCCGGCCACAACGATATTGCGCCGCAGCGCAAGACCGACCCCGGCCCTTGTTTCGATTGGGCGCGCTACCTCGCCGGATTGTGCAAAACATAGGCCTGTAGCCGGTTTGCGCCGCGGAATACCCGGTCAGAACGATGTTGGAAGGCGGGATGCAGCGCTTGGCTGGCGGGTGAAAAATTCGTTGGCCCATGATTTTTGTAATGCGCGACGTGCGGCCTTGAAATTTGTTTACCGGATAGTTGTCCGGTGCAATGCCGGATAAAAAAATCTCACTTTTCGCTTGCAATATTTTTGTTAACTACTACAATTAGCTCCGTCGCTGTGAAAAATTACTAGATGTAGTGTTTTTTGATTTTTCGGGTCAACAGCATAGTAAAGGGAGTTCGTACATGCAGCATGCCGCTACCGATAGCGTTCCAACTTCTCCAGTGCTTACCAGCGATGTTCCCCATCCATCCTCATCATCTTCTTCTTCCAGTCCGTTCGATCAATACAAAGTAATTTGCCGCAATGGTTCGGTGCTGATGCGCCGCCAGCCGCATCGCGGGACGATGCACATCAAAGACATTCATGATCGGGCCGAGTTGGGGTTGATGCGTTCCGGCGAGCATGACGTTGCGCGCACCAGTGTGTTGTACCGCAAAGAGCTGACACGTTCCCGCGCCAGGGCCGTGACCATGAAACGCCGTTGCCAGAAGATCGGTATGGATGCGCTATATCCAGGGGCAATCAATCCGTTCCCGTGGATGGCGGAAATGATCGATCTCAAAAATAGAATTTCTTTGAAACCCGTGTCGCTGAATATCAAACCGGTGGCGCGCTGTCCTGGGATCTACGGGACTTAGGGGATAGGCTTTGGCTCCCGCTTGAAACCAAGCGCGGGCTGGGGGTGCAGTAGAAGTAAGTGTTATTTTTTTAACTTTACTGAAGGAGAACCAAAATGGTAGCAAAGAAGAAAGCTAAACCAGCAGCAAAGAAAGCAGCAGCCAAGAAACCGGCAGCTAAAAAAGTAGCGGCGAAGAAACCAGCAGCAAAGAAAGCCGTTGCCAAGAAAAAGCCGGCAGCTAAAAAGGCAGCAGCTAAAAAGCCGGCAGCTAAAAAAGCCGTTGCCAAGAAAAAGCCAGCAGCTAAAAAGGCAGCAGCCAAAAAGCCAGCAGCTAAAAAGCCGGCTGCCAAGAAAAAGCCAGCAGCTAAAAAGGCAGCACCTATGGTATCCAAGCCATCGATGCCAGCACCTTCGGCTCCTGCACCTGTACGTCCGGCCGCAACATGGCCTTTTCCTACACCGGGAATCGGCAAGCCGAACTGATCCGGGTTTTGGCTGTGGCAGCAGCCCCAGATGCTTCGGCAGTACGGGGCTAGCCGCAGTAATCTCGGTTTTTTGGGCGCACTAATTGGTGCGTGCGCCTTTTTGTTTCACCAGCCTTATGCTGGTACGGGTAAGTGTCCTCATTACAAACCGGATGGCTTGTGATGGGCTTGTTGCCCCCTGAATTTTGTGACTTCAACCCAGGTTGCCCGTTAGGCCGTTCGTGCTTTATAGCCGGGCGATCCAGAGCCATCGCGGTGTCAATTCCGCATCGAGCTTGCTCGATAGCAGATTGCCTGACTTTGTTGCAACGAGCCTGTCCTGATCCTGTCGAAACGGTTGCGCTCCTGTGGGTGCCCGGCCGAAAAGTTTTTCGGACAACGGCGTTCCCTCCCCAAACCGGGCGAGCCGGAACCAAAAAATGTAGGGTGGATAAAGCGCGCAGCGCGTATCCACCAATCCTCAGAGACAATCCATCGGTGGAAACGCTACGTCTTTTCCACCCTACATTACCTGATTCAGACTCACTTGGAAAACCGCGCCAGTGCTTGATCTACGATATATTATTGTCACAAATTGCGAAGATTTAACCGATAAGGGACTGATAATCCTAAAAAGAGCACTTCACCACGAAGTGCACAGAGATCACGAAGATTTTTCATGGAGTTGCATGATATTAAACGATCACCCAAAAGGTGAATCCAGTTATTTGGATAACCCGTTGTTCTTCTTCGCGGTCTTCGTGTTCTTCGTGGTTCAAATGCGGTTTCAAGGATAATTGACAATTCGGGTTCAACACAGGATTAAGCGATGAGCCTCTATTCGGTCGAGCTGCCCTACCAATCCGATGCTGCGGGCTACTACGCCGCGCTGGCTGATCTGCCTTGGGCGGTGTGGTTGGACAGTTGCGGGATGTCGCGCTATGACATCGTAACCGCAGCGCCACAGCGCACGCTGGCGCTGGGTGAAGAAGCGCATGGCGACCCGTTTGTCTTGTTGCGCAATCTATTGGGTGATCAGGTCGCGCCCATAGCGAACGTGCCCTTCGCCGGCGGCGCGCTAGGCTATTGGAGCTATGACCTGGCGCGCCGGATGATGACCCTGCCGGACATCGCGCATGCAACAGAACATTTGCCGGACATGGCTGTCGGTATCTATGATTGGGCTGTGGTACTGGATCATCGGCAGCAAAGCGCGCGCCTGGTGTCACAGCAACGCTTTGCCGGGACAGCGGAATTGTTGCCTCGGATATTGCGCCGCCTGCAAAGCAAACCGGATTTTCCTTCCGATTCTTTCCGGGTGCATGGGCACATAGCTTCAAATTTCTCGCCGGACAGTTATGCGGCTGCTTTTTCGAAAGTTCGGGATTACTTGCAATCGGGTGATTGCTATCAGGTCAATCTCGCGCAACGCTTCAGCGCAAAGGCCGAGGGTGATGCGTTCGGAGCATACCTGAGGTTGCGCAGCCTGAATCCCGCACCTTATGCGGCCTTTCTGAACCTGCCGCAAGCCCAGATCCTGTGCAACTCGCCGGAACGCTTCATCAGCGTGCAAAGCGGTGCGGTGGAAACCAGACCCATCAAAGGCACACGTCCGCGCAGCAGCGATGCGCAACAGGACAGGCATCTTGCCGATGAACTGCGTAATCATCCCAAAGATCGAGCGGAGAATCTGATGATCGTTGACTTGCTGCGCAGCGATCTGGGAAAAAGCTGCGTGCCCGGCTCGGTGCGCGCGCCGAAATTGTTCGAGGTGGAAAGTTTTGCCAATGTGCATCATCTGGTCAGCACGGTGGAAGGTCGGCTCGCAGCAGGGCGCGATGCACTGGACGTGCTGCGCGATTGTTTTCCGGGCGGCTCCGTCACCGGAGCACCCAAACTGCGCGCGATGCAGATCATCGAACAGCTGGAGCCGAACAGGCGCGGAGTTTACTGCGGAGCCATCGGCTATGTCGGCTTCGACGGCAACATGGACACCAATATCGCGATTCGCACGCTGGTGTATTCCGGCGGAGAAATACGCGGCTGGGCGGGCGGTGGCATCGTAGCGGATTCAGACGAGAAAGCGGAGTATCAGGAAACCCTGGATAAGGCGTCCGCCATGCTTGAATTATTGCGGCACTATGGAGGTGAATATGGGAATTTCTGAAAACTGTGCCGATACATCTATTGAACCCAGATAATCCATTAGCCGCGAAACCCCCTCCAGCTCCCCCTTGTCAGGGGGAGTGCCCGGTCTGCCCCTCCCCTGACAAGGGGAGGTTGGGAGGGGTTGGGGTGGAATTTCTGCCTAATGGACAATCTGGGTTGAATGAACTACCCCGCGCCAAGAGCGCGGGGTATCGGAAAAACTTGAGCGGGCGTAGCCCGGATGGAATGCAATGGAATCCGGGGGAACCCTTCGACAGGCTCAGGACAGGCTTCGGCCACGCCCGCCAAACCCCGGATTTCGCTGCACTACATCCGGGCTACATCACTTCCATTTTTTTATTTCAGCCTGCGCTGTCCCCGCAGCAAGACTGCGGGGAATACAAGTTAAAAGTAAAGCAATCTGTAGGTCGGGCTGTGCCCGACAACCTGATCCGGCGGGCAAAGCCCGCCCTACGATATTGCATTATTGACCGGGAAATGGAATAACCCTGAAAAACTCAGTTCACCATGAAGAATACGGAGATCACGAAGATTTTTCATGGCGTTGCGTGATATTGGAAGCTCACCGGCATGGTGATGCTCGTATTCTGTGCGGTGCATTGTTTTTCTTCGCGTTCTTCGTGCCCTTCGTGGTTCAACTACGGCTTTAAGGATAACTTGTGTTGCCCGCCGGTTATTGAGCTGCCGCACAATGGTTCACTGGCCGCCGCTCTGCTTGGGATTAACCACGATGCTGATCAATATTCCACTGCTGTCAGTGCCTGCAAAAGTAAGTTGTCCCTCACGCTTGTAGGTGGCCTCAATGCGGGGAGTGTCCTTGTTGAAATAAGACGGGGTCCAGGTCTTCTCCGGTTTGATGGATTTTTCCACAGAAGGCTTTCCTATCAGTTTTTCCACCTGTTTTTTTGACATGCCAAGCCGCAGTTTGGCAAATTTACTCCTGGGTGCCGGAGTTCCGACAATTTTGCCATCAAGCTTGCTGCCTGTCGGCAGAGCAGCGGAAGTTTTGCCATCAGGTTTGTTCCTGGCTGCCGGAACTGCGCTGACTTCATTACCCGGCTTTATATTTTTGGCGGGCGTCTTTTGAATCCTGGCCGGCTGGGAATCAGCGGCATTTGCTGATGGGCTATCAGCACCGGGTTGTTTTTTTGCGGCGCAGCCAAACAGAAATAATAAACAAATGGCGGGGATCAGGCGGTTACTGAGGTTCATACATCACTCCTGGGGAATCCTTGCCGGCGCTGCAAAACCTTCCCTGACCGGATACACGCGGGGAAATTATATCCTGAAAACAGCACTGCATGATGCATGTCAGACGGGCACATGTCAGCCGGGCGCGTTTTTCACCCGGATGATTCGCACCACTTGTTGTATCCTGCGCAAACTGCGCATGACATTGGCGAGATGCAGGCGGTTATTCACTTCCAGCGTGAATTGCAGGGCAGTGTATTCGCCTTCAGGGGTGAAGCTGATGTTCTCGATGTTGGCCTCTGCTTCTGCGATCGCGGCGGCGACTTTTGCCAGCACGCCGCGCTGATTGGCAGCCAGCAACTTGATGCTGACATCGAAAGGGCGGTTGATGTTCTTGTCCCACACCACATCCAGCCATTGCTCGTTGCCGCTGCGTCCCCGGCGCAAGGTCGGGCAGTCGTGGGTATGCACGATCAGTCCCTGCCCGCTCTTGATCACGCCTATGATCGGGTCGCCAGGAATCGGCCGGCAGCACTGCGCGAACTGCACTGCCATACCTTCCGTGCCTTGTATCGTGATAGGTGGGGTAGCCGCAGCTTCATTCGACACCTTCTCGCCGACGCTGGCCAGTTGCCGCGCCACAACCAGGTTGAGGCGGCGACCCAGTCCGATGTCGGCGAGAATATCCTGGCGTGTTTTCGCGCCGGTATCCCTGAGCAACTTGTTCCAGTGCGCCTCATCCATGTCCTGCGGTTTGACGCCCAGCGCAAGCAGAGCCTGGTTGAGCAGACGTTCACCGAGTTGGGCGGATTCACCCGACAGCGTGGTCTTGAGAAAATGCCGGATGTTGCTGCGCGCTTTGCTGGTGGCAACAAAACTCAGCCAGGCCGGATTGGGTTTGGCGTGTGATGCGGTGACCACTTCCACGAGATCGCCATTCCTGAGCTCGGTGCGCAATGGCACCAACTCATGGTTCACCTTCACGGCGATGCAGCGGTTGCCGATGTCGGTATGGACGCTATAGGCAAAGTCCACCCCTGTCGCGCCGCGCGGCAGCGAAAGTATCCTGCCTTTGGGCGTGAACACATACACTTCATCGGGGAACAGATCCACTTTGAGGTGCTCCAGAAATTCCGAGGAATCGCTGCTTTGGCTCAGGCTTTCCAGCAGATCCTGCAGCCATTGATGGGTCTTTTTGTGCAGGTCGTTGATCGAATCGTGACTGCTCTTGTACAGCCAGTGCGAGGCGACACCGGCTTCGGCGATCCGGTGCATATCGTGGGTGCGTATCTGGATCTCGATAGGCGTGCCAAAAGGACCGAACAGCGTGGTGTGCAGCGATTGGTAACCGTTCACTTTTGGGATGGCGATGTAATCCTTGAACTTGCCCGGGATCGGTTTATACAAACCATGCAGCACGCCCATCGCCACATAGCAGGAAGCAAAATCATTCACCAATACACGAAAGCCGTATATATCCAGCACCTCGGCAAAGGCCAGTGATTTGCTCTGCATCTTCTTGTAGATGCTGTAAATGTTCTTTTCGCGGCCTGTGACTTCCGCCTCGATGTGATGTTCGGCGAGCCGTTGGCGTATTGTGTCGAGTATCTTGCCGAGCACTTCGCGGCGATTGCCCCGCGCGACTTTGAGCGCCTTGGACAGCACCGCATAGCGGTTGGGATGCAAATGCTTGAAACCTAAATCCTGCAATTCCCGGTAGATGTCGTTCAGGCCCAGCCGGTTGGCGATCGGCGCGTAGATTTCCATGGTCTCGCGGGCGATGCGCTCGCGTTTGCCGAGTGCCATGGATTCCAGCGTGCGCATGTTATGCAACCGGTCGGCCAGCTTGATGAGAATGACGCGCACGTCGCGCGCCATTGCCAGCAGCATCTTGCGAAAGTTCTCCGCCTGGGCATCTTCGCGGGTCTCGAACTGGATCCTGTCCAGCTTGCTCAGCCCCTCGACCAGTTCTGCAACCGGCTTGCCGAATTTTTCCGCGACCTGTCCGGTGGTGACCTCGGTGTCTTCCACCACGTCGTGCAATAGTGCGGCGATGATCGCCTGCACATCGATGTGAAGCGGGGCCAGGATGCGCGCAACGGCGATCGGATGGGAGATATATGGATCGCCGGACTGGCGCATCTGGCCTTGATGCGCGGCACGGCTGAATTCGAACGCCACACGGACGTGTTCAACATCCTTCGGCTTAAGGTAGGCGGAGAGCTCCTCTATCAGTAGATCTGCATCGGCCATTTGTAATCACGTTTATTAAGCCTGGCCGCGATTGAGTATTTCCTTGCCCACCTTGCCTTCGCTGATTTCACGCAGCGCGATGACGGTAGGCTTGTCCTTGCTGTTTTCCACCAGGTGAGTTGCGCCATTGGACAACTGGCGGGCGCGATATGCGGCGACCAGTGTCAGTTCGAAGCGGTTCGGTATCTGCGTCAGACATTCTTCAACGGTAATGCGTGCCATGATTTACTCCGGGTTCTGTAATTGGTTGATCAAATCCTGATGTCGGGCCAATTGCCTCGCGCAGCGCAGCTTGGCGGAAAGCACCACCGAATTGAGTTCGCGCAAGGCCTCGTTCAGGTTGTCGTTGATGATAACATAATCGAACTCGGCGACATGGGCGACATCCTGCCGAACTGCTGCAATGCGCTTGGCGATCACCGCATCATTGTCCTTGCCGCGCTTTTTCAGGCGTTCCTCCAGCGCTTTCAGCGACGGGGGAAGGATGAACACGCTGATGCATTCGGGAAACAGGCCGCGAATCTGCGCCGCGCCTTGCCAGTCGATCTCCAGCAGAATGTCCCGTCCCCGGGTGTTTTCGTGGTTGATCCAGGTTTGTGAAGTCCCGTAAAGATTGCCATAGACCTCGGCGCTTTCCAGAAACTCGCCGCGCTTCGCCATGGCAAGAAAAGTCTCGCGGCTGACGAAATGATAATCCTTGCCGTCATGCTCGCCGGGACGGGGATCGCGCGTGGTGTAGGAGACCGACATGTCGATTTGCGGATTGATGTTGAGCAGGGCTTGCACCAGGCTGGTTTTCCCCGCACCGGATGGCGCGCTTATGACAAACAGATTTCCCGACATGATTTACTCCAAATAATCCATTAGATCGCACGAGTGCATGAACGAAGAAAGATTTCTCCCTTCGGTCGAAATGACAGGACGTTGTCATCTCGAACCCTACGACTTCGCTCAGGGCAGGCTCCGTGAGGGATCTTGGTTTTGAGCGAATTCTCCACGATAAATCGCCTATTGGTTTTTCCTGGTTTATTCCAGGTTTTGAATTTGTTCGCGCATCTGCTCGATCAGGATCTTCATTTCCATCGCGCTGCGCGATACTTCCGCGTCTACCGATTTTGAGCCGAGCGTGTTGGCTTCCCGGTTCAGTTCCTGCATCAAAAAATCCAGCCGCTTGCCAACCGCGCCACCGTGGGCGAGGATGCGGCGCATTTCGGTGAGATGGCTGGCAAGCCGGGACAGTTCCTCATCCACGTCGATCTTGCCGGCGAATAACGTGATCTCCTGGCGGATGCGCTCGTCGCTGATACCCTGTGTCCCGGCATCCTGCGCCGGGGCATTCTTCACCGCCTCGCGCAGGCGTGCGGTGAGCTTTTGCTCATAGGCGGCGATCGCGGCAGGCACATGCGGCATCACGCCGTTGCGCAGCGCCTCGATCTTCTCCACGCGCTGCAGCAGAAACTCCCTGGTTTTTTCGCCTTCGCGGGCACGCGCGGCGGAAAATTCCTGCAACACGGTTTGCAGCAAGTCGAGCAGGGTGGCGCGCAGCTCGTCGGCAGAAGCGCCGGGCGATTCCAGCACACCGTTCCAGCGCAGCACATCGGCCACGCTCAGGGAACACGCATCCGGCAGCGCCGCCTGTACTTCCTTGTTCCACGCGGCGAGCTGTTGCAGCAAATCGCGATTCAGTGCGGCGGCGGTTTGCGCGGATCGCGCGGCATAGTTGATGCGGCACTCCACCTTGCCGCGCTGCAACTGCGCTGTGATTGCTTCGCGCAGCATGCCCTCGAAGCCGCGCAACTCATCGGCCATGCGCAACTGAATGTCGAGATAGCGATGGTTTACGGCGCGCAGTTCCAGCGTCAATGAACCGCTGTCGAGTTCGGCGCTGGCGGTGGCATAGCCGGTCATGCTCAGAATCATCGTAAAAGACCCTCGAATAAAAAGCTGTGCTGGAGCGGCGCATTATATTACGATTGCACCCTGTAGAATTATCGGATGCAGCCCGTACTCCCATGAACTTCTCGATACACCAGGCCAGTCACATCGGCAATCGCAAATTCAATCAGGATCGTGTCGCTTATGCCTACAGCAGCGACGCTTTGTTATTGGTGCTGGCGGATGGCATGGGCGGGCACCTGAAAGGCGAGTTGGCTGCGGGGGCGATCATCGATACGTTCGTCAATTCGTTTTGCCAGCACACGCAACCGCATATTTCGGATCCGATGAAGTTTCTTGCTGATACCATGAGGATCGCACACCAACGCATCGTGGATTTCTCACACGAAATGGGATTGGGTGGTTTTCCGGGATCGACGTGCGTGGCCGCTCTGGTACAGGACGAAAAATTGTACTGGGGGTACGCCGGAGATTCCCGTCTCTACCTGCTGCGCGATGGCGCTGTGCTGACCAGGACGCGCGACCACTCGGTGGTGTCACAGTGGCTCGATTCTGGCGTGATCAGCGCCGCAGAGGCGCGTGTCCACCCGCATCGCAACCAGATCACCAATTGTCTGGGCGGTTCCGACGACATATATTATATGGAGCCGGGCGGGCCGCTTGCGCTACAATCCGGCGATATCCTGTTGCTCGCCAGCGATGGTCTGTGGGGACCGTTCACCGACAAGGAACTGGTCGAATCTTTCTCCTCTCGTCAGGTGCCGGCTGCGCTGGATGATCTGATTACGCGTGCCCTGGAGCGCGAAAGCGGGCGTTCGGACAACATCACCGGCGCGGTGATGCGTTGGGGTCGCGGGGAAATTGCTCACGATACCGCCAAGCCGGTTTGCCGCATCCTGGCAATCTCATAATATTTAACCGCCCTATATCCTTCATTTTTTAGAATATCAGTCATGCGCCCCAGCCAAAGATTGCCCAACCAGTTGCGTGAGATACGCATCACCCGCAGCTATATCAAACATGCCGAGGGCTCGGTGCTGATCGAGTGCGGCGACACCAGAGTCATCTGCACCGCCAGTGTCGAAGAACGCGTGCCGCTGCATAAAAAAGGCAGCGGCGAAGGCTGGGTCACGGCGGAATATGGCATGTTGCCGCGCTCCACCGGCGAGCGCATGAACCGCGAAGCCGCCAAGGGCAAGCAATCCGGCCGCACCCAGGAAATCCAGCGGTTGATCGGACGCAGCCTGCGCGCCGTGGTCGATCTGAAGAAACTGGGTGAGCGCACCATCCAGATCGATTGCGACGTGATCCAGGCCGACGGCGGCACCCGCACCGCCAGCATCACCGGCGCTTTCGTGGCGCTGTACGATGCGGTCAGAGAATTGCTCAGCAAGGGTCTGATCAAGGAATCCCCGCTCAGGGATTACATCGCCGCGATCTCCGTCGGGATCCACCATGGCACGCCGGTGCTGGATCTGGATTACCTGGAAGACTCCGAATGCGATACCGACATGAATGTGGTGATGCTGGGCAGCGGACATTTCGTCGAAGTGCAGGGTACTGCGGAAGGGCATGCCTTCAGCCGTGAAGAGATGGATATCCTGCTGGAACTGGCGAAAGACGGTATCGCCGAGTTGATCAGGATACAACAGACGGCGCTGGAGAAGGACTGACATTCGGCCTATCTCCCGATTGAGCCTGCTGCAACTGAAAGTTCCAGTTTGTCCGCTATTCATTGCCCTTCGTCAGCTACCCATGACATTGTTATAGACAGGGCTAAACTGCGCGTCAGGGGTGGTCAGGCAAGCGCGTTTTTATGTCACTCTCGCCGGACATAACACCGAACTTGTTGTTGAGTTAGCCGAAGGCGGGTTTTGTATCATCAGGGAGAAAAATGATGGCTGCGCCAGCGTTCGATGCCACAGGATTTGTCCGATTTGCTTTACATGCCATCGCACTGTTTTTTTGGTCACATTGTCGCAAGACCGGAAAAGCGAAATTGTCAGGTTCACCAGATTTATGGCGTCTCCACTATCGGCTCAGCAGGCCGGGATATTTCTTTGTTCGCAGATCATCGAGCACTTTGTCGGTCAGCTTCCACGCATCGCCTTTGATGAGTGCGATCAGCTCCTTCCAGACTCGCTCGAAGGCCTGCATCGCATCGTCGTCATTGAAACGGACACCGGCTGGAAGCAACGGCGCGATGTCCTCGGTCAGGCTGCGCGTGAGTTTTTCCAGCATGCGCTGCTCGGCCACGGCGCGAGTGATCAGATTGCCTTCGAGTGTCAGGTAATAATCGAAGCACGCGATGAGCTTGCCTGTATCCAGCGCGAGTTGTTCAAGTCCGTGATGCAGATCGAACAGATCGCGGTTCTTGCGCCGCTGTAGCAGCGCGCGCAGCTTGGTGCCGAACAGTTCTTCTGGCTCGAATGACGCAATCTGGGTCTTGCCCTGATACCAGTCGCTTTCCACCGCGAAGGGATACGGCTTGATGCCGAACAGGCTGCCGTGTTCGCGGGTGTTGATCTCGACCTTGAGCTTCAGCGTCGCCTGTGCATCGGCCTCGGGCCTGAACTTGAACACCAGATGCATCGAGTGCCCGGCCTGCTCCCGGTTGCACTTGCCGAGCCATGACAAGGCATCTCGGATCGCATCGACCGTCGTGCCGATGGGCTCGGCCTGTGTCTGCACGAGGTCGATGTCTTCCGAATAGCGCAGTGGTTGCTTGAACAACAGCTTGTTGATGGCGGTGCCGCCACGGAAGGCGATCTTGCCGTTCAGTGCCGGCGCATTGAACAGGTCGCACAGCGCGCGGCAGATGATCAGGTCCTGTTCGACCTGCCGCGCACCGGGCCAGGGTGCCTTCACGCTCCAGGCCTGGATGTATGAGCTGGGAATCAAAAATCGATCTCCACGGGTTCATTGATCACGAGCTTCCACTTGGCGTTTTTTTCGTGAAGTTCGTCAAGAGACTCGATCAGAGGTTTGACAGAAGGGTCCAGTGGCACCGCCGTTTTAGCCTTCTTGACGAAGGGTTCCAGCGCATTGGCTTGGCGCACGTGACCCGCATGGTCGAGCAGGTAGCCCAACCGACGCACGGACGAGTTCTCGTAGGCGGTGGCGGCCTTCGCGAGCGCGCGCGGATCGGCCTTGGCGCCGATGTCCTTTGCGATCTGCGCGACGCCATTGATGCCTGCCGCCTTGTGAAAGTAGCGGGCGCAGTCCAGCAGCGTCAGCTCGACACCGGCCACCTTGGCGAAGCCGGCATCGCTCTTCATCTCGTCGAGGTGATCGGTCTGATTGACCCGCGCGAAGACCTTGGGTGTCTGGTAGATGAACTGGAGGCGGTGGCGGCCAATTTCGAAGTCGCGCAACTGCTTGGGCACGACCACCTGGAAGACCATGGCTGCCTGGTGCGATGAGCCGTGGAAGGCCGCCGCACGCAGCAGTGAGATGCGGTAGTCGAGTCCTTGGTGCTTCATCAATGGATCGATCCAGCGCACAGGGTCGGGGGCACCAGCAATCTGGTCTTCGGGACGCAGGATGAGATAGAAGCCGTGGCGTGGACTCGCTAGTCTGTGTTTCTTCATCAGACGAGTAATGGCGGCAGCCAGAGCTTCCGGCTTCTGGTCGAGCGCGGTCAGCGCCTCTTCGCGGGAGAAGTGGGCGCGACCGTGGATAAGTCGGTCATCGACAAATTGTTCAAGGGAAGCCATTCCCAGATCATACGCAAAACTCGACATAAAACCAAGATTATTGCGTATGACTTGGGGATTTACATGAAGGGGTAGAATCAATCGGGTCATTTTCAGACTGGACGCTTGGGCGTGAATCGACATGAGGATCGATTCTGGTCGCGTGGTATCGGCGATGGATTTTGAAATGCGCACTTTTCGGGCGCATTTTGGAACCGCAAGTCACATCAGATTCGATGCGCCTTCAATACTCAGCCTCTTTGCCGCGCCATTCACAATGATTTTGCTCAAATTCAAAATTTGCTGTAAATTTCGACCCGGTAAATAACTGTTGGTTTTAGCCGGTAGCGGCAAAGCGGTTTTTGCTTCATCTGCCTGCGCCCACCACAACCTTCCAGGAGGAACGTTCATGCTGGTAAGCTACCCCCCCCCCCCCCCCCCCCCC
>DATBWQ010000054.1:0-6315 GCA_036514695.1 Gallionella sp. | reverse complement strand
TATCGGCCTTACAGAGTTACCAAAAATATCGACCTCTCAGAACGCGCTACAAGCGATTTTTAGTAACTGGTGAAGGGTAGAAGCACCCCCAAAAATGTTCATTTTTCGACGCGAGTTGATAAATTCAACAGACTGCTAGAGTAGCTGTGAGACGCTAGCCATTAACGCGCGGCTGCGTGGTGCGTTGACAAACCATCGATCGTATATCCGGCACAGAGTAGGCGCTCGCACCTTGCAGCCCGCGAAAACCTGCAACACTGGTAATACAGTGTTCCCCCTCTCCCGATTGCGGGGAGAGCGTAGCGAGGGACGCAGCCGGCTTTACTTGCGGCCGGACCTTGCCTTGCGTGCCATCGCAACCACCTCGTTCAACACACGGATGGTATCCTCAGGATACAAGCCGGATATCATGTATTTGCCGTCCACCACCAGAGTAGGAGTGCCGCTGATGCCATAGCTTCGTACCATTTGCTTGGCGCGCGTTACCTTGCTTTGCATCGAAAACGAATTGTAAGCGGAGGAGAACTTCGCTTTATCCACGCCGTGCCTGGCTACGAAGTCGCTGATGGAGGCCTCATCAAAAAGTTGCGCCTTGTCCACGTTCCATGCGCGATAAAGCGCATCGTGCAACTTATCAAACTGGCCGATACTTTCCAGCGCGTAGAGCGTGCGCGCCATCGGCTCCATGGAGTCGCGGAAAATGGTCGGCACGTACGTCAGTTCCACATCCTTGGGCATGGTCTTCTCCCACGCGCTCAGCGGGGGGTGCAGATCGAAACAGTGCGAACATCCGTAAAAGAAAAATTCCAGTACCTCAATCTTTTTGCTGCCGGTCGGCTGCGACGGGTTCAACAATTTGTAATCCTTGCCCAACTCCGCAGCGGCGAACGCCGCGCCGCTGACTAAAAGTGCTGCCGCCATCAACAAACCTTTGGTAAATTTGTTCACGTAGTGCTCCTCCTATAAAAATGAAAAATATGGGTGCCTCAAAAATTCAGAGTTCGCCCAAATGCAAGGCGCGGAAGAAATTTGCAAGCATCCGCTTCGCGGATTGCCTGCTTACCCCACTTCTCAGCGCCGCATATTGGGTAATATGTAAGCAAGAAAACGAAGTTTCAGTGTAGGGTAACCTTTAGGTTGGCCGGAACTAAATTTATTACGCAACGCAGCAGTTGGGATGAAATCCGGATTTTGGAGGTTCCCATAAGCTTATTGCGCCCGGATTGGAGTGCTCTCCACTCCATTTTGTTTCAAAAAACCGCGGGCACGATTCAACTCGTCCTCAGTTTTGTATGGCCCCAAACGCACACGATACCATACACCTTTATCGGGGATGGTCGCGCTCTGGATATTGGCCTCGACACCCAGTAGCGCGAGCCTGGCCTTGTGTTTTTCGGCATCATCGGCATTCTGGAATGAGCCAGCCTGCAGCAGATGCGGTTCATAGCCGGCAGCCTGCTTGTGGTCTGCAGCCTTCGGTTTGTCGGCAGGTATGGCCGGGGCGATGCTGGTCCTGTCCTGCTTGTCGGTCAGCACCTTATAGAACTCAAAACGCGGCTTGCCGCTGCTCTCGCCTGGGTCCGAAGCCCCGGCGGACGGGTTCTGCGGGGCGGAACCCGCAGGCAGCTTGTTTGCCAACGGCGCCTTTTGCAAAAAGGGAGTGGGTGATCTCATCAAATACCACGCCAATCCGGCAGCCAGGCACACACCGATGACCATGCCAACGAGAATACCGGCCATCAGCGGATTCCCCCCTTTACGCGGCGCTGCGGATCTGTTGCCTGTGTTGCTGCTCATGTTCTACCTGTTCCAATTCGTGATTAAGGAAATATCCAAAGGCTTTTACATTTTTTCCGGCGCGCTCACTCCAAGCAAAGCCAGGCCGTTGCGCATCACTTGCGCGACTGCGGCAATCAGCGCCAATCTCGCTAACTTGAGCGCTTCATCCTCGACCAGAAAACGCGAAGCATTATAGTAGCTATGAAAATCCGCCGCCAAATCCTTCAGGTAAAAAGCGATCATGTGCGGAGCCAGATCCAGCGCGGCGTTTTCGATCACTTGCGGGTAATCGATCAGTTGCTGCAGCAAAGCTTTCTCATAGTCGCTGTCCAGCAACTTGAAGTCCGCATTGAGCAGGCTCGCACGTTCCCCGTCCCATTGCGCCAGCACGCTGTGCACGCGGGCGTGGGCGTATTGCACGTAGTACACCGGATTTTCGTTGCTCTGCGATTTGGCCAGATCCAGGTCGAAATCCAGATGCTGGTCGCTCTTGCGCATCACATAGAAAAAACGCGTCGCGTCGTTGCCGACCTCGTTGCGCAATTCACGCAGGGTGACGAACTCGCCGCTGCGTGTGGACATCGATGTTTTCTCGCCGTTGCGATACAGCACCGCGAATTGCACCAGCGCGATGGTGAGCCTGTCACTGTCCAACCCCAGCGCCTTGAGCGCACCGTTGACCCGCGCGATATAACCGTGGTGGTCCGCGCCCCATATGTTGATGATGCGGTCGAAGCCGCGCTCATACTTGTTCAAGTGATAAGCGATGTCGGAGGCGAAGTAGGTGTACAGCCCGTTGTCGCGCTGCACCACGCGATCCTTCTCGTCGCCGAATCCGGTTGAGCGGAACCACCACGCGCCGTCCTGCTGATACAGATGCTTGTTGCGTTTCAGCGTTTCCACCACGCGCGCCACCATCCCTGCATCGAACAGCGACTGTTCAGAAAACCACTCGTCGAAATGCACACCGAACTCGGCCAGATCGTTGCGGCAATCACCCAGTTGCTCAGTCAGCGCGTGGTTGTGGATGTAGGCATAATCCTCGCCCAGCAATTTCTTGCAGTTGGCGATCAGCGCGTCAAGATGCGCATCGCGCTCTTGCGCCGCTTCCTTGTCATCGCGCGCCGCATCCGGCAGCGGCGGCACGCTGTGCATAATTTCATCCGCGGTGCGCAGGTATTTCGCGCCATGCGCGGCTTTCACCTGTTGCGCCATGTCACGCACATAGCCGCCCTGATAGGCATTGCCCGGAAAGACCAGCTTTGCGCCGTGCAACTCCAGATAGCGCAGCCAGGTGGACAGCGCGAGGATGTCCATCTGCCGCCCGGCATCGTTCACATAGTATTCGCGCGAAACCCTGTAACCGGCCGCATCCAGCACATTCGCCAGACTCGCGCCGTAGGCTGCGCCGCGCCCGTGCCCCACATGCAACGGGCCGGTTGGATTGGCCGAAACGAATTCGACCTGCGCCTTGCGGCCCGCACCCAGTGTCCCGCGGCCATATTCACCCGCTGCCTGCAACACCGTCCCGACCACCGTTTGTTTGGCGGCAGCGGTGATGAACACATTGATGAAGCCCGCCCCGGCGATCTCCACTCTTTCCACCACATCGGAAGCAGGCAACGCGGCGATCAAGGCGTGCGCGATGTCGCGCGGAGATTTGCGCAGCGGCTTGGCGAGCTGCATCGCCACGCTGCAGGCGTAATCGCCATGCGACGCCTGCTTGGGACGCTCGATGAGAATCTCGGTCTGTGCTGCGCCGGGAGCCACCTCGCGCAAAGCCTGAGCAAACAATTCGGACAAATGGGATTTGAAATTCAATACGGCAGACATGAAACAGCACCAGTAATCGTAAAATTCGCGCAGCGATTCGTTTGTCCCCTCTCCCTCTGGGGGAGGGTTGGGGTGGGGGAAGCGGGCAGCAAGTTATATATCAGGGTTGGCATCATCGCCATGCCCGTTAGAGAGGCGCGGATTATAGCATTTAGGGACTATCGGTTTGGTTATGAACTTGCCACGAGATCAGAGTGTGAACTTATTCAATGATCAACCCCAACCAATCGCTGTCAAGCAAACTTGTTATTACGCTACCCTATACCCGCCATTCACCAAGTACAGCTCCCGACACTAAGCGGTTATAGCAAAAGCAAGAAAGCAGAACTTCAACGTTCAAATGAGGGGCTGCGAGTTTTTGCGCAGTCCCTCTCGAATGCAGGGTTAGGCATTTATCCTACTCTACCCCTCATGGCACTCGGTTCAACGGTTATTGTCGTGCCAGCAAATCAAGTGTCTCTATTGCGAGATTGTCGCCAGACGCTGCAGCCAGGCTGATCCAGTGGTGTGCCTGCTCGCTATCTTGCGCAACACCTTGACCTCTTAAATACATAAGCCCAAGGTTGTACTGCGCATTTGGGAAACCTTGTTCAGCTGCCTTGCAAAGCCATTCCGCTGCCTGTACATAGTCCTGCGAAACGCCTAGTCCTTGGGAATACATTATTCCAAGGTTGTACTGCGCATCTCCATAGTTCTGTTCCGCAGCTTTGTGCCACCACTTTATTGTCATTGCATAATCTTGCGCAAAATATTGACCGTAATAATACATCCACCCAAGAGAGTATTGAGCCTCCGCTAAACCTTGTTCGGCTGCATCGCCAAGGCATACCGCTGCATTAACATAGTCTTGGTCTTGTAAATATCTAAGGCCAACGACAGCTATCGCGTTCACAACACTTCGCTCCGCAATTTCTTGATGCTCATGCGCGGTTATCTCGGAATCATCGTTATCGGGCGTTGCCTCCGCGCTGCAGTCTTGATAGTTGTTGTTCATACAGCTTTGCGCTAAGTCTTCAGCTTCCTTGATTTCTTCAGGCGTCATGTGGTTGTCAGTCATGAGAATAATGTCTTGTCCAGCCTTGTTACCTCTTGCTGCCGCCAGAAGGAACCACATGCGTGCGCGAATGGAATCTTGTGCAACACCCTCTCCATAGAGATACATCCGCCCCAAGTGTAGCATCGCCATGTCATTTCCTTGCTCTGCGGCGAGGAGGTGCCACTTAACTGCCTCCTGATAGTTCTGTTCCAAGCCTTGACCTTTCGCATAAGCTACCCCGAGCTTATGCTGAGCGTATGGGTGATTACCTTCTTCTGCTGCAAGGCGAAACCATTTAACAGCCTCATAAAGGTCTGGTTCGACGCCCAAACCATTTTCATACATATTCCCCAGTGAACACTGGGGTTAATAGGGTCGGGTTCGCATTGTTTTCTAAGCCGCCTTCCGCCCCAGCCCCTCCGCCACATACGCCAACACCAATGTATTCACATTAGGTTTAAAGGGTCAGTGTCAAATTGTTTTCTAAGCCGCCTTCCGCCCCAGCCCCTCTGCCACATACGCCAGCACCAAGGTGTTTAGGCTCACGCCTTCGGCCTTGGCCCGTTCCGCCAGTTTGGCATGAACAGATTTGGGCAGGCGCGTGACGAACTTGCCGGATGCTTCCGGCACGGTGTCGGGGCGGTAGAACGGTGCGGGAATCTCTTTACCCGCATCTTTGCGCGCTGACACCCACGCCTTGAACGCATCCTTGCCGTTGGCAACAGCCTCGGCTTCGGTTGCTCCATCCGACATGCAGCCGGGGAGGTCGGGGAAGGTGATCAAGAACCCGCCGCCGTCTTCCTTTTGCAGTTGGCTGATGATGTGGGAATACGCCTCAAATGGATAGGGCGGTTTGACGTTTCTGATTTTTTTGACGGTCGCAGTGGTCATTTCTTTGTCTCCATTACGGCATCCACCAGCAACAGGAACTGGCGGATATACACGGGTTTGATCGGGCGATAAGCGGGCACGGTGACATCCATTTCTACACTCTATTCAACCGCCGGCAACCGTATCGTGTACTGCCCCGACTTTTCGTCGCGCACCACCATCAGCAGTTTGTGTCTCTGTGCGTCCTCCACCAACTCCTTGAAAGAGCGATAGCCGTAGGAGGACTCGGTGAAACCCGGCCTGCGCCTTTGCATGGTGGTCTTGACCATCGAGCCCCATATCTTTTCATCGGAGCCGCGCTCGGCGATCAATGCTTCTACGGTCTCGACGATGAAATCGAGCGCTTCCTGGCGCTTGTCTTCATCACCCTTTGCGGGCGACGGTTTGGCCTTGCCCTCTGCGGCTTTCACCGGCACCTTCTTCTCGGCGCGTTTTTGCTTCGCTTCCTGCGCGCGCACCAGATCATCATAGAAGATGAACTCGTCGCAATTGGCGCTCAACAGGTCCGAGGTCGAGTCCTTCACGCCTATCCCGATGACGTACTTGTCGTTCTCGCGCAGCTTGGACACCAGCGGCGAGAAATCCGAATCGCCGCTGATGATGACGAAGGTGTCCACATGGGATTTGGTGTAACAGAGGTCCAGCGCATCCACGACCATGCGGATATCGGCCGAGTTCTTGCCGGACTGGCGCACATGCGGGATCTCGATCAGTTCGAAAGCGGCTTCGTGCATCGTCGCCTTGAACTCCTTGTAGCGCTCCCAGTCGCAATAGGC
>DATBWQ010000053.1:0-6557 GCA_036514695.1 Gallionella sp. | reverse complement strand
CCGCCGCGTCGGGCGTAGCCCGACCTACGAGATGCGGAGACTCTGTCTTCAAATATGTAATCCTCAATAATTTAACTTTTCCTTAGAAAGAAATCTGCACTGTTACCGGGCTTGCTGTCATCTGTCAAAAAGCGGGAGCATTGTGAAGAAGTCTACGCAAAATCCACCTGACCAGATCGCACCGGCCGATGCCGCGCTGTTCCGCGCGACGGTCGGCGAGGTGAAACCTCTGGCGGAGCAAAACCGCATCAAACCGCAAAAAAAGCCGTGCCTTCCTTTGCTGCGCCCTGCTGCACCGGCACAGGCTATACCCGATACCCTGTCCGATTTCGCGGGTGAAGACGCCCCGGCAGAATATTTGCGCAATGGATTGTCGCGCATGGCCTTGCGCAAGCTGCGGCGCGGTGTGTGGCCGGTTCAGGACAGCCTCGACCTGCATGGCAACAACCGTGAAGCGGCGCGAAAACTGTTGCAGGAGTTCATGCACGAAGCGACGCAGCGCGAGATGCGCTGCGTGCTGGTGATACATGGCAAGGGAACAAACAGCCGAAGCGGAGAAGCGGTGTTGCGCAAACTCACGCGCCACTGGCTGACCCAGCTTCCGCAGGTACTGGGATATTGCGATGCGGCGCCCAAACAGGGCGGCAGCGGTGCGGTGCTGGTGCTGCTGAAGGTGATGAGCGGTGAAGGGTGAAGGGTGAAGGGTGAAGGGTGAAACGTCAAAACCAACCCCCTCAGTCCCCCTTGTCAGGGGGAGGCAGGTAGCTCCTCCCCTGACAAGGGGAGGCTGGGAGGGGGTTGGTTTTGAGGGGTTTGGTTTTGAGGTCTTTCGTTTCACGTTTCACGGTTTCATGCTTTAACAGGGTGTTGAAAAACGTAGCGAGAGGCGATCAGGCAAGGCGGAAACCGGCGAAAAAGCGGAGTTTACACATAGTAAATGAGCATTTTTCGACGGTTTCCAACGCAGCATCATCGCCTCGCAGTAGTTTTTCAACACCCTGTTAAGTCTTCTTGCCCATCACATAGATCAAGTATTCAAAGAACACCTCGCACCAGTCCTGGTCGTTCTCCTTGAGCGAGTGGAGCAGTTTTTTGACCTCGGTCACCGGCCAATTCGGATTGTAGGAAACCAGCATTTTTTCCGGATAGATATTGAGTGATATGCTGAGGCGATCGGCCATTTTGTTGATCCCGGCGAGCATCAGTGCGATGTCCCGATCCGATTCCATCTCGGCGGTCAGATCCCCGTATATTTTCGGATTCTGCCTGGTGTACTCGATGAATTTGGTGAGGATATAAAAGAACTCGCCCTTGTTATCCTTGCTCACCGCGTCGCCCATCATGAACGGCATCGCCGACAATTCCAGCCAGTAATAGCCCAATTTCGGATTGCGATGCTTGGACACACCGATGTAACCTCCGCGCGCCTTGGCACGCTGAATGCAGTCTTCCAGCAACAATTTATCGGAACTGCGCGTGGCTATATCGTGGCCTTCCAGAACCTGGGGTTTGACCAGAAAAAAATTGGGGGACTCGTCGTAGATCTTCCCTGAATGATTGCTGGTGCGGTAGTAAGCAGTGAACAACTTCAATACCAACCCGCCGTTTTGCTCAACATCGTAGTAGTTGGGGCTTCCGGCCACAACTTGCTCGCCTTTCGTCATACCCTGCTCTCCTTGATCCTGAGATTGAGACTGTCTTCCGGACTCATTCCATGAGACCGCAATCATATTTTCGTATGCTAGACTTGCGCAGACATCTGGTGGAACTTTACTTTTGAATTCTACTACTGAATTTGCCGCATCGACTACTCTTATCAACGCAAATGCAAGTGTTGGGGGCCTAACCATGAAAAATAGCCTGATGGTCTTATTGATGATGTTCGGTATCAACGCCTTTGCCGAAGTCAACAAATGGGTGGATGAAAACAACCAGGTCCATTATTCGGATCAGCCACCCCCCATCAACGCGAACATCAAGAAACTGCGTACATCTTCCGATTCCATGGATTCCCCGGATGCAAGCGGAACGGCCGCTTCAAGCGAGCCTGCCGCGCCCAAAACCATTGCGGAGCGCGAGGCGGAATTAAGAAAGGCGCAACAGTCAAAGAAAGAAGCCGCCGGCAAGGCCGCCCAGGAACAGGCCAGCAAAGAGGCCGGCAAAGACTACTGCGACCAGGCCAAACTAAGCCTGAAAGCTTTGCAGGAAGGCATGCGCATAGCGCAGATCGATGCCAACGGCGAACGCTCCTACCTTGACGACGAACAACGCCAGCAACGCATCGCCAAAACCCAGCAGGACATCGGCAAACACTGCAAATAGCCCCAGAATAACTGCTAGGCGACCAGCGGTTCGCGCATCCGCAGCGCTTCCTCGATATCCACCGCGACGACTTTTGAGACGCCCTTCTCCTGCATCGTCACGCCGACCAGTTGTTGCGCCAGTTCCATCGTGATCTTGTTGTGACTGATGAACACGAACTGGGTGTGTTGCGCCATTTTCCTGATCAGTGCGCACAACCGCTCGGTGTTGGTATCGTCCAGCGGCGCGTCCACTTCGTCGAGCAGACAGAATGGCGCGGGATTGAGCTGGAATAGCGAGAACACCAGCGCGATTGCGGTCAGCGCCTTTTCCCCGCCGGACAACAGATGTATCGAGCTGTTCTTCTTGCCCGGAGGCTGTGCCATCACCTGCACTCCGCTATCCAGTATCTCATCGCCGGTCAGCACCAGGCGCGCCTCACCGCCGGCGAACAGCACCGGGAACATCTCCGCCAGATGCTGATTGACCCGGTTATAGGTGTCCATCAACAGATCCCGTGATTCCTTGTCGATGCGGCGGATCGCCTCTTCCAGCGTCGCCATCGCTTCGTTCAGATCCTTTGCCTGCGCATCCAGATAGGCTTTGCGTTCGGTAGCAGTCTGCAATTCTTCAAGCGCCGCAAGGTTCACCGCCCCCAATGCCTCGATGTCCGCATTCAGGCGGTTCAATTCGCTCAGCAACACATTCGGCCGGTTATTGCCTTTTTCCAGCAGCGGCAACAACACTTGTTCGTCGACGCCCTGCAACTGTTCCGCCCACTGCTCGAAATGCAGGCGCGCCTCCTGCTCCTTGAGCGTCAATTCGTTAAGCTTGTCGCGCAGCGGATTAAGCTTGTGCTCGCAGGCGAGGCGCTCCTGTTCGGATTTTTGCAGATTGACCGTGGCATTTTCCAGAATGTTGCGTGCCGAGGCCAGAGCCTGCTCGCAGGTCTGGCGCGCTTGCAATGCCGTCTGCAACTGCTGCCCGGCGGTCTCGTCCTCGCTGCCCGACAGATCTGCCCGCAGCTGGATCAGGTTCTGTTCGAACTGAGCCAAAGCCTCGGCAAGTTGCTGGATATTGTGCTGCAGGTCGGCGATCTTTTCCGTGCAGGTCTTGGCGAAGAAGCGCGCTTCCTGCAAGGCATGTTGCGCCTGCTGCGCCCGGCTGCGCTGCTCGCGCAATGCGGCATCCTGGGCATTGGCATGGCGCTGCGCCTCATCCACCTGGCTATGGAAAGCAGCGTTCTGCTCGCGCAGCGTCGCCATCTGTTCGTCGATGGCGAGTTGCTGGCGCTGCTCGCCACCCAGCAGGTCAGCCACCTCCTGCATCTCGCGGTCGATCTGCATGGTGCGCTCCGCACTGCGCTCGTGGGCCTGGTTGAGCTTGAGTATATTCATCTGCACGCCGTGCAGGCGTTGCTGCAACTCGTTGCCAGCGGCGCGCAGCGGCGCGATCTGTGTTTCGATGGACTGATAGTGCTGCTCGGCTTGCGCGACTTGCTGTCTGGAATATTCCGCGTTGCGATTCTGCACGGCCAGTTCCTGCTCCAGCGTCTCGATCTCGCGCTGCCTCGCCAGCACACCGTGCAACTGGGTGTCCGGCGCGTGGAACAGCACGCTGTGTGCGCCGATCAAGTGTCCTTCGGGAGTGACGAACCAGCCACCCGCCGGCAGTTGCGCGCGTTGCGCGTAACCTTGTGCCACATCCGCAACGGCATAGATATTCATCAGCCAATCGCGCATCACCGGGAGCACCTGTGTGTCCTGGCACTGCACGTAATCGAGCAAGGGATGTAGGTCGGGATTCATCCCGACATCGCCGTCATGCCTGTCCTGAGCCTGTCGAAGTGGTCGGGATGAATCCCGACCTACCTCGTCCGCAAACACGGCAAGCTTCGCCGGAGGCGCATCGCTCCACGCAGCGGCATCACCCAGCACCGGCACAGCAAGAGCATTCAGCCGCTCGCGCAATACCGCTTCCAGCGCGTCCTCCCAGCCGCTCTCGATGCGGATGGATTGCCACAGGTGCGGCAACTTGTCCAATTGGTGCTGCTGCAGCCAGGCATTCAGATTCTTGTCGCTGTCGATCTGCCGCTGCAATTGCTGCAATGCTTGCAAACGTGCCTCGGTCTGTGCCAGAACGCGCTCCTGCTGATGCAGGGAACCGCGCAGGTCGCGCCGCTGATTATCGGCCAGCGGCATCTGCTCCTGCAGGTTCGCCAGCTTGCGCACTTGCCCGGCACGCTCCGCTTCGAGCTCGGACAATTGCTGCTGTGCCTGTTGCAACGCGCCGGTATCGGTCCCCGGCAGATTGTCCTTTTCCAGCAACAGGCGCGAGCGTCTTGATTCCAGTTGCTGGATATTGCGTTGCAGGTTGGCGCGTTGTGTATCGGCAAGCTGCAACTGTTGCTCCAGTTTCAACTGGTCGCGTTGCAGCGCGTTGTAGCGTTCCTGCGCGATACGCGCCGCTTCTTCGGCCTGCGGCAGATTCTCACCTTCCGCTTGCGCATGCTGCTCGGCATCGCTGACCTTGACACCGGCACCTTCATGCTGGCGCTGCCAATGCTCGAGCAAGGAATGCACACCCTGCCGCTGATGCAACTGCTGTTCGATCTGCCGCCCGGTGTTGGCGATCTGCTGGGTCAGCCGCTGGCGTTGCTCGGTGACATGCTTGATATGCTGCTCCAGCCGGGCGATCTCGGCATTCGCGGTGTATAGCTCGCCCTGTTTGACATGCAGCGCGTCGGAGAGCTGGTAATGTTCGCTGCGCGCGGTTTCCAGTTGGCTTTCGATGTCGCGCAACCGCGCGGTCTCCGCTTCCAGTTCGGTGCGGGTCTTTTCGGTAGCCTGCGCGTATTTGGCGCGTTGCGTTTCGGCTTCCTGTTTTTTCACCAGCCAGAACAAATGCTGGGTGGTGTCGCGCTGCGTTTCCAGTGCGCGATATTGCTTCGCCACTTCTGCCTGGGCGCCCAGATGCACCAGTTGCTTTTCCAGTTCTTGCAGGATGTCGCTGACACGAAGCAGATTGTCGCGGGTGTCGCCCAGACGCAACTCGGTCTCGCGGCGGCGGTCGCGGTATTTGGAAACGCCCGCGGCTTCCTCGAGGAAGATGCGCAACTCTTCCGGCTTGGCCTCGATGATGCGCGAGATCATGCCCTGCTCGATGATCGCGTAAGCGCGCGGACCCAGACCGGTGCCGAGGAAAATATCGGTAATGTCCTTGCGCCGCACATGCTGGTTGTTGATGTGGTAACTGGAATCGCCGTCGCGCTGCAACACGCGTTTGATGGAAATCTCCGCGTAACTCGACCACTGCCCGGCGGCTTTGCCCAACGAGTTGTCGAAGATCAGCTCAACGCTGGCACGGGATACCGGTTTGCGCTGGCTGGAACCATTGAAGATCACGTCCTGCATCGTCTCACCGCGCAGCGCGGAGGCTTTCGATTCGCCCAGCACCCAGCGCAGCGCGTCGATCACATTCGACTTGCCGCAACCGTTCGGCCCGACCACGCCCACGATCTGCCCCGGCAGCGAGATATGGGTGGGATCAACGAAGGATTTGAAACCGGCTAGTTTGATTTGGGAAAGACGCAATTTATTGAGATTCGCAATTTATTAAATATCCAGGCGCAGCGCAGCGATATAATCCCCACCATTCTAACCGAACCGAGCAGGCATACCAAATATGACTACCCAACCGAGCAAAACACTGGAGACCTTTTCCAACCCGAACCCGCAGCGCGACTACCATATCCACATGGAGATCCCGGAGTTCACCTGCTTGTGCCCCAAGACCGGCCAGCCTGATTTCGCCACGCTGATACTGGATTACGTCGCGGACAAACAGTGCGTCGAACTGAAAAGCCTGAAGCTGTATATCTGGTCGTTCCGCAACGAGGGCCATTTCCATGAGGATGTCACCAACCGCATCCTGGATGATCTGGTCGCCGCCACCCAGCCGCGCTTCATGCGCCTCACCGCCAGGTTCTACGTGCGCGGCGGGATCTTCACCAGCGTGATCGCGGAGCACCGCAAGCCGGGCTGGCAACCTGCGCCGCACGTTGAATTCGGCCAGTTCAGCACGCAATCGAACACGCGTGGGTGAAGCAAATCCCCCCTAACAGTCTGTTGAATTTATCAACTCGCGTCGAAAAATGAACATTTTTGGGGGTGCTTCTACCCTTCACCAGTTACTAAAAATCGCTTGTAGCGCGTTCTGAGAGGTCGATATTTTTGGTAACTCTGTAAGGCCGATAA
>DATBWQ010000052.1:0-6765 GCA_036514695.1 Gallionella sp. | reverse complement strand
CGCTTTTCCGGGTATCAGCACCGGCGTCTACGGATATCCGGTGGAACTGGCTGCACAGGTCGCAGTTGAAGCGGTCAGATCGTCGCTGACCAAGCTGGCATCGATCCGCGAGGTGATCTTCTGCTGCTTTTCCGCCGGCGATCTCGTTGTCTATCAGAGGCTCCTCGATGCCCGTCCATAACGCCGACATCACCGCGATCTTCGAGGAGATCGCCGACCTGCTGGAGATACAGGGAGCGAACACCTTCCGCATCCGCGCCTACCGCAACGCCGCGCGCATCCTCGGCGACCTGCCGCAGGAGGCGCGCGTATTGGTGGATCGAGGCGATAACCTGACCCGCCTCCCCGGCATCGGAAGCGACCTCGCCGGCAAGATCGAGGAGATCATCACCAGCGGACATTGCAGCCTGCTCGACCGCCTGCACCGCGAGCTTCCGCCCGCAATCACCGAGCTGCTGAAGATCCCCGGCCTGGGGCCGAAGCGGGTCAAGGCGCTGTACCACGACCTCGACGTGCAGACCGTCGAACAACTGCATCGCGCCGCGCAGGATGGCCGCATCCGCGCACTGCATGGCTTCGGCGAAAAAACCGAGCAGAACATCCTGCAGACGGTGGAAGCCCATGCCAGCCAGAGCCGCCGCTTCAAACTCGCCACTGCGGCGCAATATGCCGAAACGCTGCGCGTCTTTCTGCAGGCGATACCCGGCGTGCAGCAGGTGGTCGTGGCCGGCAGCTTCCGGCGCATGCGCGAGACCGTCGGCGATCTGGATATCCTGGTCACCGCCGCGCCGGACAGCCCGGTGATGCAACGCTTCACCACTTATGACGAAGTGGCCGAAGTATTCTCCGCCGGCGAAACGCGCGCCAGCATCCTGCTCAAATGCGGCATGCAGGTCGATCTGCGCGTCGTGGCGCAACCAAGTTATGGCGCGGCATTGCACTACTTCACCGGCTCCAAATCGCACAACATCGCGATCCGCCGCATCGCGCAGCAACTCGGCCTGAAGGTGAATGAGTACGGCGTGTTCCGCGGCGAAAAGCGCATCGCCGGTGAAAGCGAGGAATCGGTGTACCGTGCCGTCGGCCTGCCCTACATTCCGCCGGAACTGCGCGAAGACCGCGGCGAGATCGAAGCGGCGCGCGCCGGGCGTCTGCCAAAGCTGGTGGAGCTGTCCGACCTCAAAGGCGACCTGCATGCGCACACCAAGGCCACCGATGGCCACGACAGCCTGCGCGACATGGCGCTGGCGGCCAAGGCGCTGGGGCTGGAATACCTGGCCATCACCGAACATTCGCGCCGCCTCACCGTCGCGCACGGACTCGACCCGCTGCAACTGGCGCGCCAGTGCGACGAGATCGACCGCCTTAACGCAGAACTGGACGGCATCACGCTGCTCAAGGGCATCGAGGTGGACATCCTCGAGGATGGTAGTCTCGACCTGCCGGATGGAGTGCTGGCGCGGCTCGATCTGGTGGTGGGCGCGGTGCACAGCCGCTTCGACCTGTCGCGCGCCAGACAGACCGAGCGCATCCTGCGCGCGATGGATCACCCGCACTTCACGCTGCTCGCCCATCCCAGCGGCCGCCTGATCGAAAAGCGCGAACCCTATGATGTGGACATGCTGCGCATCATCCGCCATGCCAGACAACGCGGCTGCTTCCTCGAACTGAACGCCCACCCGGAACGGCTCGACCTGCTCGACAGCCAATGCCAGAGCGCCAAGGAGGAAGGCGTGCTGGTCAGCATCAACTCGGACGCGCACAGCACCTTCGATTTCGCCAATCTGCGCTATGGTGTCGGGCAGGCGCGGCGCGGCTGGCTGGAAAAATCCGACGTGCTCAACACGCGTCCGCTGGCTGCGCTGCGCAAGCTGATCAAGCGGACGATGTGATGCCAATTTACGTTACAACGTTAATGATTTCGTAGGGTGCGTTTACGCACCATTGCCAATTGGTGCGTAAACGCACCCTACGTTATTCCTGTTTCTATTGTGAACTGGAACAACCATGCTGACGCTGGCCTTCACCGGTGATGTGATGCTCGGCCGCCTGGTCAACGACAGTCTCAAGTTTTTGTAGGGTGCGTTTACGCACCATTATCAACTGGTGCGTAGAACGCACCCTACGTTATTCCTGTTTCTATTGTGAACTGGAACTACCATGCTGACACTGGCCTTTACCGGAGATGTGATGCTCGGCCGCCTGGTCAACGACAGGCTCAAGTCCATGCAGCCGGAACAAGTGTGGGGCGACGTGCTGCCCCATCTGGCGCAAGCCGACCTGCGCATCGTCAATCTGGAATGCGCTCTCACCACTCATCTGCAACCATGGTCACGCACCGATAAGATGTTCCATTTCCGCGCCGACCCCGAGGCCGTGCGCGTATTGCAGGCCGCCCATATCGATGCCTGCGCGCTCGCCAACAACCACATCCTGGATTACGAGGAGCAAGGCCTGCGCGACACGCTGCATATACTCGACGCTACCGGCATCCGCCATGCCGGAGCCGGAGCCAATGCAGCGGAAGCTGCAACCCCTGCCATTCTTGAAGCGCATGGCGATTCGCCTTGCCGCGTAGCGCTACTCTCATACACCGACAACGAACCGGACTTCGCTGCAACTTTCGAATACTCTGGCACCAACTATCTGGAAGTCTCGCTGCATGCAGAAACGCTGACGCGCATCGCAGAAAACATCGCGCAGGCGCGTGCGCAAGGCGCCGATCTGGTGGTATTCTCCAACCACTGGGGCGCAAATTTCGTCGAGCGTCCATCGCCGGAGTTCCGCAGCTTCGCCAAGCGCGTGATCGAACTCGGCGCAGACATCTACCACGGCCACAGCGCGCATATCTGCCAGGGCATCGAGATCTACCAGGGCAAGCCCATCCTCTACGACACCGGTAATTTCATCGACGATTATGCCGTCCATCCGCGGCTGCGCAACGACCGTTCCTGCTTGTTCAAGCTGATGTTCAAGAAGGGCAAATTGTGCCGCATCGAGCTTTTGCCGGTGTCATTGAGCGTGGCGCGCGTCGCACTGGCGAGCGGCAAGGAATTCGAAGCGATCTGCGCACGTATGGAGATGCTGTGCGCCGAGTTTGGCACGAAACTGATGCGTACTGACGGTCGGCTGGTCTGGCAGGCAGACAAATGAATCCAGCACGATTGTTATGGCTGCCGGATTTATCCGGCAGCTGATACTCAGCCCGGATGCTTGCGCGTTGACTTCGGGTGTTCCGACATCTGGGAGGCGCGGCGATAGGCGAGCAAGGTTTTCTGGGCATTGCCCAGCACGCTGCCCGGCGGATAATTCCCCGCTTCGTCCGCGACACCGAATGGACATCCGGTCAGCAGTTCTATGCCTGCACTGACATGATCCGCAGCATAGATATGGAACAACCCCTTGGAAACTGCCTCGATAACTTTGCTGTCCAGCATCAGGTGGCGGCGGTTGCGATCCGGGATCAGCACGCCGTGGCTGCCGTCCAACCCGGCCTTTTCGCAGACGCGGAAGTAGCCTTCGATCTTTTCGTTGAGCCCGCCCACCGGCAACACCTCGCCATGCTGGTTGAGCGCGCCGGTGACTGCGATACCCTGCTTGATCGGCAGACCCGACAGCGCAGAGAGCAGCGCATAAAGTTCGGCTATCGAAGCAGAGTCCCCCTCGACGCCGTGATATTCCTGTTCGAACACGATGGATGCATTGAGCGCGAGCGGCGAGTTATGGACAAACAGCGCGGACAAATAGCTGTGCAAAATCAGCACGCCCTTGTCGTGGATCGGCCCGGACATCTTCACCTCGCGCTCGATGTTGAGCAAACCTTCGTCACCTGCAAAGGTGCGCGCCGAGACGCGCACCGGGAAGCCGAAGCGGTGATCCCCCAGGTCCACCTGGGTCAGGCCGTTGAGTTGCCCGGATTTCTCGCCCTGCAATGTGATCAGCACATCACCTTCGGCGATGGATTCCTGCAAACGCTGATCGGGGTAATCGTGGCGCATGGTTCTCGCAGCAAGCGCCGCCTCGACATCCTGCGCTTCGACCAGACGGCCGCCACGCGCGCGACACAACGCCGCGCTTTCCATCACCAGCGCCTCGGTGCGGGCGAAGATCGCGCTCTGGCGCGATTGATCGTCCACTTCTCTGTGGCCATCCTCGAGCAGGCGCGCGACCGCGGCGGCGGAAAAATGCGGCAGCCCCAGATCGCGGCAGGTGTGGGCGACGAAGATCGCCGAGTTGCGGCGCGTCTCGTCGCTGGACAAGAAGCTTTCGGCAAAGTCCACCTTGACGCGGAAGCGGCGGGCGAACTCCGGGTCCTCTTCCTGCAATTCGTAATACTGTTCGCGCGAACCGATCATGATGATCTTGGCATCGACATCCACCGCCTCGGGTTCGAGAGAGACAGCAGCGATCGGCGCGAACGCGGTGCCCGGCTCCTCGATCTGCAATCGGCCGCTGCGCAGAAAACGCCGCAGCTTCTCCCACACCAGCGGATCGGCCAGCAGGTCGCGCAGATGCAGCATCAGAAAACCGCCGTGCGCCCGGTGCAGGCTGCCGGCGCGTATCCGCGAAAAGTCGGTCACCAGCACATCGTTCTCGGACTGGTATTCGATGCTGCCGAACAGCGAGCGGAACAAGGGATTATCCTCGATGATCACCGGCGCGCCGCTCAGGCCGTCGTTGTCCACGACCAGATTGACCCGGTAGCGGGACAGCACCATGCTCAATGCCTCGCGCCTTATCTCCTCCTCGGTGTCGGAAACCTTGAACAGCTCCAGATTGTCGAGCACGTCCTGCACCACTTGATCCAGATAGGCGCCGAGCTTGACCGAGTCCTTGATCTGCTTCTTCAATCCGACGCGGATCTCCTGCAGTTCGTGATCCAGCACCGGCTTCACCACCTGGCGCCGCAGCGCTGCCAAGGCCTCGTTCATGGCCCGCTCCATCGGCCGGGTCTTTTCGAAATACCGGCTGATCTCCGCGCGCAGTTCCTGCTCGTAGCGTTCGATCTCGGCGCGACGTTCCTTGGGCAAGGCAAGCACTTCGTCCTCGGTATAGGCGCGCCCTTTTTTGCCCAGCAACGTGAAAAGGATGTGCCCGGTCTCGCGGTGCATCGTAAAACTGCGGGCTTCGGCAAAGGCCTCAAGTTCGGCGTAGGCCTTGGCCTCTTCAGCCTTGTAGGCCTTTTCGATGCGCTCGCTCTCGACCTTGAAATCCTGGCTGTCCAGACGCTGCTGTATTTCCGTCTGCAGGGATTTTGTCATCCGCGCCAGCAGTTGACGCAGCAGGCGTCCCTGTCCGGCAGGCAAGCGCAGCGCACGAGGCCTTTCCGGCGCATCGAAATTGTGCAGATAACACAAGTCGGGCGGCGCCAGCCGGTTTGCCGCCGCAGCCTGCATCGCGTGACGCAGCAGCGACGAACGCCCGCTGCCGACCTCGCCCAGCACGAACAGATTGTAGTCCGGCTGATCCATCCCCAGACCAAAGCGGGCAGCCTGTTCCGCGCGCTCCTGCCCGATCCAGGGCAGCGGATATTCCAGCAATTCGGAAGTATCGGAGTAGCCCAGCGCATCGGCAGCGATGGAGAGGCGGAGATCGGCGGGAGACAGGTTTTGGACAGGCATGTTTTGTACCGCCAGAAAACAGAGGGTGTTTCAATTGTAACCATTAATCTGGTCGCATAGCGCCAACTTTCGATCGTTCCGGCTGCTGGCGCCACCCCACGCTGGAATGATACTGTGTGACCTGTTGGCGAGGCCTGCCACGCAGATTCTTGCGCCTTCGATGCAACTCATCTTTCAGGCGAGCCATTTGTGGGTTTCAACTGCATTTTTTAGGTAGGATGCGATATGAATGCAACTGCCCGCTGGGAGCATTTCCCTCATGATGCCGATATCGGCGTGCGCGGTCTGGGCGCGTCGCTCGAGCAGGCTTTCGAGCAGGCTGCGCTGGCGCTGACGGCGGTAATCACCGATCCGGCGGACGTGGCAGCAAAGAATATGATCCGGCTTTCTTGTGCCGCACCCGATGCCGAGTTGCTGTTGGTCGATTGGCTCAACGTGTTGATTTACGAGATGGCGACGCGCAACATGTTGTTCAGCCGCTTTGAAGTGCATCTGGAAGATGGCCGTCTCACCGCTCAGGCATGGGGAGAGGCGCTGGACGTGGCACACCATCACCCTGCGGTCGAAATAAAAGGCGCAACCTATACCGGACTCAAGGTCGCGCAGCAACCGGGCGGCGGCTGGCTCGCGCAGTGTGTCGTGGACGTGTAGCAGGCGTAGGCTGGCGGTGAGGTACGAACCCCAGCGTTTGGTGACCTCGAACATGCCTGTCCTGAACCTGTCGAAGCGGCTGGGGTTCGCGTTGCTCACCGCCAGCATGCAAGGCTATGAATTACGGAGATATACATGGACCTCGCACTGTTCGAACGCAAATCGGAATTCGAATGGCACATCAGGCCGTTCGGAAACATGCATGTGCCGGGCGTGATCTTCGCCAGCGAGATGCTGTTGCGCGAGATGGATGCCAAGGTCTACGAGCAGGTTACCAATGTCGCGATGCTGCCGGGCATCGTCGAGGCATCCTGGGCGATGCCAGACGCGCACTGGGGATACGGCTTTCCTATCGGCGGTGTGGCTGCGTTCGATGCCGATGAGGGCGGCGTGGTGTCGGCGGGAGGAGTGGGTTTCGACATCTCCTGCGGGGTGCGCACTTTGCACACCGGCCTGCACCTGGAGGACATCGAGGCGGTCAAGGCGCGGCTCC
>DATBWQ010000051.1:0-2920 GCA_036514695.1 Gallionella sp. | reverse complement strand
TAGGGGCGATTCATGAATATGCCTCTTAACGATTTTCAGGACGCAGTTGTTCCCCCCTTTGAAAAAGGGGGCAGGGGGGATTTGAGACGCGCCGAATATAAAAATCCCCCTCGGTCCCCCTTTTTCAAAGGGGGAAGCGGCCTAGTAATACGTCATCCTGCAAATTAGAGGCATGTTCATGAATCGCCCGTACGGGATGAAGTGGGGTAAGCAGGCAATCCGCGCAGCGGATGCTCGCAAATCCGGATTTTTAGAGGTTCCCATATGAGATTTTGCAGCCTATGCGGCGCATCGGTCGAACTTCGTATCCCGCCGGACGACAACCGCGTGCGTCATGTGTGCATTTCCTGCGGCGAAGTGCATTACCAGAATCCCAAACTGATCGTCGGCGCCATCCCGGAGTGGCAGGGCAAGATCCTGCTGTGCCGCCGCGCCATCGAACCGCGCCACGGACTGTGGACACTGCCCGCCGGTTTCATGGAGAACGACGAAACGACCGCCGAGGCAGCCGCGCGCGAAACGCTGGAGGAAGCCAATGCGCAGGTGACCATCGGCGAGCTGTATACGCTGTACAGCGTACCCCACATCAATCAGGTGCACCTGATGTTCCGCGCCACATTGCAGAACATGGATTTCTCTCCCGGCGCGGAAAGTCTGGAAGTGCGGCTATTCGACGAACAGGATATCCCGTGGGACACACTGGCGTTCCGCGCGGTACGATTCACGCTGCAACACTACTACGCTGACCGCAGGAATGGCACATTCCGGTTCCGCACCGGCGACATCCCGCCGCCCTGAGCATGGCATGGGCGCCGCTGCGCACCGGCCAGAAACCTTGCGCCAGCCGTCATTCTGCTTATAATCCAGCCCGTCGCTCCGGTCCGCACGAAAAGTTCATGGAAAAAACCCGCCCCTCTTTACCGGTCACAGCCCTGCTGGTTGCCGTCCTGCTGCTCACCGGCTGTGCCGGGGCACGCAGCCCAGATGACCCGCTCGAACCGCTCAATCGCGGCATATACCGGTTCAACGACAGTATCGACAAGGCCGTGATCAAACCGGTCGCAAAAGGTTACAACACCGTGATGCCGTTACCCGGCAAGATCATGGTGGGCAATTTCATCTCGAATCTGGATGATGTCCTGGTCACCACCAACGACCTGCTGCAATTCAAGTTTTCCCAGGCTGCATCGGATGGCGCACGCGTGCTGTTCAATACCACCTTTGGCGTGTTCGGATTGTTCAATGTCACGCAAAGACTGGAAAAACATAACGAGGATTTCGGCCAGACCCTCGGCTATTGGGGCATGGGCAGCGGCCCCTATCTGGTGTTGCCGATACTCGGATCGAGCTCGGTGCGCGATGGTACCGGACTCTATGTGGACGGTTTTGCGAGCGTGCCATACAACACCAACCATATACCCACTCGCAACCAGTATTATGCAGCCAGCGGTATCCATCGCCGTTCCGCGATTCTTGATCAGGAGAAGGTACTGGACGAGGCGATGATAGACCGTTACGGATTCATCCGCGACACCTATTTGCTGCACCGGAAAAGTCTGGTGTACGACGGCAACCCGCCGCGCGAAAACTACTATGACGACGAGTAGGGGCACAGCGCGCCGTGTCCCTGTTGAAGGGATAAGTTACTGCTCAAAGTAACGAGGCCTGCGATCGCAGGCCTCGTTGTTTATTGCCTGAGCCAGATGCTCACGATATCCAGGCGGGTACCGTCGCTTATACCGGCTCAGCCCGGATAAAGTATTGCAGCGTCAACAACTCTTGCACGTCCTGCTCCGTCAATCCTTCGAGCTTGAGTTTGCCGCCACTGATGGTCTTTACCTTATTCAGGTCCTTATCCTTGAAATTTGCAGCCAGACCCGGGTCGAAGTTGTTGCGTATCTCTCCGGCTTTCCACCCCGTTTGCTTGAGCATTTCCAAAGCCTGGGCCTTGGTAAAAAAGCGGATGTGGGTAATGTCCAGAATCCCTGCACCTGCGTAACACCATTCACCTCCCGCCAACTTGATCAGAATGTTGAGATTGCGAATATTGGGCAGGCTGATATAGATCGCCCCGCCTCGCGCGAGCAACGGCTTGAGCTTCTGCAACACCGACCAGGGATTGTACATATGCTCCAGAACATCCGCTGCAACGATAACGTCGAACTTGCCGTGCCAGCCGCTGATGTCCACATCCTCGAACTTCCCGACATGGACTTCGTCGTAGGCTTCTCGCGCCACTTCGGCAGCCTTGTCCAGCATCTCGATGCCGGTCACACGGGCTCCAGGAAACTGTTCCTTCAGCCAACGTCCGGAACCACCGCAAAAGCAGCCAACGTCCAACACCTCACGCGGCGGAGTCGTCACCATCTGCAACAAACCCACCGGAGCATAATCGTGCCTGAGGGAATGAAAATGCAGGTCGGCGTCGAGCTGCTGCCATGGATAGTTGTGAATGTTTTGTGTCATGGTAGGACTTTTCAATATGATTCGCTTTAGCGGGCATTGTATCTTATTGAGGATTACATATTTGAAGACAGAGTCTCCGCATCGCGTAGGTCGGGCTACGCCTGTCCTGAGCCTGTCGAAGCGGCCCGACGCGGCGGGCAAAGCCCGCCCTACGGTAAATCACTTAACAGTCATGAATTATGTAAAGCCCAATAGAAGACGAAATCCCTCAATAGCGTCTATCGATGTGCACCAAGGCCAAACCACGATTTTCTGTCAACGCTCCCGGCGGCGGTCAGCCGGTCCCAAACAAAAGGCCTGCAATTGCAGGCCTTGTTGTTTCCATGACATGTGTCTGAAGTTATTGAGGATTACATATTTGAAGACAGTGTCTCCGCATCTCGTAGGTCGGGCTATGCCCGACGCGGCGGGCAAAGCCCGCCCTACGGTAAATCACTTAACAGTCATGAATTAT
>DATBWQ010000050.1:0-7941 GCA_036514695.1 Gallionella sp. | reverse complement strand
CCCCTGCCCCTCTCCCGCCTGCGGGCGAGGGGTTCTTTGAGTTCATTTGTTTGCGCACTGCCGACAAAATGCTGGCGGGGTCGATGCGTTCGTGGACGTGCAGGGAAACGGTGTCGATGTCGAAGCTGGTGCGCTCGGCCTTGCCGCTCCAGTTGAGATAAGGGGATTGAAGCCGCTTCAGTTCGCCCAGCGCGTCACGCATGGTGTCTTGATCGCCGCTCGCCAGCGCATCGTCAATCAGTTTTTCGATCTGCGCACGCCGCACATCGAATTGCAGGGCGGGATCAAGGTGGGGGTCGTATGCCCAAACGGTTTTCGGCTGCGCCGGATCGGTCTCGGGATTGACCAACCCGACATCGGGATTGTTTACCCGCTTATTCGGATGACGGTAGCTGAGAATCTGCGAATCACTCCCTGATGCTGCTTTGCTTGTTGTTTTTTTGCCTGCCATGCCGCTCCCCTGCAGTTGATAGCTGTCGCATTATAACCAGATGGAAGCGGTAACGACGTGCTGGAATGAGTGATGACTGATGTTTAAATCAACATCTCTTAGGCAAGAGCGTTGCAACAATAAAACAGGCGTGCGGTAATTTACACATAACGGCTAATTATGCGAACCGCTAGGCGCGCAGCGGTGCAAAGCACTTTGCATAATTCAGCGTTATGTTCAACTACCGCACACAACGCCTTGCCGGTACGTCGAGAGAGCACGGCACGATAAAACACTCACTGCACCAGCAGCCTGCGAACGGCGAGCACTTGATGGCGGAGCGTGCCTTTGGCGAAGCCATGAAGCGCGACAGCGTGAAGCGGCTGCAGCAACAGAGCGAATCCAACATGTTACAGCACGCAAGCCGAGGGCGGCTTTATGCCTTCGGCGCTCTTCCAGACTATCTGCACAAATACGCTGCCGGTTTCAGTCAGCAATTCTCTTACAAAAGTTGCACTCCAGAGTTGAATCCGCCACTGCAAAGTTCGGCATAATCCAAATAAATTGATGGTGGCTTCGCTATCTCAAGCCGCACCAACGAAACATTTCGCCACCAAGGAGATTACTCCTGTCTTTTGGGTGTCAATGGATGTGTTTCTGGACAATGATCTTGAAATGGGTGTAATTGGGTGTATTATTGGTTCCATGATTCGAGCCGACACCATCCAAATCACCCCGGACATCCTGTCACTGATCGCCAGGATCGATGAGTTCAAGGGGGCATGGCGTGCCTTGGGGACGCTGGCACCTGATCGGCTGTCGGCCCTGCTCCGCGTCGCCACAATTGAGAGCATAGGCTCATCCACCCGCATCGAGGGCAGTAAGTTATCCGACCGCGAGGTCGAGCGCTTGCTGTCTAACCTACAGATCAAGGTCTTCGCCAGTCGTGACGAACAGGAAGTGGCTGGCTACGCGAAGGTCATGGAATTGGTGTTTACGTCGTGGCAAGACATCACCTTTACCGAAAACCACATCAAGCAGTTGCATCAGAATCTGCTCGTCCACAGCGAGAAGGATGCAAGGCATCGCGGCAACTACAAGACCAAGTCCAACAGCGTCGCCGCCTTCGATGACAACGGCAAGCAAATCGGCATTGTGTTTCAGACTGCCTCGCCCTTCAAGACGCCACGCCTGATGACGGAGTTGGTCACTTGGGTACAAGAGGAACGCACTGCTGGACACCTGCACCCTTTGTTAATCATTGCGCTGTGGGTGGTAGTGTTTCTGGAGATACATCCGTTTCAGGACGGCAATGGCCGGCTCTCCCGCGCGCTTACGACACTACTGCTATTGCAGGCGGGTTATGCCTACGTACCATACAGCTCTCTGGAAAGTGTCATTGAGCAGAACAAGGAAGCCTACTATCTGGCCCTGCGTCAGACCCAGGGGACGATTCGTACCGATGCCCCGAACTGGCAACCGTGGCTGGTGTTCTTCCTGCGATCACTCACCGAACAGGTCAGGCGACTTGAAAAGAAGGTGGAGCGCGAAAAACTTGTGCTGGCCGTCTTGCCGGAGCTCTCGTTGCAAATCGTCGAATTTGCCCGCGAGCATGGTCGCGTCACCATCGGCGAGGCCATCAAACTGACCGGCGCGAGCCGCAACACGCTCAAGCAGCACTTCCGTGCGCTGATCGAACGCGGACACCTCAACCAGCACGGTAGCGGACGCGGGGTCTGGTACGAACTGCGCTGATTTCACTCCTGCGGGATGTCGAGTCAAGTCCAAAGTCATCCGATCACGCTGGGGGTATTATTGGGGGTATTTACCGAAATCGAACTGGATTATTTCGGTCTGATGTCAAACACTGATGCGGCCTTGCTGGACGTGAGTACGATTCCCGCCGTCCCACCATCAAAACAAAAAGCTCACCCTTGCGGGTGGGCTTTTTGTTTTGATAGCGACACGTCGGAAATTAAACCCGCGTCCGGTACGGACGCAGGCGGAGGGCGTCAAACAAACAGCACCTGCGTGCTGTTTGTAGCCCAGAGCGGCATTCGCTTGCCAGCGAATGTGCGGCCTGCAAGGCCAATTCCATCCTTTTAGCTTACCCGGCAAAGGCATCCCGGGTCTGACCCAGTCGCAGGATTCAAGCCGACGATTCAGTCAGATGCGATGACATAGCGATCGCGTCCAGCCCTTTTGCCCTCGAAAAGCGCTCTGTCGGCACGCTCAATCACACTATCCAATTTCTCATCTTGCCCCGCAAGGGACAACCCGATCGTAATGGTCATTGCCAGAGGCTTATTTTGCGGAATCAGAACAGGTGCGTCACGCACCACATTGATCAAACGTTTTGCGGCTGAAGCAGCTTCTTCAGGAGATTGTGTTTGCATTAGCAAGAGGAATTCCTCCCCGCCAAAACGATACAACGGTTCGCCAGGGCGTATGTTGCGTTTAATTGTATCCACCAGATGACGCAGGGCGATATCGCCCACTGAATGGCCATAGTTGTCGTTGACGAGCTTGAAGTGATCCACATCGATCATCACGACATAAAGCAGCAACTTATTGCGCCTGCAAAGCTTTTGCAGCTGAATGAACTCTTGTTCGAGTCCATAGCGGAGTGGAAGCCCGGTGAGGGGGTCATGCCGCACAGCCGTGGCCAGGAACTGCGTCTTGAATTCGGCCAGCAATTCGATCAATTCAGCCTGTGTTTGTTCGAAAACATCCAGATGTGCGCTTTGCGCCGGTCGTCCGGCCAGCACATTCGCACAGATGGATCGAATGGCATCGTGCATGGATTGATGCACGGCTATAAGCCGCTGCGTATTCTGCAAACTCATTTTCTCGAAATCTGATTGCTTCGACATGAACCAGCGACCAAAGCGGCACAAGGTGTGTGCCGATGGGGAGAGCACATCCTCCCCAGGTGAAGTGTGCAGCACGGCACAGCGCATTACCCGGCGTGTCCAACTCATGTGCGCCTCGACTGCCGCATCAAGTTCGGTAATGAAATTTTCCAATTCAGGAGAAAAATCAGGCATGGTGTTTATCCAAATGGCGGTTCAACAGTCATACAAAAACAGTGACCACTCCATCAATAATATAGCAGCGTTCCGCTCCGAAGTGGATGACGAACTTTGGAGAAAGAGCAAGCCCTGCCCGGCTCCGCCGCCAATCCGGTTCGACGGGGATACAATTCTTCCGGGTATTTGCGCGTAATTATTCAGCGGGCCTGTCGCGGGAATGACAAAGCTGACAGCCCGTTGTTTATGTCACCACTTCATGATTCGCCGCGCTCCTTCACCTCAGTCCGCGCCCATCCTTTGGCAAAGTTGATGTGCAGTTCTGTACCGACCGTCAACTGCCCCGCATCAGAAACAACGCGTCCTGATGGATCTTTTACCATGCTATAGCCACGCGCCAGGACTTTTGTCGGGTCGAGCATGATCAGATGCTGCCTTGCATTATCCACCCGCCCATACCATTGAGCCTGCACCGTGCGCATCGCCGTAGCCAGACGTTCCACCAGATTGTTTTGCCGGTCCTGCAGACGGACAAAGTCGCTGCTCGCGGCGCGCAGGCGTTGCGCCAGCGATTGCCACTGCCAGTGTTGCTGTTGCTTGCGATAGGCAAAGGCGCGCTGCATGCGTTGTCGCAGTTGATCCAATCGTTGGGCCTGGCGTTGCAACTGTTGCGCAGGGTGAACCAGCCTGCGCTGCAAGTAGTCCACGGTTTGCATCGCGTTGTGCAGCCGGTTGCGTTGCGCGCGTTGCAGGTGCTGCGCCTGGTCTTGCAAACCCCTGAGCAGGGCATGGCGATCCGGGGCGACGCGTTGCGCGGCTGCAGTGGGTGTCGGCGCGCGCTCGTCGGCGACGAAATCGGCGATCGTGAAATCGGTCTCGTGCCCGACTCCGCTGACGATGGGGATTTCACTGGCGGCGATGGCGCGCGCCACGACTTCCTCATTGAATGCCCACAGGTCTTCGATACTGCCGCCGCCGCGACAGACGATCAGCACGTCGCATTCCGCGCGTTGGTTGGCAAGCTTAATGGCTGCGGCGATCTTCTCCGCGCTACCGGTGCCCTGCACCGGGGTGGGATACAGCACCACCGGCACGCTGGGCAGGCGCAGCCTCAAGGTGGTGAGCACATCGCGCAACGCAGCGGCCTGCGGCGAGGTGATGATGCCGATATTTGCCGGGAAGGCGGGCAAGGGACGCTTGCGCCCGGCGGCGAACAAGCCCTGGCTTTCCAGCAATTGCTTCAGCCGCTCGTATCGTTCATATAATATGCCCAGCCCGGCCGGACGCATCTGCTCCACGGTCAACTGAAAATCGCCGCGCTGTTCATATAAAGTAGCGGCCGCTAATACTTCGACCTGCTGGCCGTTGGCGATCGGCTCTCTCAATAATTGATTTTTATGCCGGAACATCACGCACCGAACTTGTGCCTGATCGTCCTTCAGCGAAAAATAAAAATGGCCGGAAGCGGCCTTCACCAAATTTGAGATCTCTCCGCGCACCCACAACAAGGGGACGTTACTTTCCAGCAACTGCTTGATTGCAAAGTTGAGTTCAGCGACACGAAAAACGCGGTTCTTTTCTTCAAAAAAAAGGTTCAAACTCATATTGACAACCCAAAATAATCCACACTCCAAGCAAATTCGCCACTTTTCGCTGCCCCACCCTGCGGCAAAACCACACACTTACGATAACAGACTGTTTTTAATAGCTATTATTGCCATATAAAAAATAAGCGGCGCAACCAAAACCCATATCCCGCGCCACTTTAAAGTGCTATCACGGAGAACCATCCACAAAGTTGTCCACAGGTTTTGTGAGTAAACAAAAATACTCTTTTCAAATGGTGTGTTAGCAAAATATAGCTTAAGTAAATCCTGAGAAAGGTTGCTCAACTCAGTGTGACACGCTACAGTTGCGACCTCATAACCTCCCGGCAAATTCCTCATGAACCGCAGACATGCAGGCCTTGTTCAGAGGTTCCTAATTTAAGCACATTTGGAGAATCCGCGTGTTTGCACTCGTAGAAGCGGCCGGCTGGCCGATCTGGTTTTTGATCCTGGCATCCGTCATCGCAGTCGGCCTGATCGTTGAACGGCTGATGTTTTTGCGCAGCCAACGTATCTCCCCCCCCGCCCTGCTGAACGAGGTCGTCAAGGAACTCAAGCAACGCGGCGTCAGCGATGGCATGCTGGCCAAGCTTGCAGCCAGCTCGCCACTGGGACGCATTTTTGCCGCCGGACTGAAGAACCTCAACGGTTCTCATGAGGTGCTCAGGGAATCCATCGAGGAAGCGGGACGTTCGGTCAGGCGCGATATGGAACGCTTCCTCACCAGCCTCGGCACGATCGCCTCGATCAGCCCGCTACTGGGCCTGTTCGGCACCGTGGTCGGCATGATCGAGATCTTCGGCTCGCAATCCGCGGCCGGCAACTCGCCGGCGATCCTTGCACACGGTATTTCCGTGGCCCTCTACAACACCGCTTTCGGTCTGATCGTGGCGATCCCGAGCATGATCTTCTACCGCCATTTCCGCGCGCAAGTGGATAGTCTGACGATAGAGATGGAACAGCAGGCAGTCAAGCTGATTGAGGTCGTGCATGGCCAGCGCAAGGGCTAGCAGGCAATGAACTTTCAGCGCAGGCGCAGCCGCGATGAACCGGAGATCAATCTGATCCCGATGATAGACGTGCTGCTGGTGATTCTGATCTTTCTGATGGTGACCACCAGTTATGCCAAGTACTCCGAATTGCAGATCAACCTGCCGCAAGCCAGCGGCGAAGCTGTCGCCGCGCAGGCCAAGCCCATCAATGTCGCGGTGGATGCCTCGGAGCACTATGCCATCAACAATCGCGGTGTCCCATACACCGGCATAGAGTCGCTGGTCGCATCCTTGAGAGATGCTGCGGGCGACGAGCCCGACCCCACCATCGTGATCAACGCAGATGCCAAAGCTACGCACCAGTCCGTCATCAACGTGATGGAAGCGGCAAGGCGGGCCGGGTATGGGCGCATCACGTTCACCACCCAGAGCCAGCCCAAATAATCCCAACCCTATTTCATCGGTGAAACTGCGTTGGCTTCCTCGCTTACTCCTAGCCGTGCTATAAGCACTGTCTTCGTCGTTCGCTCGTCGCCGCCTTGTTTGACCTTCGAAATAGAATTGGGATAAGGCATGTTTAGACTAGAACACCACTGGTACCGCATCACCCCGCTGCACCTGATCCTGATACCACTCAGCCTGGTTTTCCGTGTGCTGGTGGCATTCCGCCGTGTGCTGTATCGCGACCGCATTCTGGCCAGCGATCAATTGCTGATACCTGTCATCGTGGTCGGCAACATCAGTGTCGGCGGAACCGGCAAGACCCCGCTTACGCTTGCTCTGGCGCAACAGTTGATTGCGCTTGGCTGGCATCCGCTCATCGTCAGTCGCGGTTATAAAAGTGCATCGCAGCATCCGCAGCAGGTGGAACCCGGCATGACTGCGCAACAGGCAGGCGATGAGCCGTTACTGATGGCAAGGCGCAACCTCTGCCCGGTTTGGGTGGGCAAGGATCGCGCCGCCACAGCGCGCGCGGCGCTGCAAGCACACCCGCAATGCGATGTCGTGTTGTGCGACGACGGTTTGCAGCACTACCGCTTGCAGCGCGATGTCGAGATCGCGGTTATCGACGGTGCGCGCGGCCTGGGCAATGGCTGGCTGCTCCCCGCCGGTCCGCTGCGCGAGCCGGTCTCGCGACTGCAAACGGTGGATGCGGTGGTGGTTAACGTGCAAGCCCGTTCCCCTCTCCCCACCCCTCTCCCGCAAGCGGGAGAGGGGGCAAACGAATCGCTGCGCGAGTTTCAATTTGACGGCGGCGCTGTCGCACCGGGGCAATATGAGATGCGCCTTGACGGAACAGTATTTTATAACCTGCTCGACCCGGGCCTGACGGCCACTGCAACTGATTTTCACAAACCGGGCAATCATGCTGTCGCCGGCATCGGGCATCCGCAACGTTATTTTCAACATCTGGAAACACTGGGCATCTCTTTTACGCCGCACGCATTTCCCGACCACCATCCCTACTCCGCGACCGATCTTGCCTTTACCGATTGCGATGCGGTACTCCTGACCGAAAAAGATGCGGTAAAATGCACCGCATTCGCCGATGCCCGATACTGGGTATTGCGTGTAGATGCTCAAATCGACTCTGCCCTGACCGGCCTCATACTGCGAAAGATCAAATCTCATGGATCCCAAACTGCTTGATATCCTGGTTTGCCCATTGTGCAAATCCCCGCTGGTCTACCAGAAAGCCGCGCAGGAATTGATCTGCAAGGCCGACCGGCTGGCCTACAAGATCGATGACGGCATTCCGGTGATGCTGGCCGACGAGGCGCGCAAACTCAGCGCCGAAGAAGTCGAAAAGGTTTAATGTGAAAAAACCAACCCCTCCCAACCTCCCCTTGTCAGGGGAGGGGCAGACCGGGCACTCCCCCTGG
>DATBWQ010000049.1:0-9659 GCA_036514695.1 Gallionella sp. | reverse complement strand
AACTTGCGTGCTGCACATCTATCCCAACCAGGGAACCATCGGCAGCGAAGTCCAGCACCACACCATCGGCGACTTCATCCGAATCGGCGGCAACGGTATCGCTCAAGTGGATGTATAACGAATCTGTCGCTGCATCATAGTTTAATTTCATGGCTTGAATCTCCGGTCAGGGAAAGCATTATGTATGGTAACCCCATCTTCCAGCGTTACCACTCGCAAGTATTTGCCCAATTCAGCTACAAATACCCAATGCCGAATGCGCCCGTCTTCTGGTTGAATCTCGCGCCCAGTGGGTTGGCCAGCGCTTCGATACACCACTCAAGGCGAATATACGAACGCTTGGGTAGCACGTTATCACGAAAGTAATCAGTCAGCTTGGGTGCTTCCATGCGAGCCATTATGACATATGGGCAGGCAAGCGCGCCAATGAAAGGGAGTGGACATTTCTTCTGAAACAACAGTAGTGAAAAAAACGGGCATCCGAAGATGCCCGTTGGGTATTGCATTGCCAGGGTGGGCAAGCCGTATCTGCCCACCGTTTGACCGCGTGGGCAGATGAAGCCTGCCCACCCTACCCGGCTATCCTGTAATTTCCAGGCGTTTTTCAATCCGCTGCAATCGTTCTTTTATCGAGTCGATTACGCCTTGCTGGCGATATACATCCTCTTGTGTTCCCACGCTTTCGCCGCGCATGCTTGCAATACTGGATTCAACCCGGGTTAGCCTGTGTTTGATTTCACCAAACTCGCTTTGATTCTCCGATCTGAATGCGAGGATCTCATTTCTGAGTATTTTCAGTTGCTCCAAAACTAAACTTTCTACGTTTTCCATGATGATGTTTCCTTTCAAACGACAGCCGAGATTAAATGATTGCACCGATTTTAGCAATAAAAAACGGGCATCCGAAGATGCCCGTTGAATACTGCGTCTACCCGGCCACGGAATGCACGTTACATTTCCAGCACATCACAAATCGCGTCATATACACGCGCCATCAATTTATCGTCGCAGCGTGTGAGCGGCCCCTCGGTCAGGCGCCGATTGTCAATCGCGCGCAATTGGTCTATCAACAAGTCTGAATCATGCTTCAGCAACCCATGCGCCGCAACGCGTATCCGCAGCGGCTCCGCATCTTCAACGATCCTTGTTGTCAGCGGCACGATCAGCGTTGAGGGATGCCCTGCATCGAGCAATGCCTGGCTTTGCACAACCAATACCGGACGGGTCTTGCCCGGCTCGCTGCCTTTGCCGGGGTTAAGGTTGGCAAGCCAGATTTCCCCGTGCTTAAGCAAGAGGATTGCCCTCTACTGCATCAAATTCCGCATTGACCTTCATGCTTTCGGCACGCACACGCTTGGAGACCGTCATTAAACGCTCACGCCGTTTGTGCGCGAGCACCTCGTCATTCATGACGGCAATCGCACGCCGGATATATTCGGCGCGCGGAATATGCAAAGCCTTGGCCCTGTTCTCGGCCTCTTTCAGCAGATCATCGGGCAATCGCAATGAAACCGTAGTCATATTGGCACCTCATTATGTGGTTACATTTGCAGCTCACTATAACTACAATTTGGTCAGCCGGCAACGCCAATAAAAAACGGGCATCACCCAATGATCCAGGGGATGCCCGTTGGTGTTGCATTGCGTAGGGTGGGCAAGCCGTATCTGCCCACCGTTTGACCGCGTGGGCAGATGAAGCCTGCCCACCCTACCCGGCTACAATTTTGTCTGGCGGCAACTCCAATAAAAAACGGGCATCCCACAATGATCCAGGGGATGCCCGTTGGTGTTGCTAACTGACCGGCTACCCTTGCGGGTAGTCAGGTCATGCTTAGAACGCGTGCTTCATACCGAACGACAGAACTGAAGGATTCACGTTTACTGCTGAGTTGGTGGTTGTCTTGGTGTACAAAGCATACACCGAGGTGGCCTTGCTCATGCCGTGGTCGTAACCAATGGCAATTTGCGATGCATCGTCAGTTGCCGTAGTAGTAGTTTTGGTTGCACCGCGCTTGGTGTAAGCCGCCTTGACTGCATCGGTGCTGCTGATGGCGAACTTGCCGGCGAGATACAGATTGGTGTTGGTCGAATTGGTTGCGGAAGCGATTGGATCGACGGTGGTGCTTTCGAAAACCGCATTCACCGTGATCGCATCCATCGTGTAGCCGGCGCCCAGCTTGAAGGCCGAGGCTTTGTCGTCAACCAATAGACCCGAACTCGCCAACACAGGAGCGCCCATATCACCGCTACCTGCAGTACCTACCGTGATGGTTTGATACGCCAGTGTTGCGTAGATCGGGCCTTGTTCGTACATACCGGCCAGCGAAAGCGCCGAGCCCTTCTTGTCGGCAGGAAGTCCAGCAGCTGGAGTCTCGGCACCGAACACGGTGGCTGCCGCTACGGTCAGACCGCTAAACGCCGGGCTGATGTAAGCGAGCACGTTATTCAAACGCAGATCGTGAAAACTCATCAGGCCGACGTTACCTGCACCGGTACCGGCAATAGTTCCAGAGCGGTTATCGGCGATGGTATCAGCGAACACGTCCAGCTTGCGGGTGGAGATCTTGTACGGGGTGTCATGAATACCCACCAGCACGGTGCCCATGTCGTTGCTCTTCAGGCCGAGGAAGGTGTTGCGGTTGAACGCAAGATTAGCACTCGCATCCATGGCAACCGCGCCTTCCATTTGCCAGACTGCGGACAGACCGCCGCCCAGATCTTCGGAGCCCTTCACGCCGACGCGCGACTGGTTGCTGTTCAACTGATTGGAGGAGGTTGATGTAGCAGCGCCATCGTTATTCATGTCGATCGACACATTGGCCTGGCCGTACACGGTGGCTTCGGCATAAGCCAGAGCCGGCACGGTCATGGCAGAAGCGATAGCCAGAGCGATAATTTTCTTTTGCATGTAAAACTCCTTTTAAGTTTTCCGGATATATCGGCAACCCATGCTGCCGACCCATTGAAAATCCCCAACATTCAGAGAATTCAAGGAGGCATTATCCATAACAGGAAAGGCAGGGCAAGATAAACCGTGCCCGTTGCCCGGAAAGTGTTGTTTTTTTGCAACAGGAAAAAGACAGGACTGAGGAGCGAGGACTGAGGACTGAGTAAACCCAACCCCTCCCAGCCTCCCCTTGTCAGGGGAGGAGCGGGTTTTGTTCTCCCCATGACAAGGGGGAGCTAGAGGGGGTTTTCCTCAATCCTCAATCCTCAATCCTCAATCCTGCCTTTTAATGCCTGCGTAATTTCTCTTGCAGCCATACTTTGATCAGGGACTGGTATGGAACATCACGAGAATTTGCTGCCGCCTTGATGGAATCAAGCAAATGTTGTGGCAGCCGCAGTGAAATCGTTTTTGTCGTGGGCTTCAAGTTGGGCAGCACAACCCGTTGGGCTTTCGACCAGTCCAGATAATCGGTGGAATCGTGCGTTTCCCAAAAAGCCCGCTCTTCAGCCTCACCGGCAAATTTGGGAACTGCTTTAAGTTGCTTGCTCATAAATCATCCGCTCCTTTCTGTGCATGTCTCTGGCCGAAATTACGCGAATTGTCTCGCCGGCATGACGCAGAGTGAAAGTGCTATGTAACGTCCGTCCTTCGTCCGTTTTGCCTAATGCGTGAAAGCGGGATTCGCCTTGACTGTGTTTTGTATCGGCAATCAGCAGGAGCGGTTCATTAAAAAAGACCTGTTCCGATTCCGCCATTGAAACGCCATGTTTGTCGTTCTTGCGAGCGTTTCCGTCGTCCCAATCGAAGCCGGTAATCTTGGCCAAGTCAATCATGTGCGTATATTATGAAAGTATACATAAAATAGCAAGGCAGGATTGGCGGCCACAGTCCGATGATGTGACTGCCGCTTTGGCGCGCTACCACAAACCCCAAACGCTCCAGCGCCTTGACCGCCTGCGCGCCGGAAATGTGCGGGAGTTTAGGCATGAACGGGAAGTTCGAACGTGGTCACCCATGGATGATCCGACGTGACAAGAGGAAATTCCTCAAGGTAGAGTGCCGTTGCTTCTTGCAGGTTGCTCAAGGCTTCGTTGATCGTTTCGCCCTGGGTTGTCGTGCCCGTTTCCGGGTTTAATGCGGCGAAGCCGCCTTCATCCGCGTGCGTTAGAACCGCTGTGAATTGCATGATGCCTCCTTAATTAAGTGTGCCGGGAAAAGTGAACCGGGCACATTTCCCCGCGTGCCTGACCGTGCAACTTTCAGCAAAGTAGCCAAGATGGAATGGAATAGCAAGCCCTGTACTTTATAACCCAGTCGGGGTGAGAGCGTAGCCCGGATGAAATGCAATGGAATCCGGGAAATCTTCGGCCACGCCCATCAAACCCGGATTTCGCTGCGCTGCATCCGGGCTACAACATCTACGTCATCCCGACAAGTTAATCGAGCGTAGCCCGGATGGAATGCAATGGAATCCGGGGAACATTGCCCGCGTCCGCCAAACCCCGGATTCCGCGAAGCCTGTCCTGAGCCCGTCGAAGGGCTGCATCCGGGCTACGGGTCTAAACCGGTTCACCGTATTTTTCAATTACGGCATCGCTCGTTTCACCCGCCCAATCCTCGGGCAACATACCTTGTCGCACATAACGGTGAAACGATGAATGCGGCCACGCCGCCACGCGCGAAACCCAGCCGTGCTTGACCGGGTTGAAATGGATGTAATCCACATGCCGGGCAAGATCGTTGTCATCGCGTATGGTGTGTTCCCAGAATCGCCGTTGCCACAGGTCGTATTCGCCCTTTGCGTTGCGCGTCAAATTTACTCCGGCGCGGATCAGGTCACGGGTAAACCCCGCCTTGATTGCGCGCCAGCGTCCGGCATAGTCGGCATCGTCGGGAGGTAGCGTCCAGATGGTGTGCAGGTGTTCCGGCAGCACCACCATCGCCGCGATTTCAAAGGGTTGAGCAATCATCACCCGTCGAAACGACGTGTGAAGGTGTTTAATGTTTTCGGTAAGCGCGTGTGATCGCCGGTCAGCCAGAGTCACGGTAAAGAAATACGTCCCACCGGGCAGTTGGTTACGGCGGTAATGCACCACGGCTGACCTCCATTAACTGCAACGAAGCAGGTGCGTAGCCCGGATGGAATGCAATGGAATCCGGGGGCATTGCCACGTCTGCCAAACCCCCGGATTCCGCTGCGCTGCATCCGGGCTACGTCATCTCAACAAGTTGAGTGTAAAGCGAGCGTAGAGCGTAGCCCGGATGGAATGCAATGGAATCCGGGGAACATTGCCCGCGTCCGCCAAACCCCGGATTCCGCGAAGCCTGTCCTGAGCCCGTCGAAGGGCTGCATCCGGGCTACGTTGCTACGTTGCTGTTACCCCTGTCAACATCCAATCCTAGAACGGAATATCGTCGTCGAAATTATCGAAGCTGCCCTTCGCTGCCGGCGCGGGTTTCGCAGGCGCTGCGCTGCCGGATGCAGCAGCGGGCTTGTTCTCCACCACTTCGAAGCTGCCGCCGGTGGATTTGCCGCCCAGCATGGTCATTTCGTTGACGACGATCTCGGTGGTGTAGCGGTCCTTGCCTTCCTTGTCCTGCCACTTGCGGGTTTGCAGCTTGCCCTCGACGAAGATCTGCGAGCCTTTCTTCAGATACTCTCCGGCGATCTCGGCGAGGCGGCGGTAGAACACCAGGTTATGCCACTCAGTCTTTTCCTGCTTCTCGCCGCTCTTGTCCTTCCAGTTTTCGGAAGTCGCCAGCGTGCAGTTGGTCACCGCTTCGCCGCTGGTCATGTAACGGGTTTCCGGGTCTTTGCCGAGGCGTCCTATCAGAATCACTTTGTTCACTGACATGTTGCTCTCCTTTCAGGTTCTGCGATTTTTACATTCATCTTAAAAACTGCTTTGGTCCACGAAAAACACGAAATTCACGAAAATGATCAACAACAATATAAATAGTAATCGTAGGGTGGGCAGGCTTCATCTGCCCACCAATCCGCGTGGGCAGAAAAGCTTGCCCACCCTACTTTTGGTTTCAGGTTCTACGTTGTTCACATTTGCCCCATCTTCTCCCGGCGGAGGGGCTCAGAGAGGAGCCATCACGAGTTGTTCCACTGCGTCTTCATCGAATCCCTGCATCTCGACCTTGAGGCAGGCGATATTTTCCGCTGCCACCACCATCACTTCACGCACGCCCTGCAGTTGCGCGAGCCGCTGCTGCAATTGCGCGCCTTGCGCGCCGGTCATTTCCTCCAAATGATACAGCCTGGTGCGCACCGCTGCCGGAGGCTGCATGCCGGATGCGACGATCAACCACAGCAGCAGCAGCACGATAGCGAACACGAACACGGCATTGCCGCCTACGAATTGCATCAACGCGCCGCCCGCTGCCGCGCCGAAGAACGCGCCGAGGAACTGCACGCTGCTGTATACGCCCATCGCGGTGCCTTTGGCGGCCAGCGGCGCGATCTTGCTGATCATCGAGGGCAGCGTGGCTTCCAGCACGTTGAACGCGGTGAAGAATACCAGCAACGCGGCGGTCACGCCCCACAAGCTGTGTTGCCCGAACATCAGGATGGCTTGCGCGCACGTCGCCAATGCGATCGACAGCATGAACACTTGTTTCATCCCGTTCTTCTTTTCCGCGATGATGATGAGCGGCAACATCAGCACAAAAGCCGCCAGCATCACCGGCAGATAGATATACCAGTGCTGCGACACCTCCAGCCCGTCGGCCTGCAGCAAGAACGGAACCTGCATGAACACCGACATCAGGATCGCGTGCACCGAAAAGATGCCGAAGTCGAGGCGCAACAGCTCCCTGTTGCGCAGCACTTCGCCCAAACGTTTGCTGCTGGCCTCGGTGTCGCTGTGGAAGCGGGTGATCGCCGGATCGGGAATCACCCATTTCACCACGCCCATCGCCAGCACCGCCAGCACGCCGGTCAGCGCGAAGATGCCGGGCACGCCGATCACGCTGTTGAGCAGCGGCGAAAGCACCATCGAGATCGAAAAGGTGATGCCGATCGTGATGCCTATCATCGCCATCGCCTTGGTGCGATGCTCCTCGCGGGTCAGGTCGGCAGTGAGCGCCATCACCGCCGCGTTCAGCGCACCCGCGCCCTGCACCACGCGCCCGATGATGACCCAGTAGATGTCATCTGCAGAAGCGGCGATGAAGCTGCCCATCGCGAACAATATCAGGCTGATGTAAATGACCGGCTTGCGCCCGTAGCGGTCGGACAGCCAGCCGGCCGGGATCTGCAATATCGCCTGCGTCAGGCCGTAAGCGCCCAGCGCAATACCCATCAGCAGATGGCTGTCGCCGCCGGGCAGATGTTCCGCATACAGCGCGAAAACCGGCAGGATGATGAACAGCCCCAGCATGCGCAATCCATAGATGCCGGCCAAGCCAATACTGGCGCGGCGCTCGGTCGCGGTCATGGAATCTGATATATGTTGCATGCATGTTTTTGGAAATGGTGAAAGGTCGCGTATTTTAGCAGGTCGCCTTGACCAGGGGGCCAAACTCTTCCAACTCCCAAGGTAAATTTGTTCTCGGCGAAAAATGTAGGGTGGATAAGCGCAGCGCATCCACCTTTTTGAGCTGGCATGGTGGATGCGCTGTGCTTATCCACCCTACTACTTTTTGATTGCACAAGGTTCATAAAAAATCAGCCATCGTTGATTTTTAAAACAAATCTGCAAGAACAAATTTACCCTGCTCCAACTCCTCTATCTCCTCCTCTGAATTGGGTCAAGCAGGTAATCCGCGCAGTGGATGCCCGCACAAGGGGAGGCCGTGAGGGGTCTATTTCAGGCGAGTCAATTTGAATCGCGCCTATGAATCGGAAGTTTTGTGTGCCGCATCAAAAGGCTCGCATCAAATCCCGGTAAACAGCAAGTCCAGCGCAGCAATGATTTCATCGCGTTTGTTTTTTAACGACCCAACTTTATCTCCCAACGAGCGGTTGGAGACACCCGCCAGTTCGGCGGTGGACATTATGACTGCCGCACCCTTGACCTTGAACTGCGGATTGAGGAAACGTCAAACTCAAACTGCGACATCAAAACCGTCGCAGGCCGTCACTGAACGTACCGCGCGATTCGATGCGGCGAATGTATTCATCCAGCGCGCACCGGTTTTCTGCCAGCCATTGACTGCGCTGCGCTTGACGGATAATTTCGGCCAGCTTCTGCTCAGCCGTCAGATTGAAGATCATATTACTCACTGTGTTTCTTTAACCGCTGAACGCTAGGGAGTGTTAATGAAGAGTATCAAGCAGACAAGGTGATGGCATGCGTTTTTTGTTCGACGGACTGGATGAGGTCTTGAATGGCATCGACCTCCGCCGCCTCGAAATAGGACTCGCCGCACTGTGAGCACACCCATGCCGGAACCCTGTCCAGGGTTAGGTGACACCCCTTGCGGTCAATATGAAAAGGGGTTTCCCCCTTTTTCATTTCTCCTTGGCAGTGCAGACATTTCATGGTGTTCTCCTGGTTTTGGAATTATCGGCCCATTCCTTTTCGCCTGGTATGCAGGCCGTGATGATAGCCAGATAATCCTTATCAAAAGTATGTCGGTACAAGCACCCTTACGCCAGCATTTCAAGTAGAACTGGATGCCACACCGTCATGTCGATTTCTCCCATTTTTCCGGCCAAGCGGCGTTTGTCTACCGAGCGTATCTGGTCGAGTAGGATGTGTGCTAACTTGCCCTTGAATTTTACTTCGGGCCGGCAACCAAGCGGCTGCCCCTTGCTGGTCAGCGGTGCAATGATGACCCGCGGCAATACGGCATTCAGGTCATCAGGCGAGACTACCAATGCCGGGCGTGTTTTCTTGATTTCGGTGCCGATAGTTGGATCGAGATTGACCCAATATACTTCCCCGCGCTTTACCACACCCATTCTTCGCTTCCTTCATCCGCAGGCAGGGGGGCGAACGGCTCGGAGTCAGCTTCAGGTTTATAGCCGTCAAACCAGCCGGCGCGAGGCGCCTTGGCTGGAGCGATCACCAGACTCTTGCCCTCCAACCTGATGTCAACCTCGTCGCCCATTTCGCAGGCGGCCAGAAGTGCTGAGGGAATAATGATCCCACGGGAATTGCCCACTTTTCTTAAACTTGTGCGCATGAATATCTCCAAATAGTAAGTTGTAACGATGTTATAACAACTTGCAGTGCGAGCGCAAGCCTGCAATCCCTCATCCCCAGCCCTTCTCCCGCCTGCGGGAGAAGGGAGCAATCAGCGTGGTTGCGCGGGTTGGGAAAGCATTAAAAATCACGTAAACTGTCAGGTCGCCTCAATCAAGATGGATGGCATGGAACAGATACGCATACGCGGTGCCCGCACCCACAATTTAAAGAACATCAGCCTCGATCTGCCGCGCCACAAGCTCGTGGTTATCACCGGTTTGTCCGGCTCCGGTAAGTCCTCACTCGCCTTTGACACCTTGTATGCCGAGGGGCAGCGGCGCTATGTGGAATCTCTGTCGGCTTACGCGCGGCAGTTCTTGTAGTTGATGGAAAAGCCGGATGTGGACATGATCGAAGGCTTGTCCCCGGCCATCGCGATCGAGCAGAAAGCCACTTCGCACAACCCGCGCTCCACGGTCGGCGCCGTTACCGAGATACACGATTACCTGCGCCTGTTGTTCGCGCGCGCCGGTGATCCGTATTGTCCGCAGCATGACTTGGTGTTGCAG
>DATBWQ010000048.1:0-8848 GCA_036514695.1 Gallionella sp. | reverse complement strand
GTGTGTTCCGTGGAAAAATCAGTCTGTACATCGGGTGAATTTTTATCAGGAGATAGTATGGGTCTGGGTCCCGTGATGCTGGATGTGGCCGGTACGCAACTGACCGCCGAAGACGAAGCGCGTTTGCGTCATCCGCTGGTCGGCGGCGTGATCCTGTTCACGCGCAACTATCAGTCGCCGGGCCAGCTTGCCGAACTCACCGCTGCGATCCATGCGCTGCGCACCCCGCCATTGCTGGTCGCGGTTGACCATGAGGGGGGCAGGGTGCAGCGCTTCCGCGGCGGATTCACCCGGATCCCGGCGATGCGCGAGCTCGGCAAGATCTGGGACACGCATCCGCAGCGCGCACGCCATCTGGCGCAGCAAACAGGATATGTGCTCGCAGCGGAGTTGCGAGCCTGCGGTGTGGACTTCAGTTTTACGCCGGTGCTGGATGTGGACTACGGCCAAAGCAGCGTGATCGGTGACCGCGCTTTTCACAGCGACGCACAGGCGATCGCCGAACTGGCGCACAGCCTGTTGCTGGGACTCAGGCAGGGCGGCATGCCCACGGTGGGCAAGCATTTCCCCGGACATGGTTACGTGCAGGCGGATTCGCATCTGGATACCCCGGTGGACGAGCGCGAATTCGTCGATATCGAAATGTGCGATCTGATCCCGTTCCGGCAAATGGTGGAATATGGCCTGACCGCAGTGATGCCCGCGCATGTCATCTATCCCAGGGTGGACAGCCGTCCGGCGGGCTTCTCTCCGGTCTGGTTGAAGAACATCCTGCGCGGCCGGCTGGGCTTTGAAGGCTGCATCTTCAGCGATGACCTGAGCATGGCGGGGGCGACCGTCGCTGGCGGCATCGTGCAGCGCGCCGAGGCTGCGCTCAATGCCGGTTGCGACATGGTGCTGGTATGCAACAAGCCGGAGTCTGCGGATGAGTTGCTGCAAGGACTGCATTGGGACATGCCGGCAACCAGCATTGCGCGCCTCGCCCAGATGCGCGGCAAAGCCCATCCCGAGTCGCTGGCCAGGCTGCACGAGCAACCGCATTTCCTCAAGGCGCTGGACGAGGTCGCCGTGATCGGTATGAGCAATGCGGAATTGCCGCTGGCCTAGAACTTGCCCTCCAATAATTCAGGGCTGAATTTTTGACGGACAAATTCTTGGCGTTATGGCATAGTCTATCCGAGCCTTACAAGGTCGCCCGCTGTGAAAAAAATCTATTGTCTGTTCATGATGCTGGTGCTGACCGGTTGCGGCGATGAGCCGGTCGAGCCGCTGGTGTTTGGCGCGATCACCTGGCCGGGTTATGAGCCTGCATACGTCGCGCGCGAGCTGGGTTTTCTGGATCAAGACCGGATACATCTGGCCGAGTTCACCAATACCACCGAAGTGGTGCATGCCTTGCGCAATGGCAAATTGCACGTCGCCGGGTTGACGCTGGATGAAGCGCTCAGTCTGCGTCAGAGCGTCCCCGATTTGCAGGTATTCCTGGTGGCCGATGTTTCCAATGGCGCGGATGTGCTGATGGCGCGGCGTAGCATCAAGAGTTTGGGTCAGCTCAAGGGCAAGCGCATCGGCGTGGAAAAGACCGCCCTGGGTGCTTACTTCCTCAGCCTGATTCTGCGCGCCGCCCATCTTTCCGCCAATGAAGTGCATATTGTCTCGCTGCCGCTCGATGAACATGTGCGGGCTTATCGCGCGGGCCAGTTGGATGCCGTCGTGACTTTCGGGCTGGTGCGCAGCGAATTGTCGCGGCTGGGCGCCGTGGCGCTGTTCGACAGTACCAAAGTGCCGGGCAAGATCGTGGACACATTGGTGGTGCGCGCGGCGGATACCGGCAAATACAGTGAACATCTTCATGTCCTGGTCCAGGCCTGGTTTCGCGCCTTGCGCGTGATCCAGAGCGATCCTGCGCGCGCCTACCCGCTGATGGCGCAGCGTGAGCGAGTGCCGGCGGCGGAGGTAGACGAAACCCTGCGCGGCCTGATATTGCTCGACCAACAGCAAAATTTCCTGCAACTTTCCGGTGATCCGGCTCCGTTACTCAACACGGCCATCGAGATTCAGCGTGTCCTTAAACAAGCAGGGTTGGCCACGGGAAGCGATGATCTGTCGCTGTTCATCAATTCCCGCATTGTGGCGGAGGCCGGCTTTGACTGAGATGAGCCATATGTCCGGCAAGATTGGCATGTCCGGCAGGATCAGCAGCAAGATCATTTCACTGCGCGTGTTGATCCCGTTGCTGATCGTGCTGGCGATGTTGCTGTTGCTGGTTTATGTGTTCAAGCAGGAGATGCGGCACGAAATTGAAAACGTCTATGCGGGACATCAGGCCGACCAGATGGATACGGCGATGCACCTGCAAGCCAGCATCGAACGCGATGTGCGGGTTGGAATGCAGGATCGCCTGCAACTGGATTTCTCCGAGCTGAGCGTCAGGCCGGAAGTGCGCGTCGCGGTGCTGGCAGACGGGAACAACAAGGTCATCGCCTCGACCCGGTTGTCTTTGGTAGGAAAAGACCTGGCGCAAGTCGCAGAGCAATATTCCGCGCAAGCCTGGCTGACTGAGTTTCAGCCGGGAGATATGGCTGGAATGACCATCAGGCAAAGCGTATTCACCGGATCCAACGCCATATTGATCTCTGCGCCGGTACGGCTGGATGCGCCGGGCAGCGGCCTGTCACAGAACAAACTCGGTAAACTGTGCATCTACACCGATGTGACGCTGCCACTGGCTCGAAATGCCTATCATATCAGGACGCAAATGCAGCAATTGCTGATCGGCTTTATCAGCCTGGCGTTGCTGACCGGCATGCTGCTGCATTGGACCGTGACGCGCCGCGTGGTGAAGCTGCTGCGCGGCGCACTGCGTGTCGGCGAGGGAAAGCTGGATACCATCGCGGGTGTGGCAGGACCGGACGAGATAGGGCGGCTCGGTCTGGCGTTTGACAGCATGGTGCGCAAGATGGCGCAATCTTCCGCGCAGATTCGCACACTTTCGCTCGCAGTCGAGCAGAGTCCGAACAGCATCATCATCACCGATGTCAAAGGCATCATCGAATATGTGAATCCGCACTTCTGCACAGTCACCGGTTATGCGGCTGAAGAGGTGATCGGGAAGAGCATGAGCATACACCAGTCGGGACAGACGCCGAAGGAGGTGTACGAAGAATTGTGGCGCACGATAACGTCAGGCCGGGTTTGGCGCGGCGAGCTGCTGAACAAGAGCAAACAAGGCAAGCTGTATTGGGAAGATCTCGTTATCAGCCCGATTTTCGGCGAACAGGGCAGCATCACCCACTTTTTGTCCGAGCAAACCGACATCACCGCACGCAAACAAGCCGAAGAGCAGATACGCCTGTTCGAAAAAGTGTTCGCCAACGCCAACGAAGCCATACTGATCAGCGATGCGGACAACAACATACTCGCTGTCAATCCGGCTTTCACCGTTGTCTCCGGCTATACGGCCGGGGAAGTGACCGGGAAGAGTCCGCGCATGTTTGCCTCCGGGCTGACGGATGAAAGCACCTACAAGGAAATGTGGTCGTGCATCGAAGCCGATGGCAAGTGGCAGGGCGAGGTGCTGGACCGGCGCAAGAATGGCGAAATCTATGCGGAGTGGTTGAGCATCAGTGCGCTGCGCGACGATAACGGCAAGCTGACGCACTATATCGCGTTGATGTCCGACATCAGCGAGCGCAAGGCGGTCGAGGAGCGCATGACCTACCTGGCGCAGCATGATGTGCTGACCGGTCTGCCGAACCGGATGCTGTTCCAGGATCGTTTGCAGCAGGCGATCACCTATGCCGAGCGGCAGCACAACAACGTGGCGTTGCTGTTCCTGGATCTGGACCGTTTCAAGAACGTCAACGATACCCTGGGGCACCATTACGGTGATCTGCTGTTGCAGGAAGTAACGCGGCGCATCCGGCTGAGTGTGCGAAACAGCGATACCGTGAGCCGTCAGGGCGGCGACGAATACGTCATCATGCTGCCCAACCTGGATGATCTGGGCGACATCATGCAGGTGGTAAACAAGCTGATCGAGACCATCGCCCATCCCTATCAGTTGGAAGAGCACAGTGTGCATATGACGACCAGCGTGGGGGTGAGCGTTTATCCCCAGGATGGCACCGACAGCGAAACCCTGATCAAGAATGCCGATACCGCGATGTATCAGGCCAAAGATGCCGGACGCAATTGTTACCGTTTTTTTACCCAGGCCATGAATCGCTCCATCGCCAAGCGTGTCGGGCTGGAAAACATGTTGCGCGACGCGCTGAAACGGAACGAGTTGCTGTTGCATTACCAGCCGCTGGTGAATCTGCGCAGCGGGCAGATCGTCGCAGCCGAAGCGCTGGTGCGCTGGCAGCACCCCGATCATGGTTTGATCCCGACCGCCGAATTTATCCAGATCGCCGAGGAAACCGGCATGATCGTGCCGCTGGGTGGCTGGGTGCTGGGCGAGGCCTGCCGCCAGAATCAGGAATGGCGCGCGCTGGGATTGCGTGAAATAACGATGTCGGTGAATCTGTCGCCCGTGCAGCTTCATGACCGTAACCTGGTGGAGACCGTCTCGCTGGCCTTGTCGCGTAGCGGCATGTCCGCGAACGCACTCGAGCTGGAGATCACCGAATCGGCGATGATGAAAAATCCCGAACAGGCCATCGTCATGCTCAGTAAACTGAACGGACTCGGTATCAAATTCTCGATAGACGATTTTGGCACCGGTTATTCCAGTCTTTCTTATCTGAAAAAATTCCCGGTCGATATGCTCAAGATCGACCAGTCATTTGTGCGCGACCTGACCGTGGATAACGATGATGCGGCAATCGTCAGAGCGGTGATCAGCATGGCGAGAAGTTTGGGCTTGCGTGTGATCGCCGAAGGCGTGGAGACCGCCGAACAACTGCGTTTCCTGGAGGGGCTCGATTGTGACATGATGCAGGGCTTTTACTTCAGCCGGCCGCTGCCCGCAGGTGAATTCAGGACTCTGCTCGAATCTGGGCGGATGATGGTTCGCCTTTCGGCGTGAGATAATCCGCATCATCGATATAACGGTCATGTGTTCCCATGAGTGAGTTGCAAATAGCGTTGCTGACCATCGGCCTGGCCGCGATCGTCGCGGTATATGGGTTCGGCTGGTGGCAGCAAAGACGGTATAGGCGCAAATTCGGCGCGGCATTCAAGGCCGGCCATGCGGATGCGCTGTATCACGATGGCGCTGCAAAGCCGGTAGGGCATAGCAATCAACCGGTATTGGCGGAAATCGTCGAAGAAGCCGTCGCAACGCCTGCCGTGGAATCCGCTTTGCCGGACGAACCCTGCGCGCTGCTGGATGCGCGCAGTGATTTCATCATCGAATTAATCCTCGCCGAACCGGGACCGGCCGCCATGCTGGTCGGTTTGTGGCAGCGCAAATTCGACTTTGGCAAACCGGTGCAGGTATGCGGCCTGAAACTGGCCACGCGTGAGTGGGAACGCGCCATCGCCGAGAGCCACACGCTTTATCAGCGCTTTCGTATCGCCCTGCAACTGGTGGACCGGGGCGGCGCGATCAACGCGGCGAAACTGGCGGATTTCAGCGATCTGGTTTTGAGTGTCGCCAGGCATATCAAGGCTCAAACTACCGTTCCGGATGTCCGGGAAACATATCAGCATGCGGTGGAACTGGACGCGTTCTGCGCCGGTGTTGACCAGATGGCCGGGGTCAATCTAATCCCGCCCGGCGACCGAATGATACGCGCCATGGACATTGCACAGGCCGCGGGTCTGCTGGGCATGACGCTGGAGGCGGATGGGGCTTTCCATATGCTGGATGCACAGGGCCACAGCTTGTTCAGTCTGATCAACCAGGATACCGTGCCGTTCCAGCATCACACGCTGGAAACCTTTGCCACGGCGGGCATCACCCTGTTGCTCGATGTGCCGCGTGTGGAGAATCCAACTCTGCGCTTCGACCAGATGATGCATGTTGCGCGAAGTCTGGCCGTGGAGTTGCAGCTCAGCATCGTGGATGATCATCGCGTGACACTCGGCGACAGCGGGCTGGCGCGCACCCGCACGCAGATCGCCGGAGTGGAAGCCAGTATGCGGAAAAACGGCATAGCGCCGGGCAGCGCCCAGGCGTGCCGTTTGTTCTCCTGATGGACTTTGTAAAGCGCATCGCGCATCTGCGCGCCGAGATCGAGCAGCACAATTACCGCTACTACGTGCTGGATAATCCCTCAATTCCCGATGCCGAATTCGACAAGCTGTTCCGTGAACTGCAAGCCCTCGAAGCACAACATCCCGAACTGCTGACTGCCGATTCGCCCACGCAACGCGTCGGCGGCAAGGTGCTCGATGCCTTCGCGCCGGTGCGCCATGCCGTGCCGATGCTGTCCATACGCACTGAGACCGACATCAGCGACGCGGGAGCGATTTCCTTCGATGCCCGGGTGCGGCGCGAACTGGGTGAACACGATGCGGTTGTCGAGTATGCCTGCGAACTGAAATTCGACGGCTTGGCCATCAACCTGCGCTACGAGAGAGGCGTGCTGGTGCAGGCAGCCACGCGCGGAGACGGCGAGACCGGCGAAGATGTGACGCAGAACGTGCGCACCATCCATTGCATCCCGTTGCATCTCAAGGGCTGCGCTGCCGAAGTGCTGGAAGTGCGCGGCGAGGTGTACATGTCTCGTCGCGACTTCGATCGTTACAACGACAAGCAGCGCGCACAGGGCTTGCCCACGCTGGTGAATCCGCGCAACGGCGCGGCGGGCAGCATTCGCCAGCTTGACCCGGCGCTCGCCGCACGGCGTCCGCTGTCATTCTTCGCCTATGGCTTGGGCGAGGTGCGGGGTTGGAAACTGCCTGCGACGCACAGTGCCGTGCTGGATGCGCTGGCGGCGATGAGTGTGCCGGTGAGCGGTGAGCGCGCGGCGGTGCGTGGAGCCGAAGGGCTGGTGGAATTCCACCGCCGCATTGCAGCCAAGCGCGACAGCCTGCCGTTCGATATTGACGGAGTGGTCTATAAAGTCAATAGCCTCGCCTTGCAGACGCAGATGGGCTTTGTGACGCGCGAGCCGCGCTGGGCGGTGGCGCACAAATACCCGGCGGAAGAGCAGATGACAGTGGTGCACGACATCGACATTCAGGTCGGCCGCACCGGCAAGCTCACACCGGTGGCGAAACTGGAGCCGGTGTTCGTAGGCGGCACCACGGTTTCCAATGCCACACTGCACAACGAGGACGAGACGCGGCGCAAGGATGTGCGCATCGGCGATACCGTGATCGTGCGCCGCGCGGGTGATGTGATACCGGAAGTGGTGGGGGTGGTGCTGGACCCTTCGATACGCTTGGCGTACCCTGCCATGAGCTTGTCGAATGGTCAGGGTGAACGGAAAGAAGAGGGACGATTCGATCTGTTCAAACGGCTGCGCGGAAAATGTCCGGTGTGCGGCAGCGCCATCGTGCGCGAGGAGGGCGAAGCGGACTGGCGTTGCACCGGCGGCCTGTTCTGCCCTGCGCAGCGCAAGCAGGCCTTGCTGCATTTTGCCAGCCGCCGCGCGCTGGACATTGAGGGCCTGGGCGACAAACTGGTGGAGCAACTGGTGGATGTCGGCATCGTGAGCACACCGGCCGATCTGTACAAGCTGGATCTGATTACGCTCGCCAATCTGGAACGCATGGGCGAGAAGTCGGCAAGCAACCTGCTGGAGGCGATCGCGCGCAGCAGGCAAACAACGCTGGCGCGTTTTATTTATGCGCTAGGCATCCGCAATGTGGGCGAGGCGACGGCGAAGGATTTAGCGCGTCATTTCGGTAAATTGAAAAATTTGATGGGCGCAGATGAAGCGCAGTTGCAACGAGTACCTGATGTAGGGCCAGTGGTGGCGCAAAGCATCGTTGCTTTCTTCAGGGAGAAACATAATGTCGATGTGATAGAGGATTTGCTTGATGAAAAACGGGGCGGTGTAAGGCCGCAGGAAAATGCAGGCGAGCCACCCGAAGAACTGCCTTTGGCTGGCAAGACTTTTGTGCTAACTGGTACACTCAGCATGAGCCGCGACGAGGCGAAAGCCAAGCTCGAAGCGCTGGGTGCCAAGGTGAGCGGCAGCGTGTCGAAGAAGACCGATTATGTTGTGGCAGGTGCCGAAGCAGGCAGCAAGCTGGACAAGGCACAGGAGTTGGGCGTGGCGGTGCTGGATGAACAGGAATTCCTGGCATTACTGGAGACCAAATGAAAAGCTTGGTAGGTCGGGTTAGCGCAGCGTAACCCGACAAATACTTTGTGAATAATTTATGAGATACCGGCGCGCTTTTGTTCCTGGAGGCTCGTTCTTCTTTACTTTGGTGATACAGGGAAGACGCCCGGTATTTGCATCAGCGGAGACGGTTGATATTTTGCGTGAAGCATTCGTTCGGTGCGTTCGACTCGCCCATTCGAGCTTGATGCAATTGTGGTGCTGCCGGATCATCTGCATTGCATCTGGACGTTACCGCCGGGTGACCCTGACTTTTCGACACGCTGGAGGCTGGTGAAAACGTGGTTTACCAAGCACTGTGATCCGGTATTGCGCCTTGTGCCGGATCGCGCGCGGGCAGCAAGAAATGAACAGGCTTTGTGGCAGCATCGTTATTGGGAGCATATGCTGCGGGACGAAATCGATTTTGCCCGGCATGTTGAATACATTCATTTCAACCCGGTGAAGCATGGTTTGGTTGCATCGGCGATGGATTGGCCATATTCCAGTTTCCGCCAGTATGTTGAAGCGGGTGTTTATCCGCCAGATTGGGGGCAGGGGATTATGGATATTGATGGGGTGGGATGTGAATGAAGATATTGGATTGTCGGGTTACGCTGCGCTAA
>DATBWQ010000047.1:0-29240 GCA_036514695.1 Gallionella sp. | reverse complement strand
TCTGTACAACTATCGGGGCGTATCGAGGTATCATTTTCCAATGTATCTGAAAGAAATCGAATACCGTTACAATCATCGCCAGGAGAATATTTTCAAACTCTTCCTGAAGATCTATTTTGGTTACGTTTCGCCCTAATTACCTAGATATATCTAATCCCATGAACCACATTCGATAGGACCTTTTATCTTGAATCTTGCTCCTGATAATAAAAACATCGTCTGGCATCACGCCACCGTTACCCGCGCGCGGCGTGAGGCGCAGAACGGCCATCGCGGCGCGATCGTCTGGTTCACCGGATTGTCCGGCTCGGGCAAATCCACGCTGGCCCATGCCGTTGAAGAGACCCTGCACCGGCAAGGTTGCCGCACCTTCGTGCTGGACGGCGACAACGTCCGTCATGGGCTGTGCGGCGACCTGGGCTTCTCGAGCAAAGACCGTGTGGAGAACATCCGCCGCATCGGCGAAATGATGCAGCGTGGTATCATTTCGCCGCAATAGCGTTTACCCATATACAACTGAACCAGGCCAAATGCGACTGACCCGATCCCAAGAGCAAATCACCAAAAGCACCGTAGACCGTGTGCTGGGTGCGGAGAACCGTGTTTGGTTATTCGGCTCACGAGTCGATGATGCACTGCGGGGCGGGGATATTGATCTGCTGATCGAAACTGAAGCTACGCTTCCGAATCGCGCGCAAACCCTTTGCCGTCTGCATGGAGCCTTAATTTATGCGTTGGGAGAACGCAAGCTCGACATCCTGCTCAAGGATGCGCGAACCCGCGACACCCCTGTTTTCAACATCGCAAAACGCACCGGAGTGATTCTGTGAGCCTCGCCTATTTGCAGGAACACGCGGAAAACGCCCTGTTAGCGCTGGAATTGGCAGAAAAAGAAGTAACTCACCTTGCCTATACCCACCGCACACTCTTTGCCCAACCCATTGACCTGCATTGGGTACAAGCTCTTGCAAAGCGTGAAGACCTTGCAGAAAAAATTGATGCCTTTGTGAGTAGATTTGGTCGTCTGCAAGATCACATCGGAGAAAAACTCATACCTCGTTTTGCGGCATTGTTAGGCAGCGTACCAAAATCCTTGCTGGACAACCTGGCGTATGCCGAGAAAGCCGGCTGGATTGAAAACGCCGAAGAGTTCGTTGGAGCAAGAAAGCTGAGAAATCTGCTGGTTCATGAGTACATGGCCGAAGCCGAGCTATTCCTGGAATCTCTGCAAACGGCAGATGTGGCGACGCACATGCTCATCGATGTTGTAACCAGGATCAAACAACAAGCTGACACGCTTGGCCTTATTAAATTGTAGTTTCGTTTGGCGTGCCCAGCCATGAGCCTGACGAATGGTCAGAGCGAACGGATTTTTGACTAATGAACTATCTGGGTTAAAGGCTTCTAGCCCCTTGCCCCCTGAATCTTGAAACCATCCTCTGACAAGAACATCGTCTGGCATCACGCCACCGTCACCCGCGCACGGCGTGAAACGCAGAACGGCCATCGCGGCGCGATTGTCTGGTTCACCGGATTGTCCGGCTCGGGCAAATCCACGCTGGCCCATGCCGTTGAAGAGACCCTGCACCGGCAAGGTTGCCGCACCTTCGTGCTGGACGGCGACAACGTCCGTCACGGACTGTGCGGCGACCTGGGCTTCTCGAGCAAAGACCGTGTGGAGAACATCCGCCGCATCGGCGAAATGGCCAAACTCTTCATGGAAGCGGGCGTGATCGTGCTGACCGCGTTCATCTCGCCCTTTCGCGCTGACCGCGAACGCGTGCGCGGCATGGTCGAGCACGGCGACTTCATCGAGATCTATTGCGACGCGCCTATCGGAGTCTGTGAAAGCCGCGACGTAAAGGGCATGTACAAAAAAGCCCGCGCCGGGCTGATAGCCGAATTCACCGGCATCTCATCGCCATACGAGGCCCCGGAGGATCCCGAACTCACCGTGAATACGGGAACAGCGGAACTGGATGACTGCGTGCAGCAGGTCATCGGCGAAATGGTGCAGCGCGGGTTGATCAAAAGCACCGGTTCCGGAACTTACATTGGACTTGCTGGTGAATAGAGGATTTCCCTATCGTAGGAGCCAGCTTGCTGGCGAAGATATTCGCGAGCAAGCTCGCTCCTACAATGGGTTCGTTGGCTAATGGTATTTGGGATTAACTGAACCACCTTTGACATGAAGCCCATCCTTAATTCGCAAGACCTCGCCATCAACGGCGCACCACCGGCTTTCGACGAGCAGTTGCACGTAGGCCGCCCCAACATCGGCAGCCGCGAGGCGTTCCTGAAATATGTGGACGATATATTTGAACGGCGCTGGCTGAGCAACAACGGCCCGCTGGTGCAGGAATTCGAGCGGCGCGTCGCCGAACTTCACGGCGTCAAACACTGTGTGGCGATGTGCAACGGCACCGTCGCGCTGGAGATCGCGATCCGCGCGCTGGGGCTGGAAGGCGAAGTGATCGTCCCGTCCTACACCTTCATCGCCACTGCTCATGCATTGAACTGGCAGGCCATCACGCCGGTGTTTGCGGACATTGATCCGGCTACCCACAACCTCGATCCCGCCGCCGTGCGCCGCATGATCACGCCGCGCACTACCGGCATCATCGGCGTTCACCTGTGGGGGCGCGGTGCGCCGGTCGGCGAATTGCAGGCGATCGCCGACGAGCATGGTCTCAAACTGATGTTCGATGCGGCCCATGCGTTCGGCTGCTCTTACCAGGGCAGGATGATCGGCAACTTCGGTGCCTGCGAGGTATTGAGCTTCCATGCCACGAAATTCTTCAACACCTTCGAAGGCGGCGCAGTCCTCACCAATGACGATGAGCTTGCCGAAACGATGCGGCTGATGCGCAACTTCGGCTTCGTGGCGATGGACAAGGTCGTGCATCCCGGCACCAACGGCAAGATGATCGAAGTCGCCGCAGCGATGGGGCTGGTCAACCTCGACGCGATAGATGGCGTGATCGCGGCGAACCGCCGCAATCTTCAGGCCTATCGCAAAGCGCTGTCCGGCCTGCCCGGCATCAGCCTGTTGGGCTACGACGATAATGAGCACAACAACTACCAGTATGTGGTGATGGAGGTTGGCGAAAATTGCCCGGTATCCCGCGACCGCATCATCGAAGCATTGCACGCCGAGAACATCCGCGCGCGCAAATACTTCTGGCCGGGCTGCCATAACATGCAACCTTATAGCGAGTTATATCCGCATGCGGGTCTGATGTTGCCCAACACGCAACGCGTGGCAGATCGGGTCGTGGTGCTGCCAACCGGGACCACGATGGACAGCGACATGATCAGTAACGTAGCCGCCGTGATTCGGGTCCTCGTGAATGGCTAGCCCGGCATGACAGAATTGGAGGTGATGATATGAGCGACATCGTGAAAATCGAGAATCTAAAAAAGCTGATCATCGAGATCAAAGGACAGAGTGTCTTGCTGGATAGCGATGTCGCCAAAATCTACGGCGTTGAAACCAAGCGAATCAATGAGGCCGTAAAAAACAATCCAGATAAATTCCCGCAGGATTACATGCTTGAACTCAGCGAAGCGGAGTTTTCCGATTTGCGGTCGAAATTTTCGACTGCAAAATTCGCCAAGACGAGAGTCTTGCCTGGCGCCTTCACCGAAAAAGGTTTGTATATGCTCGCCACCATATTGCGGAGCAAACAAGCCGTAGAGGCTACATTTGCCATCATCGAGACTTTTTCCAAAATCAGAGAGCTATCGAGAAGCATCAAAGAGTTGTCGGTTATACAAGACAAAGCGCAGCAAAAATCGCTGATGCAAAAAAGCGGCGAGTTGATCGCCGAAATCCTCGATGACGACTTGCAGACAAGCGATGCAGAAACATCCATTGAGCTGAATTTCGCCGTGTTGAAATTCAAGCACACGGTAAAGAAAAAGCGCAGCAAATGAACTCGAATTTCATGAAGTTAAACCCAAGTAAATTATTAAACCCGGATTGTCCATTAGAGGCTTTCCCTATCGTAGGAGCCAGCTTGCTGGCGAAGTTTTTCGCGAGCAAGCTCGCTCCTACAGTGGGTTCGCGGCCTGATGGATTATCTGGGTTAAACGTAATTTCCTGCCCCCTCGCAAGCTCTCCCCCATTGCATGAGGGAAGGAACGTGTTTGTCGCTAATGAACAATCAGAACCCAAGACATTAGCAGGGCAAAGAGCATGAAGGTAGCGATCATGCAGCCCTATTTCTTCCCGTACATAGGGTACTTTCAGCTCATCGCGGCAAGTGATGTATTCGTGCTGCATGACGATGTGCAATACATCAAGGGCGGTTGGGTCAATCGCAACAAAATCCTGCTCAACGGAGAAAGCCGCATGATCACATTCCCGGTGCAGAAGGATGCTTACGACCTGCCCATCAATGCCAGAAACTATGTGGATGACAAGCAAGCGCGCAAGAACATCATCAACCTGGTCAAGCAGGCTTACGCCAAGGCGCCCCGCTATCGGCAAGTGTTTACCATGCTTGAAGAACTGATGATGTTTGAAGACACCAATGTCGCAAGTTTCAACGAGAATCTGATTCGGCGCATTGCAGGCTACATGGGCTTGCGCTGCAAGATCATCACATCGTCCGGCATGGAGAAAGATGTCAGCCTGGCCGGAGAGCAACGCGTGCTGGATATGTGCAAGCGTTTGGGCGCGACGGACTACACCAATCCCATCGGCGGAACGGAGCTTTATCACCAGGAAACGTTTCAAAAATGTGGCATCACACTGCGCTTTCTTGAAGCCCGGAACGAGCGCTACCAGCAGTTTGGCGATACGTGGGTGCCGTTTCTGTCCATCATCGACGTGTTGATGTTCAACCCGGAAGAAGAAATACGCCGGTTACTGGCCAAGTTTAGATTGCTATCATCAACAGATATCGAAGTGCAGCATTGAGCACGCCAGTAATAACTTAGGGAAACGCTGAATAAGTCGTCACACCGGCGCAGGCCGGTGTCCAGTCTATTGAAGTGGGGTAAGCAGGCAATCCGCGAAGCGGATGCTCGCAAAACACTGGATTCCGGCCTGCGCCGGAATGACGAATTGGGACTTATTCAGCGCATCCTTTGAATAGTGTTGCAAAAAGCTAGTGATTTCGGGATCCATACATGCAAAACGACAAACCAAACTATAAGAAATTCGACCACAACGAACATGCAAAATCCCGTGCCCCGGATGACTTTTGGGGACAGATACGCCGCACCGTGCAAGGTGAGCCGGTGTCGGACGAGCAGATCAAGATGATCGTTGACGCAATACAAGAGGCGCTTCGACTGAAGCCGGATGACAGACTGCTCGATCTCGCGTGTGGCAACGGGGCGCTGTCCCGTCTGCTTTTCGATTCGATCGCGGATTATCAGGGCGTCGACTTTTCGGAGCACCTGATCGCAGTCGCAAAGAAAAATTTCGAAAAGTTGCCCCGCTATCGGTTCGTGACGCTAGGGGCTGCAGAGTACGTGCGCCAGGAAGCGCATCCGGAAATATTTACCAAGGTGCTTTGTTACGGCAGCTTCTCATATTTCCCCGCTGCCGATGCCGTTGAGGTGTTGCACGCCCTGCATGATAAGTTTACCAACGTGCAGGCGGTATTTATTGGAAATCTTCCGGACAAGGACAGGGCGGCAAAATTTTATAAGGAGAAACAAATTACCGCCGAGGAAATGTCGGATAACGAATCGCAGATCGGCATTTGGCGCACACAACAAGAATTTGCGGAGATGGCTGGCGCAGCGGGATGGAGGGCGAAGTTCTCGGTCATGCCCGCGGAATATTACGCCGGGTACTATCGCTACGATGTCTTGTTGAGCCGTTAGGGACGGAGCAAGAATTATCTTGGTTAAGAAGAGCAACATAGCGGAACTGGCAATCTTTGGCGGTGAGCGTATGTTCTCGACACCGAAGCCGACCTCGAATCTGGTGCGCCCTGATTTTGATAAATTCCTGGGCTACTCGAAGATATTTTTCGAACGCCATCAATACACCAATGATGGCGTGCTGGTGAAGCAGCTCGAGCAACGGCTGGCCGCCTTCCACCAGACGGAATTCTGCGTAACTTTCTGTAGCGGGTTCTGGGCGCTGGCTCTCACCATCCCAGCGCTGGCCAGACCAGGCAAGAACGAGATCGTGATGCCTTCGTTCACCTATCGCCGCATGGCCGATATTGCGGCATGGACCAGGCTAAAGCCGCACTTCTGCGATGTCGAGGAGGACACGCTGGCCAACAGTGCGGCGACCGTGCGGCCCTGCATCAATGCAAACACCGCATTGATAATGGGCGTTCATCCCATCGTGAACTTTTGCGACATCGATGGCCTGGTCGATCTGGCGAAAGAGAAGAACATCCCGCTGCTGTTCGATTCCGTCGAATCGGTCTACGAGTCCTATGCTGGCCGCAAGATCGGCTGCTTCGGCGCCGCCGAGATTTTCTCGTTGGGAGCAAGCAAATTGGTGAACGGCTTCGAGGGCGGTTATCTCACCACCAATGATGCGCAACTGGCGGAGCGGTTGGCGCTGATGCGCGATTTTGGTTTCAGGGGGCAGGATAACATTGTGGTGCCCGGTGGGCTGAACGCCAGACTTAACGAGACACATGCTGCGATGGCGCTGGCAAGCATGGATGACCTTGAGGATCAGGTAGCGCGCAACCGCGAACGCTATCTTGCCTATAAGCGCCTGCTTGCGCCGCTCAAGGGCATTCGGCTGCTCGAATTCGATGAAAGCCACCGCCCGGGTTACAAGAATATCGTGATCGAAATCCTCGACGACTGGCCCTTATCCCGCGCGGATACCGTGAGCATTCTGAATGCCGAGATGATCCTGGCACGTGCCTACTACACCCCTCCGCTGCATCGCAAGCGCATGGCCTATCCGCATGTGCCGGTGGAACTGCCGGTGACTGACAGGCTTGCAGAAAGATTCGTCCTTCCGCCATGCGGGCATCTGGTGAGCAACGACGATATAGGCGAGATCGTCGGGCTGATGCGCTTCATCTCTGCCAACGCTGCGGCCATCAAGGCACGCCTGAATCAACAAGGGGCACAATAACGATGAGCACGACTGACTTCGCGTTGTTTGGCGCAGCCCCTGCATTTGCCGAGCCGCTGTCGGTCGGACAACTCTACTTTCCGTCGTGGGAGCGTTATCAGGAGGCGTTCCGGGGAATTTTCGAGCGCCAGTACTACACCGAATACGGCCCGCTGAACCAGCAGCTCGAGCAGAAGCTCCAGCAATTCCTTGGGGTCAAGCATGCAATCTGCGTAACCAACGAAACCATAGCCATGATGATGCTGGCCGATGCGATGGGATTGACCGGCAAAGTGATCCTGCCGGCATTCGCCTTTATCGCCTCGGCACAATCGTTGAGTTGGGCAGGTCTAGAGCCGGTATTTTGCGACGTCGATCCGGACACGCATCAGATCGCCCTCGACCAGATCGCTGCGCTGATCGACAAGGACGTGAGCGCGATCATGGGTGTGCATCTATGGGGTGGGGCGTGCGCTCCGAAAGCACTTGCGGAATTGGCCAAGTCACACGGGGTGCAGCTTTATTTCGATGCGGCCCATGCCTTTGGCTGTGCAGTCGATGGCGTGTGCATTGGCAACTTTGGACGCGCTGAGGTGTTCTCTTTTCATGAGAGCAATATATTGAACGCCACCGAAGGCGGCTGCATCTGTACCAATGATGATGAGCTGGCCGCACGCCTGCGCACCATGCGCAGTAGCGCCGGGGCGGGCAAACCGGTTGAAGTGACCAAGACGGTGAATGGCAGAATGTCCGAAGCGCAGTGCGCGATCGCACTGATGAGTCTTGAGGATTTCCCATCCAACCAAAAGAACAACGAGACTCTGTACCGGATTTATGAAGCGCAGTTGGCGACGATCCCCGGGTTGCGTCTGGTCAAGCCCAGCGGCGTCAGTTTCTCGAATTATCAGTACTTGGTGTGCCAGGTAGACGAGCGCGCATACGGCTTGTCACAGGATATGCTCATCGCGCTGCTCAAGGCGGAGTACGTGAATGCGCGGCGCTATTTCTATCCGGGCTTGCATCGCACCATCCCGTATGCGCAGGAGCTGCCACAGTATCTGGAACGTCTGCACAATACCGACAGCCTGAGCGCATTGTGCATCCAGTTGCCGATTGGTGCGCTCGTCTCGGCGCAAAGCGTGGAGCGCATCTGCGAAATCCTGATCCGCGCCCACCATGCTGCAACGGCGATTCATTCGCGGTATGCAGAATTTTCGCTGGTTAACGCAGGGTAAGATACCCCACCGGCCATTACCAATTCATCGAGCATCTTTCGATCATTGATGTGCTGATGTGGAATTCGCCCGAAGCGGTCAAGACCTATCTGGATAGCCGGCTGGATAGTTAGGGAAGCGCTGAAAAAGTCGTCTTTCCCGCGTAAGCAGGAATTTAGCTTATTGATTTGACTGGGTTCCCGCATACGCGGGAACGACAAAACCATACTTGTTCAGCGTTTCCTGAGTGAATAACGTAGGGTGCGTTCTACGCACCACTATCATTGGTGCGCATAGCGCACCCTACAAATTCATATGATAGGATGCAATTCTACTAGCTCAGTACGGACTTTGATCTGACGAAAGGATGCCTTATGACTACGACAGAAAAATTATATAAAGCGGTGCAAGACTTGCCGGAGCCGGTAATCGCCGAGCTTCTGGATTTTGCAGAGTTTCTGCGCGCGAAAGTGCGCAATAGGTCTGCGAATTCAAGCGATGAATTGTTGGTTGACTTAATGGGCGGGCTGGAAAATTCCGTCACTTTTGCTGGTGAACCTTCGGTGATCCAGAAACGGTTGCGTGATGAGTGGCAGTAAATATCTACTGGACACCAATTTTATTCTTGGCATCCTGAAATCCGACCCCTCGTGCTTGCCGAGGTATCTTCGCACCAGATTCATGTTGGTGAGTGTTCATATAGTGCAATTTCGCGAATGGAATTACTGGGTTTTCATGGCATCACGCGAGTGGAGGAATCGTTAATTAGACAGAAACTTGATCGTCTAACCTACTTGCCTTTGACCGGAAACATAGAAGATGTAGTGATAGACCTTCGTCAGACCCGCAAGATCAAACTTCCAGACGCAATCATTGCTGCTACCGCGCTGTGCTCTTGTATGTTGGACTAAGCTGGGTAGCCCAACCCTAACTCACAACCCATGCCGACACTGCATCAAAAAACCACCAGCGCAGTAAAATGGAGCGCGCTCGACGTGTTCATGCGACATGGAGTGCAGTTCGTCGTCACTATCGTGCTGGCACGCATCCTGGCTCCGGAAGATTTCGGGGTGATCGCGATGCTCGCGATGTTCATCGGCGTGGCCGGCGTCTTCATCGACAGCGGCTTCAGCTCCGCGCTGATCCAGCGGCAGAACACCACGCTCACGGATGAATCCACGGTGTTCTTCTTCAACCTCGGGATGGGCGCGCTCACCGCTTTGCTGCTGTGTGCCGCAGCGCCCTGGATCGCGGCGTTCTTCAAGCAGCCGGTGCTGCAATATCTCACCTATGCGATGGCATTCAACCTGTTCGTGAATGCCTTCGGTTCCATCCACAGCACCCTGCTCAACAAGGAACTCAATTTCAAGACCACCGCCAAGGTGGGCGTGGCCAGCTCGGTCGTGGCCGGTGCGCTGGCGATTTACATGGCCAGCCGTGGATACGGAGTGTGGAGCCTGGCCGGGCACGCAGTGGCCTCGGGCATCGTCACGGTGCTGCTGCTCTGGGTGTGGCATCCATGGCGGCCTGCCTGGACTTTCAGCTTTGCCTCGTTGCGCTCGTTCTTTCGCTTTGGTGGCTATGAGATGGCGGCAACGCTGACCGATGTCTTTTCCACCAATCTCTACCTGATCCTGATCGGCAAGATGTACTCGGTTCGAGATGTGGGGTTTTATGATCGCGCGCAACGCACCCAGCAACTGCCGATCACGTTGATGATGGGCATCATCAACCGGGTGGCTTTCTCGACGTTTGCGACGGTGAAGGAGGATAAAGCGCGGCTGGTCAGGGGCCTGCGCCAGGCGCAGGCTATATCCATGTTCGTGAACATCCCGGTGTTGGTGGGCATCATCATACTCGCCGAGCCGCTTGTGTTGACCCTGTTCGGCGCGCAATGGTTGCCCTGCGTGCCGATTCTGCAAGTGTTGGGATTGGGCGGCCTGATATGGCCGTTGCACGTGCTGAACCTGAATATATTGAGAGCGCAGGGACGATCGGACTTGTTCTTTTCGATCACGATGTTCAAAAAAGTGTTCACGATCAGTCTGACAGTAGCCGCCAGTTTTTATGGGGTCATGGCCATAGCCTGGGCACAGGTCGTTATCTCGGTCTTTGGATATATTGTGAACACGCATTACACCAAGTTGCTGTTGGGCTACAGCGGATGGAAGCAATTGAGCGATCTGGCGGTGAATTTTGCGGCGGTCATCCCGATGGCTGTTGCCGTTTATTTCATAAACGACATGATGCATGCCGCACCTTTCATTAAACTCCTTATGGCGAGCATCGTGGGCTGCGGTATCTATTTGTTGACTTGCCGCTTGCTGTGCGCGGAATTATTGAATGAGTGCTTGAGCATGGCAGGCATTCGGACACGTTCCGTTAAGACTTAATAAGAGCAGGACTCATCGGACTTTTCAGTAGGTTAAGGCTAATTTGTCGGCTCTACGCAGGAGAATGCAAACGTGATCAAAAAAGCTGTACTTGGTTTGGCAAAAATACTAGGTTTAAAAATCGAACGTAACCCAAACCATTACTCTGATGCTTCGTTCATGAAGCGATACTCCGTATCTATTAATCGTAATCGCCCAGAGATTAATTACGCGGAGCGCATTTCAAAAGACCCGCTTAACGCGGCTTTACATCTTCAATATGCTGCCGAGGCATTAAGAAAAGGTAAAGCGTACTTGTCTTATGCCGAACTAAAAACGGCTGAATATCTTGGTGCCGAGTGTGATGAGGTGAAAGAAGGTATGAGCTTGGCCCTTGCTGCAATGCCAAGGTCGGAGTTAATGAATCACAATGGTTACTATCGCCTTGCCTCGCTAGCATCTGAACTTGCTTTAAGAAATAAGGGAAAGAATTTTTCAGTATTGGACGTTGGAGGGGGGGAAGGTATGCTTGCCTCATTTATTCCGGAGGCATCTTACTGTCTCGCTGATCCATGCTCAAACGGCATTTCTGGAATAAATCTGCCCTTTGCTGATTGCTCTTTTGATTATGTTGTCTCATGCCATGTTCTTGAACATATTCCTGCTGGTGATCGAGATGCATTTTTAGATCAATTATTTTCAAAATCCAAACGTGGCGTGATTTTATTAAACCCGTTCTATATTGAAGGTACTTATGAAAAAGAACGGCTACAGCTATTTATTGATATCACTGGTGCTCAATGGGCAAAAGAACATTTGGAATGTACGCTGCCAAAGATCGAAGACGTTAGGTCCTTTGCAGAACAGCGTGGTTTGAGCTTCTCAATGAAACCCAACGGCACGTTGACGACAGGAATAGCTATCGAGTTTATGAATTACTTTGCAGGTAAGGCGGGGCTGATTGATGAGTATAAAAAAATCAATGAGTTTTTCAATTTAAAGTACCAACGCATCTTGGATTCTTCTGATTATCCAGTTGGGTATCTTATTTACCTTGGTAGAACAGAGGCCAACTTGGTGACCTGATAATTATTGGCTAAAGATCCGCTTGGGTACTTTAATAGCTTGGTTGGTTATGTAGTATTAGGTTGCATGGGGTAGATATGTCTTCTGTAGAACATTTAGGTCTTGGTAAGCCCGTCAATAATATAATTCCGTTGGTGAGCGTGTGCGTTCAAACATATCAGCACGCAAGTTATATCGCGCAGTGTCTTGATAGTGTACTGTCCCAAGAGACAAATTTTCCGATTGAAATCCTTGTTGGCGAGGACCAATCATCAGATGGGACGCGGGAAATTTGTATGGCCTACGCCGATAAATACCCTGACAAGATTCGGCTTTTTTTGAACAATAGAAAAGATGTAATATTTATTGATGACCGGCCTTCTGGCCGCGCAAACTTCTTAAATTCATACTCTGAGGCACGCGGGAAATACATTGCAATTTGTGAAGGTGATGATTATTGGACCGATAAGACAAAACTGGAAAGACAGGTTGCAATTTTCCAGAAAATCCCAGAGTGCTCACTTGTTTTTCACAATGCCCTAATTGTTGAGAATGGAACTCAGGTCATAAATTTCTCTAGTGGCCTCGCTGAGGGGCTTTATGACATTGAAAGTGTGATTAGCAAGCCATGGTTTGTTCCCTCACAATCTATGCTGTTCCGGAAAGAGTTGCTCGAGTTAGGCGAATGGTTTAAGTACATTTACAACGGCGATTACATAATGCAGCTTTTGCTGGCCTCTAAGTTACCATTTTATTATGTTGACAAGGTAATGTCGGCCTATCGCGTTCATGGTGGTGGAACTAGCAGGGGACGAGAACATTTCTACCATCCGATAAAGCTCGTTGAAACCCTGAGTGTTTTTAATTGCTTCACTGAATTCAAATACGATCAACTTATTAAGAAAAGGCTAGATGCTATTCGTTCTGAAATGCTGGCTGTTGAGCGCGAGCAAATTCTTAGGTCAACTATTCTGGGTATGAGCTGGTGGGAAAAAGCACTGACCTTCAGGTTCTATTCTTATGTGGCTGGATATTTTCTTAGAAAAATGAAAAAAAAATAGGGTTCACTTTGGGCTTCCACGAAACCTAGCGCTTTGTAAACTTCATAACACACAACTAATATCTTGAAGCCATGAACCAAGAGTTTGCACCTTTGATTTCCATCATCGTTGCTGTTTACAACGGCAAGGCTACGTTACAACAGTGTATTGACAGTGTCGCGCAACAAACCTACCCAAATAAAGAGTTGGTTATTATTGATGGTGGCTCAAATGACGGAACGGTTGAATTACTGGAGAAGAATCGTAGTAAATTCAGTTACTGGATTTCCGAGCCTGATCGCGGCATATACAACGCCTGGAACAAGGGGCTGGTTCAGGCGCATGGCGAGTGGATTTGCTTTCTGGGCGCGGATGATTACCTTTGGGATGCCACGGTGCTGGAACGAATAGCTGCGCAACTGAAAACCCTCCAGGCAATTATTCGTGTGGCATATGGGCAAATCATGTTGATCTGTGATGATGGGCAGGCGCCTCGCCCGATAGGTGTGTCATGGGCACGGGCAAAGGAGTCCTTTATGTCCATGCCGTACATGAACATTCCGCATGTCGGCACGATGCATCGGCGAAGCTTGTTCGAACAACATGGCAAATTTGACGAGTCATTTCGCATTGCCGGTGATTATGAATTGTTGTTGCGCGAGCTAAAGACAGGCGAAGCGGCATTTTTACCGGACATCATTACAGCCGGGCAGCGGCTTGGCGGCATCAGCACCGACACTGCAAATTATTTGAGGACGCTACGAGAAGTCCGGCGCGCACAAAGGATGCATGGTCAACTTTTACCGGGGAAGTATTTGCTGAAGGAAATGACAAAAGAGTATTTGCGGCTGCTGTTATGGAAGGTGTTTGGGGAGCGGATGGCGAGGAAGCTCCTTGATCTGCGCAGGAGTATCAAGGGGTTGCCGCCGCATTGGACAAAGACATAACGGCTATCAATGCATTGACCACATTTAGGTGGAGACCGGGTGTTTGTTGTAATCGTCGAATTTGAGGTGCTCGAAAATGAAATGCGTGATTTTCGGTGGTGGCGGGTTTATAGGCTCGGCGATTGCGGATCGCCTGTTGTTTGATGGCCATTCAGTGCGAATTTTTGAGCGGCCACGGGTAGAACCCTACCGGATATTCAAGGCAAGCGAACAGGTGGAATGGGTCACGGGCGATTTTCTGAGTACGTATGATGTCAGCGGAGCTGTCGATGGAGCCGATGTAGTGTTGCATCTGGTCTCCACCACGTTGCCAAAGAACTCCAATGATGACCCGATCTACGATGTGCAAAGCAATGTGGTGGGTACGTTGCAATTGCTCAATGCCATGGTGGCTAACAAAGTCCGCAAGATCGTTTTCATTTCATCCGGTGGCACGGTCTATGGAATCCCGAAGTATCTGCCGATCGATGAGGGCCATCCTACCGATCCTCTGGTTTCATATGGGATCACCAAGCTGGCTATCGAAAAATATCTGCACTTGTACGAACGTATGCACGATATCAAGACGATCACGCTGAGAGTTGCCAATCCCTATGGCGAACGTCAGCGCATTGAAACGGCGCAGGGGGCTGTCGGGGTGTTTTTGCACCGTGCGCTTACCGGAAATCCTGTCGAAATATGGGGAGACGGCAGTGTCACACGGGACTACCTTCACATCAGCGATGTGGCGGAGGCCTTTGTTAAGGCAGTTGAATATTCCGGGCCGAAAAGTGTGTTTAACATCAGTTCCGGGTCGGGAACGAGCTTGAATGAACTGATAGTCATGCTTGAAGAAACGCTCGGTAAGCCAATTGAACGCCGCTATCTTCCCGCACGGCCATTTGATGTACCGGTGAGCGTGCTGAGCAATGAGCTGGCACGAACAGAATTGCATTGGACACCATCGGTATCCATGCGAGCAGGCATAGCGCGCACTGCGGAGTGGTTGAAGGGGGAGTTGGTGAAGACGGCGCGTTGAGCCATCTTTGACTGAGCCAAGCAATGAACGACATGTTTTCGCCAGAAACGAAAGGGACCTATTTGAACAACTATACGATCTTGAAAATACTGAACTCTAAAAAGATCGCGTTGCAGTTGCTTCTTGGCGATAGTTCGATACAAACCATGCCGAAGTGGGTTGCATTTTCGACAACCACTTTTTGCAACCTTCAGTGCCCGCACTGCAATACGCATGGTACCGAAGAGGCTCGTGCGATTTTCAACAGTCAGCGCTGGGATCTTGACCTGACTCTCAAAGTCGCCGCCGAAACTTTACCAACTGCTGATGGGTTCTGCCTCACATTGACCGGTGAGCCCCTGGCAACGCCCAATTTTATGAGTTTGATCGCCAAGCTGCGGCCATATGGCGCGAAGATGCATCTCACGACAAACGGCAGCTTGATGTCAAAAAAAGCGTTGATTCAGTTGCTCCCCATTGCCAGCTCAATCGAAATTTCCATTGACGGCGGCACCAAGGATGTTGTCGAGGCAATCCGCTCTGGTATCGAATTCAAAAAGCTTGTTAACCGTGTCCGTGTGTTGACGCGATCTTGCGAACTTCTCTGCGATGTCGTCAACTTTCCTGTGCGCTTTGCTTTTACGGTGATGGGGAGCAATATCCGGGATATGCCGGAGGCGGTTCGTCTTGCACGAATACTCGGAGTGGAAGGTGTTGACTTTTTTCCTCTACAAATTTTCGATCCTTCGATTGCCGATGAGGCTGTCGACTTTTATGTGCCCCTATACAAGGCTTATTACCGGCGCACTTTCAAAGAAGCGATAAAGCTGAAAAATAGCATCGATGTCAATTTTTTACTCCCTCGGTTTCCTGATGTTTCTCCTGATCCGAATTTTTCAGTTGAGGGGAAGAATCGGCTCGTAAATTTACCGGCTGATTATTATGAGACATTGCCGCCCCCGGAATCCTTTCTCGATCTGGAAGCTATCGAAAAAGAGGCGGCTGAAATTGCTGATAGTGTCCGAGCCGAGATACTGCCGCCGTCACCATCCCAGCAGGCCAATGGTTTTGCAGAATTTTCCAAAGGCTATGAGAAGCAGCTTGGCGAGCTGAGCCGGGGTGCAAATGTTGATTTTCCCTGGTGCGGTGAACTTGATACAAGGATTTTCATCAACCCGAATGGCGATGCTGCGCCATGTTGTATGCCAGGGCGCCCGACCTTCGGTAATATCCACAAGGAAACCGTAACGCAAATCTGGAATGGCCCACAGCGCGCCGACTTCTGGCAGCGCTTTCATTCATCCTTGCCGCCGGATTGCTGCAAATATTGTCGAAATAGAATATTTGTATCCAGGCGGTCACTGCTGAGACAGGTGATGCCGGAGACAATTGCGACAAAACTCCTCAGATCACTAGGGCTCCCACGGTTAATCAGGTATCTCCGGTCAATAAGGCTCCTGCGGTCACTAAGATTCCTCCGGTCACTGAGGCAGCATTGAGGTAATAGCACTGTAGTGCATTTCAATTCCTGAACATGTTTATGTTTGTGAGGAGGAGAAATCCATCTATACAACCACGTAGGCCTTATACTTGAAATCAATAACCTGGCGATGGCTCTGAATAGACTTTACTTGTTGGCACGACGCTCTGTCACCCAGAGTGCTCGCCGGCTATGGCAAGGGCTGCCGCTCTCAACGCGGGACAGGCAAAAGCTCAGGCATCGCCTGTTCAGTAATTTTCCTTTTGTTTTCCGCCGGTTCAAGTCCTATGCGGATTGGCAGAGGCACAACGCGCCTGTCGATAATTCTTCCCATGATATGAGTTATGACGCGTCGAGGAGCGATCCGTCGCGGCGCATCGTGGTCGTGTCACATGATGCGCAGGCGCACGGCGCTCAATTTCTGGCACTGGGTATGGTCAGGGTGCTCAAACAGGAGCTGGAACTGGATGTGGAAGTGATCCTTCTGGGTGGCGGGCGGTTAAAAAATGATTTCGCAGCGCTGGCTCCCGTTCATGAACTTAGTGAATTCGATTCTAAAGGTTCTGACATGAACAAGCTGGCGCAATCGCTTGCACAGCGTGGCTTCACCAGAGCCATCGTCAACACCACGGCCTCAGGCAGGATAGTTCCTGTATTCAGTGATGCCGGGATCGAGTGTATCTGTCTCGTACATGAGCTTCCGGGGATCATTCGCAGCCATAAGCTCGAAAAGCAAGCCGAACAGATCGCCTTATCAGCAAAAGCAGTCGTGTTTCCCGCGCAAATCGTTGCGGATGGATTCGCACAGTTCGCGCATATCGATAGCGCCAGGCAAGTCATCCGCCCTCAAGGCTTGTACCGGAAAAACAGGTGGCGTTTGGAGAAGGATGTTGCGCGGGAGGAATTGCGCAAGCGGTTAGGCGTGACATCAACTGCAAAAGTGGTGCTGGCGGTTGGCTACGCCGACTATAGAAAGGGTGCCGACCTCTTTGTGGAGTGCGCCCTGGAAATTTTAGCTAAACGAGCCGATGTGGATTTTGTGTGGGTGGGGCACTGGGATACAAAGATGCACAATGACATCGAGCGGAAGCTCCTTAACAGCCCATGCAAAGAACTCATCCACTTTGTAGGATATGAGCCTGACACTTCGATCTATCATGCCGGTTCGGATGTTTATGCATTGACCTCGCGGGAAGATCCGTTTCCCAATGTCGTGCTTGAATCCTTCGATGTCGCTGTGCCGGTCGTGGCTTTTTCCTCTTCAGGCGGTGCGGCGAGCCTTGTTGAAGAAACTGGCGGGATAGCAGTGCCATTTCAAAACGTGACGGAATTTTCGGCGGCGATTTGCCGGTTACTTGATTCCCCTGAGCTTTCCGATAGTTTGGGCAAGGCGGCTCAAGAGCATGTGGATCAGCACTTTGCATTCCGTGCATATTTGGTTGCTCTGTGCAGCCTGCTTGGTGTCAATTTGCCAAAGGGCGAATAATGTCGCAGGAGATGAATTATGTTCAGAGCAGTGTTGGAGTCTGATTTCTAAAGAGCCTCAAAGGGTAAGTTATACTGCGCCCGTACACCCCAATTAACTGAGGTAAACCCCCGGCTCTGCCGGGGGACTTACAAAGGTTTGACCTATGCAGCGGTCGTGTTTGAAACAATTACAACGCAGTGCTTTATGCCCCCCTTAGCAAAAGGGGGGCTAGGGGGGATTTGCGGACAATGTTGTGAGATGCCTGCCTATTTAAATCCCCCTCATTCCCCCTTTTTCAAAGGGGGAGGCGGAAATAGCAACCGCCTTGGGCGGCTCATGGTTTTATTGGCGCCTTTAAGGCGCTCACACAATAAGCCACTGGCTTTGCCGGTGGTAATTTAATTGAATAAAAATCCATGAAGCAAGAACGACACAATTACGAATACCAGGTTGGTATGGATGCGGATAGCGCACCCGCCAAGGTTGTGCGAATAGTCGGGGAGAATAAGCGCGTGATGGAGGTGGGTGCAGGGCCTGGCTCCATCACCAGGCTATTAACTTCGGCCTCGAATTGCCGAGTTACCGCGCTGGAGATCGACAGCGAGGCGATTAAAAAACTGGCTCCGTTTTGTGAGCGCGTATATCAGGTCGATCTGAATGACAAGGCTTGGCCAGAAGTTATCGAAAGTGGTGACAGGTTCGAGGTGATCGTCGCAGCAGATGTGCTGGAGCACGTGTATGAGCCGTTGACCGTTTTAAAAGCGATGAAAGGCTTCTTGAACGAAGACGGTTATATGGTCATCTCTGTGCCGCATGTGGGCCATTCGGTGATCCATGCATGCTTGCTGGAGGAGGACTTTGAGTATAGTGATTTCGGGTTGCTGGACCGCACCCATATCCGTTTTTTCGGCATCAAGAACATTCAGAAGCTGTTCGAGGATGCCGGCTTGAAAATCGTTCACGCGGAATTCGTCGTGCGCAACCCGGAACATACCGAGTTTGCGAATCGATGGTCGAGAATCTCACCGGAGATTCGTAACGTACTCGCAAAGAACCCTTATGGCTCGGTCTATCAGGTGGTTGTAAAGGCTGTCCCGGATCATGCTGCCGGTGAGGCGATTTCCTTGATGAGCTTGCCGGTGATGACCAGGGATGCCTCCCTGCGCGATTCCCTAAGAGCAGCATTGCGCACCTGCTTGAGCGCAAAAATGTATTCCAGGCTTCGGCTGCTTGCGGCGAAGATGGGTGTGAATTTTAAAGGGTAGTCATGGCGCATGGTTCAAGTGGCAGGGCGAGCGAGGTTGTAGATTTGCATGGGGTATCCGTGAGATCAGTGCATCGTGACGTGAAGTTGATCGCAATGTACTTTCCTCAGCTTCACGCCATTCCCGAGAATGATGCATGGTGGGGCAAGGGTTTTACCGACTGGGAAAACGTCAAGTCGGCGAGCCCGCAGTATGATGGGCATTACCAGCCGCGTGTTCCGCTTGACCAGAATTACTACGATCAGTCGCGGCTGGAGACGCTTCGCTGGCAGATCGATCTTGCCAGGCAGTATGGGATATACGGGTTCTGTCATTATCACTACTGGTTCGACGGCAAGCAATTGCTTGAGACGCCAACGAATCTGATCCTGTCGAACCGGGACATCGATTTCCCGTTTTGCCTGTCATGGGCGAACGAGACATGGTCGAGAAGATGGGACGGGCGGGATCATCATGTGCTGATACAGCAAACGCATCCCCCGACCAGGGAAAGCTGGAAGAGACATTACGATTATCTGATCAAGGCGTGGACTGATCCGCGAGCCATCAAGGTGGGTGGCAAGCCGGTGTTCGTGATCTATCGTCCACAACGTATCGACAAGATCGATGAGATGCTGGCCTATTGGCGTGAGCTTGCGCAGCAGGATGGGTTGCCCGGTTTGTATTTCATATTCCAGAAGCAGTATGAGTTACCCAACAGGAATTGCCTGGATTCATTCGATGCGCAATTTCAGTTTCAGCCGTTCGAGGCCATCAACTCGCCAGCGTACGATAAGGATTCAATACGGCATTCACTGTTGTTCAAGCTTATGCGCAGTTTGCCCGAGCGTTATCAGGACATGTTACGCGGACTAAGAGCAAAATTTATTAAAGAGCTGACTTTTCATGATTACGATGCGACTTGGCGGCAAATCGTCGAGATACGCCCGGATCAGAAGCTGACGACGTTTCCGGGCGCCTTTGCAGATTGGGACAATGCATCCCGGTATAAGAGAAGAGCAACAATCTTTCGCGGCGCATCGCCGGAAGGGTTTTGTAAATGGCTTTCAAAGTTGGTGGATACCATGCCGCAAAGAAACCTTCCGGAAAACTTTATTTTCCTGAATGCCTGGAATGAATGGAGTGAGGGAGCGTATCTTGAACCGGATGAGCGATACGGTTACCAGTATCTGGAGGCTGTCAAGAAGGTGTTGACTGGAAATAGCGCCGGCAAGTAATTGGGCCGTTCAAAAAATGCCGACAAAAACCTGAGAAAGAAAATGGCAGAAACCCCCGGCAAGTTTGAAGATTATTTTGCACACCTGCAGAAGATCACCCTTACAGGGCGCATCTACAAGAGGTTCTTTTCATCCCCGGTGTTGTATCTTTGCGCGCGCCGTTTCGGGGATCGCATCATCGAGATCGGCTCGGGCACCGGCAGCGGAGTGCTGGGCGCATTCCCGAAGCGCGTGCGCGGTCTGGAGATCAATCCCCGCGCGGTGGAATACTGCAAGGCAGCCGGGCTGAACGTGCAGTTGATCGGGGCTGACGGAACATTCCCGGTGGCGGATGGCGCGTGTGATGCGTGTATCCTCGACAATGTGCTTGAGCATATCGAAGATCCGCGCCTGACGCTGGATGAGTGCTACCGGATCACCAAAGAGAATGGCGGGCTGGTGATTGCCGTGCCAGGGTTGCGCGGGTTCGAGTCGGATCCCGACCACAAGAAGTTCTATGACGTGGAGGCGTTGCGGTCGCTTGATGAGAGGTGGAAATTGCAAAGCCTGTTCTCGATCCCCTTTTTGTTTGGCAGCGAAAGACTGTCAAAGACCGTGAAGCAATACTGCCTGGTTGCGACGTACAGAAAGATATAGGGAAGCGCCGATTAAGTAATCGTAGGGTGGGCTCCGCCCACCATGTCGGGCAAAGCCCGACCTGCATTTGGTTTCAGTCGTAGGATGTGGTGAGGCACGACACGTCGCCGCTATAGCCGCCGTAGGGTGCGCTTGCGCACCAATGATATGGTGCATTAAACCCGAATAATCCATTGGAAAATCAACCACCCTCCCCCTTTGAAAAAGGGGGATCGAGGGGGATTATCAAGACAGGCGAGGATTTCCCCCGTCTGGCCAGTTGTTATGTATTGCGAGGTGACACATGAAAACATTAGAAGTGGTTGCGCTGACTGCTGATGTTCTAGAAAAACATCTACGCCGTGGTCAGGTTGGAACGGTGGTGGAGACACTCGCACCGGGAGTCGTGGAAGTCGAGTTCTCCGACCTGGATGGGAAACCTTACGCCATGTGCGCCATATCTGAGAGCAATTTGATGGTGCTGCATCATATTCCGGATGCGATAGCGGCTTAATCGTTCCCCGCTTTGGGAGTCTTGCGTCGCGTAGGGGTGCCCATTGATTCCATCGCATAATTGCAGCCTTACCGTAAATAGCTGGATACCCCATTAAACGAATCTATCTGGGCAGCGGCTTGAATACATTGCTTGTAAGTGGTATAAATCATGGTATATACCAAACATGAAAGGAGCTTCATCATGCAAACCGCCAAGCTATTCAAGAATGGCCGCAGCCAGGCCGTGCGCCTGCCAGCCGAATTCCGCTTCGAGGGCGACGAGGTCATCATCCGGCGCGACCCGGTCACCGGAGAGGTCATCCTGAGTCCGCGCAACCGGAAATTCGAAGCGTGGCTCAAGCTGCGTGACCAACTCTTGCCCCTGGTCCCGCAGGAGGACCTCGATGCCCTCGACAACTTGCGAGACCCCGGCGTTCCCGTGGAGCGCGATTGGCCATGAGCGCGCTGCTGATGCTGGATACCAATGCCGTCACGGCGCTTATCAAGGATAGCGCCAAGACCCTGAGCGCAATCCTGAATGAGCGACCGTTCTGCATTTCCGTCATCACCGAGGCCGAACTGCGCTTTGGTTTGGCGCGACGTGCGGTCAATATCGAACTGCGCCACATCGTGGAAAACTACCTGGCCGCCGTCGACATCCTGCCGTGGACATCCGCCAGCGCCCAGAGGTACGGGCTATTGCGCGCCGAACTGGATGCTCTGGGCAAACCACTGGCGCCGATGGATCTGCTGATCGCCAGCCAAGCGATGGCCGAAGACTGCACGCTGGTCAGCGCCGACCGCGCCTTTACGCAAGTGCCCGGCCTGCGCCTGCTCGACTGGTCAATCTCTTCCCAAAAATAATTTAAATGGGGTAACCCGACGCGCGAAGCGGTGCAGCGTTTGCAATCAACCGGCCTGATTTAACGTGAAACTCGCGCAGCGAAACCTCATTCCTCTCGCACGCTTGCGGATTTGGCTGGCGTTAAGTGTGCTAACGCGCTATGGGATAAGCACTATATGAGTATTCCTTAATTCATTACAGAGTTCACCCTGATGCACAGGTGGTCCCTTCTCCCGCCCGCGGGAGAAGGGAGTGTTCGCATGTCGCTGTTCAGCAGCATATTTGTCGCAAATTATGGAAAGCTCAATAGGCCGCTTGGTGTGTTTCTTTCTCCAGGGCAGCAACGATCAGGCTATGTTTGCCTTGAGGTGGTAAAAGTGGCAAATTACCACCAGTGGTAATTAATGGAGAAAATCATGGAACTTGCACGCGTTACGGCCAAAGGCCAGGCAACAATCCCCAAACGCATCAGAGAGGCCGCCCATATCCGGGAGGGCGATATGCTGGCATTCGACCTGGATAGCAACAACCGGATCACCATCAAGCGTATTGGCCCGTCCGTTGATGCCGAGTTATCGGCGTTGCAAGAGTCGCTATTTGAATGGAACTCGCCTCAGGACGAGGAGGCGTGGCGTGACCTTTAAATCAATTGATGTGGTCGCTGTCCCTTTTCCATTCACGGATCGTGATGCAACAAAGCGCCGGAGCCGGCATTGGTGATTTCCAATGAGAGTTTTAATCGGCAGCACAATCAAATTGTGTTGGCCATGATCACCACGGCTGCTGATAACGTCTGGCCGAGTGATGTCTCATTGACCAGTTGGCAAAAAGCCGGGCTGAAAGTGGCTTGCCGGTTTCGTTTGAAATTGTTCACGCTGGACCAGAACATGGTTTTGAAGACTATCGGGCATTTATCATCCAAAGATGTTAAATCTGTGCAGGCTATCCTGACTGAGTTTATTGATGTCGGTTAACTCTCGTCACCAATGAAATCAACAAATCAATCGGATCAGGCCACGTTGTTGGGGTCAACCAACGCAGTCCGCACTCATCGCTTGAACGGGAAACGCCAGATGAGTTCTACTATGAAAACTTGCCCAAGCTGTAAAATGCGGCACAGGCAATACCCTGATTGGGTGAGTTTGCATGAACATTGTTGCCATTTACACGCGTAAACGGCCCGAGTGCTGTTGAGATAGTTGACTACCATTAAGGAGATGGGAATGGATAAATTACAGAACATTCACCCCGGCGAGATACTCCTCGAAGAGTTCCTGCGTCCAATGGAAATCAGCCAGACCAGGCTGGCTCAGTCTATCGGGGTACCACCGCGCCGCATTAACGAGATCGTGCTGGGTAAACGCGGCATCACTGCGGATACTGCATTGCGTCTGGCCAAGGTATTTGGAACTTCCGTGCAATTCTGGATGGGATTGCAGGACGAATACGAATTGCGCGAGGCACGAACTGCAATCAAGGATCAGTTGGAACACATGATGCCCATTGCAGCGTAGTCTTCGGATTTCTTGTTCTGTTCTGTCAACGGCTTCGCTTCCGTGTTGCCTTGGCATTCAGTGCTTGCAGATGGCGTAGCGCAACCATGGCCGGAAACCCGGAAAAATTTGGTATAACCCTTTGTCCATAACATTGCCCACGATCTCGATCTCGATCGTCAGCCACTTGCAGGCTGCCATGGTCAAGGCGTTGCTGGATGACCTGAACAGGTGCTGCAAGACCCATCCGCTGGAAGTATTGCTCACGCTGAATCTGCCCGAGGAACTGCCTTTTGATGCGGGCAATTATTTCTTTCCGGTCATCGTGCAGGTGAATCCTGCGCCGAAGGGATTTGCCGAAAATCACAATCAGGCTTTTGCCCGGTCTGCAGGGCAACTCTTTTGTGTGATGAATCCGGACATCCGGCTGGATGAAGATGTGTTTGCGGCGCTGGATGCCTGCCTGCAGGATGCCGCCGTGGGCGTAGCTGCCCCCCTCGTTCTGGACCAGAACGGCGCGACAGAAGACAGTGCGCGGCTTTTTCCGACCCCGTTCAGGATATTGTGCAAGGCGCTCGGTGGCTGCCGGGGCAGCGATTATGCGGTGAAGGATGAGACGGTCTTTCCCGACTGGGTGGCCGGGATGTTCATGCTGTTCCGCCGCAAGGTATACGAAGAGCTGGGTGGATTCGATCAGCGCTACTTTCTTTACTACGAAGACGTGGACCTGTGCGCCAGGCTGAGGTTGCGCGGCTATGAGGTTGCCCTGTGCCCCGCTGCGAAGGTGGTTCATCATGCGCACCGCAGCAGTCATCGGAACATCAGGTATTTAAGGTTGCATCTGGTCAGCATGCTGCGCTATTTCCTTTCCCGCCCATTCTTGAAAATATGCTGGCTGCGTTTGACGAAGGGATTTCCATGATGCGGAAGGATGATCTTTACTTATGTAACATGCCTCTGAGCAATTCGCAGGATGACGCGCCACCGTGCCGCCTCCCCCTTTCACCCGCAAGGGGTACGCCGGAGGGTGCTCCGCCGCTATGCAGCGACCCTTCCGCAGGAAAAAGAGGGACTGAGGGGCGAGGAGTGAGCGAGCACGCGACACCGCGAGGCCGCTTCCCCCTTTGAAAAAGGGGGACTGAGAGGGATTTACATATTCGGCGCGTCTCGAATCCCCCCTAACCCCCCTTTTCCAAAGGGGGGAACAACAGAGCCCACCTTTGGAAAAGAGGGAACAACAGCGTCCTGAAAATCGTTAAGAGGCATATTATGTAATGATCAATAGCGATGGATAACCAGCGATGAGATTCCTGATCACCGGAGCAAATGGTTTTGTCGGCAAACCGCTTTGCGCTGAATTGCTTCGGCAGGGACATTCCGTCCGCGCGGCGCTGCGTTCCGCGAACACGCCGGTCGAAGATGTCGAGGTGGTGGTGACCGGCGCAATCGATGGCGGAACGGATTGGACTGATGCGCTGCGCGGCGTGGATGTGGTGATCCATCTGGCCGCGCGGGTGCATGTGATGAAAGAAACCGCTGCTGATCCGCTGGCAGAATTCCTCAAGGTCAATCTGCACGGCACGGCGAATCTCGCACGGCAGGCGGCGCGCGCCGGTGTAAAGCGGCTGGTGTATGTCAGTTCGATCAAGGTAAACGGAGAGCGAACCACTGAATCACGGCCATTCGTCGAGTCCGATGAACCCGATCCCCAGGATGCCTACGGCATGTCGAAATGGCAAGCCGAACAAACCTTGCAACGCATCGCGCAGGAAACCGGCCTGCAGGTCGTGATCGTGCGCCCGCCGCTGGTGTACGGCCCCGGCGTGAAGGGGAATTTCGCGCAGATGCTTAAGGTTCTGGGAGCCGGCATCCCTCTGCCGTTGGCCTCGGTGCATAATTTGCGCAGCCTGGTTTATGTCGGGAATCTGGTAGATGCATTGATCGTTTGCGCGACGCATCCTGCGGCGGCGGGGCAGACCTACCTGGTCAGCGATGATGAGGCTGTTTCGACCCCCGACCTGTTGCGTCTGTTGGGAAATATGATGGGCCATCTGGCGCATCTGTTTTCGTGTCCTCCGGCTTTGTTGAAATTGGCGGGGCGCTTGACCGGCAAGGCCGAGCAGGTCGAGCGCCTGTTGGATTCGCTCAGGGTGGATAGTGGTAGAATCTGCCGCGAACTTGACTGGACCCCGCCGCGAACCTTGCAGCAAGGGCTGCAAGCGACAGCTGAATGGTATCGAGATGCGTATTTTGATGCGCAACATCGATGAAAGTCAGTGGGTTTGCGAGTTTGACATTTCAGAATTGCGGGAGAGTTTGAAAATGCGCCTGACAGACAATCAAATCCAGACTATTCGTCAACTCGTTCGCCAAGTGGCGGGAAGTCAATCCCGCGTGCGTGTTTTCGGCTCCAGACTTGATGACACTGCGCACGGGGGGGACCTTGACCTCATGCTTGAATTAACGGAACCCGTGGATAATCCCGCACTCATGGCCGCGCAATTGTCTGCCCAAGTGTCACGCGCAATGCATGGCCGCAAGGTGGACGTGCTGCTTAGCGCTCCCAACCTGATGCGTCTGCCCATCCACGATATTGCATTCAAGGAAGGTCAATTGCTATGACACTGGAACCCAAGATCGCACTGCGTCTGCAGTTCTTGACCAGGGTCGTGCGCAAAGGATGCCAGCATCTCGCCACTACTGATCAGCGTCTGTTCATCGGCATGTTTACCCTGGCGCAAACAGCCCAGCTCGAAGCAGACCTCGATTTGGCAGAGCGTGTGGAAGCTTTTGTGGGCAGATTTGCACGTCTGCAAGACACCGTAGGTGACAAACTATTGCCCCTTTACCTGATTGCTTTGGGTGAAAAAGCATCTGCTGCCATCGATAACCTTGATCTTGCAGAACGCCTGGGGCTGCTCAAGTCTGCCGACGAATGGATGACCATGCGTAACCTCGGGAACCAGATGATTCACGAATACGTTGAAGACCCGGTCGTGCTCGTCAACGCCCTGCAATCTGGCCATGCTTTTGTGCCGACGCTTATTGCCGTAGCCAATAAGATGATTGCTGAAATCGAGCTGCGGGGTTGGGCGTGATGCCGCCGTAGGGTGCGTTTCACGCACCATCATCATCGGTGCGTGGAACGCATCCTACATGTCTGGTTGGGTAAGTGTGCAGGGAAAATTTGTTCTCGGCGAAATATGTAGGGTGGATAAGCGTAGCGCATCCACCATGCCAGCTCAAAAAGGTGGATGCGCTACGCTTATCCACCCTACTACTTCCACATCAGTTTGAATCGCACCCCGAGCGGAATGTATGAATGACGAAACGCATCGAATATAATCGCCGCTCTTTTAAACATCGGGCATCCCGGCGGGTGCGGTAGAACGACATGATTCTGGTTACCGGCAGTGCAGGTTTCATCGGCTCCAATTTCGTCCTGGATTGGTTCGCGCAACACGATGAGGGCGTGGTCAGCCTGGACAAGCTGACTTACGCCGGCAATCTGGAGAATCTCGCTTCCCTGAAAGCTGATAAGCGTCACGTGTTCGTGCAGGGCGACATCGGCGACGCGGCATTGGTGGGCAAGTTGCTGGCGCAATATCGTCCGCGCGCCGTCGTCAATTTCGCGGCGGAAAGCCATGTGGACAGATCCATACACGGCCCCGAGGATTTCATTCAGACCAACATCGTCGGCACTTTCCATTTGCTGGAGGAGGTGCGCGCCTACTGGTCAAGTTTGGAGGCTGCGGAAAAATCAGGTTTCCGCTTCCTGCATGTTTCCACCGATGAAGTGTATGGCTCGCTCGCAAAGAATGATCCGGCGTTCAGCGAAACACACCGCTACGAACCGAATAGCCCCTATTCCGCAAGCAAGGCCGCCAGCGACCATCTGGTGCGCGCCTATCATCACACCTACGGCCTGCCGGTGCTGACCACCAACTGCTCCAACAACTATGGGCCATATCACTTTCCGGAAAAGCTGATCCCGCTGATGATCGTCAACGCGCTCGCGGGCAAGGCGCTGCCGGTGTACGGCGATGGCCAGCAGATCCGCGACTGGCTGTATGTCAGGGATCATTGCAGCGCGATCCGCCGCGTGCTGGAAAAGGGCAAATTGGGCGAGGTATACAACGTCGGCGGCTGGAATGAAAAAGCCAATCTCGATATCGTGCATACTGTTTGCGCGCTGCTCGATGAATTGCGTCCCAGGACCGATGGCAAGTCTTACCGCGAACAGATCACCTTCGTTGCCGATCGTCCCGGCCACGACCGCCGTTACGCGATCGACGCGCGCAAGATCGAGCGCGAACTCGGCTGGAAGCCGGTCGAGACGTTCGAGACAGGAATACGCAAGACAGTGCGCTGGTATCTGGACAATCAGGACTGGGTGAACAATGTGCAGTCCGGCGATTACCGGAAGTGGGTCGAAAAGAACTACGCGGGGCGGGCTTAGTGAAGATATTGCTGTTCGGCAAGAACGGCCAGGTCGGCTGGGAACTGCAGCGCAGCCTGGCGCCGCTGGGTGAACTGGTCGCCCTGGATGCACATAGCCGGGAGTTGTGCGGCGACCTCACCGATCTGGATGGCATCGCGCGAGCGGTCCGTGCAGTTGCGCCGGACGTGATCGTCAATGCGGCCGCCTACACCGCGGTGGACAAGGCCGAGAGCGAACCGGAACGGGCGCGCACCATCAACGCGCTCGCGCCCGGTGTGCTGGCGCAGGAGGCCATGCGTGGCAATGCCTGGTTGGTCCATTATTCCACCGACTATGTGTTCGATGGCAGCGGCGAGCAGCCCTGGCTGGAGACGGATGCGACCGGGCCGCTGAGTGTGTATGGTGCGACCAAGCTGGAAGGCGAGCAGCTCATTCAACAATCAGGTTGCCGGCACCTGATCTTCCGCACCAGTTGGGTGTATGGCGCGAGAGGTAGCAACTTTGCGATGACCATGCTGCGTCTGGCCAGGGAGCGCGACAGCCTTTCCGTCATCGACGACCAGTTCGGCGCCCCCACCGGGGCAGATCTGCTGGCTGACATCACCGCCCATGCGATCCGCACGGCGCGGCAGCGAGCGGAACTGGCCGGTCTGTATCATCTGGTTGCCGGAGGGGTCACCTCATGGCACGGCTATGCCGGTTTTGTCATCGACTTTGCCCGGCATGCGGGCATCCCGCTTAAAGCCGCGGCGGATGCGATCAAGCCGGTGCCCACCACGGCCTATCCCACTCCGGCCAGGCGTCCGCTCAATTCGCGCATGGATACCGCCAGGCTGCAAAAGAGTTTCGATCTGTATCTGCCGGATTGGAAGATCGGCGTGGCGCGCATGCTGAGTGAGGTGCTGGAGAAAACGTAGGGTGCGCTATGCGCACCAATGATAATGGTGCGTGGAACGCACCCTACAAAACCGCAATGCCGTTGTAGATACTGTTATCCCAGTGACGTAGCCCGGATGTAGTGCAGCGAAATCCGGGGTTTGGTGGGCGTGGCCGAAGCTTGTCCTGAGCCTGTCGAAGGGTTCCCCCGGATTCCATTGCATTCCATCCGGGCTACGCCCGCTGGAGAAAACGTAGGGTGCGCTATGCGCACCAATGATAATGGTGCGTGGAACGCACCCTACAAAACCGCAATGCCGTTGTAGATACTGTTATCCCAGTGACGTAGCCCGGATGTAG
>DATBWQ010000046.1:0-3381 GCA_036514695.1 Gallionella sp. | reverse complement strand
CCCGCCGCGTCGGGCGTAGCCCGACCTACGAGATGCGGAGACACTGTCTTCAAATATGTAATCCTCAATAATGCAGGGTGCGTTTACGCACCATCGCCAACTGGTGCGTAAACGCACCCTGCGAAATTATTATTGTTTATAACGCAAATTGGAATTAGGTTTCTTCGGACTCAGGCATGATTGCACGCACCATCAAATGGTCGCTGAAAAACCGCATGGTGGTGCTGCTGGGCGCCGTGCTGCTGGCGGGATGGGGAATCTATTCCTCTCGCCATATGGCATTGGACGCCGTTCCGGATCTTTCCGACCTGCAGGTCATCATCAAGACCGCTTATCCGGGCCAACCGCCGCAGGTAGTGGAAGACCAGGTCACTTTCCCGATCACTTCCGAGTTGCTGTCGGTACCGGGCTCGATCGCAGTGCGCGGCTTTTCGATGTTTGGCGAATCGTATGTGTATGTGATCTTCGAGGACGGCATTGACCCCTACTGGGCGCGCTCACGCGTGCTGGAGTATCTGAGCCAGATCGAAGACCGCCTGCCAGATGGAGTTATCCCGACGCTGGGGCCGGACGCCTCAGGCGTTGGATGGGTGTTCGAATACGCCCTGGTGGACCGCCATCACCGCTACGATGCCGATGAATTGCGCGCGGTGCAGGATTTCTTCCTCAAGTACGAACTACAAAGCCTGCATGGAGTGGCCGAGGTAGCCAGCATCGGCGGCATGGTGCGCCAATTCCAGATAGAGGTGAATCCCAACCGGCTGGCGGCGTACAACTTGAGCATGGAGCAAGTCGAACAGGCGATCCGCGACAGCAACACGACAGGCGGCGGTTCGGTGATGGAAATGGGGCGCAGCGAATTTGTCGTGCGCGCGCAGAATTATCTGAGGAATCTGGACGACTTCCGGCACATTCCGCTGGGCGTCAACGCACAAGGGGTGCCGATCCGTCTCGAAGACGTGGCGCAGATTCAAATCGGACATGAATTGCGCCGTGGCGTAACCGATCTGGACGGGCTAGGCGAAGTGACCGGCGGGATCGTAGTCATGCGCTATGGCGAAAACGCACTCCAGACCATAACACGCATCAAGGCACGGTTGAACGAATTGCAAAGCGGACTGCCGCCCGGCATCGAACTGGTCGTCACTTATGACCGCTCCGGGGTGATCAAGCGCGCCATCAAGACGTTAAGCGAGAAACTGGTCGAGGAATCGCTGATCGTCACCCTGGTATGCCTTGCATTCCTGTTCCACTTGCGTTCCTCGTTGGTGGCAGTGATAACGCTGCCGATCGGCATTCTGACCGCTTTCATCATCATGGAAAACCAGGGTGTAACTGCCAACATCATGTCGCTGGGCGGCATCGCCATCGCCATCGGCGCCATGGTAGATGCCGCAGTGGTGATGATAGAGAACATGCACAAGCATCTTGAGCGCGCAGGCGACCAACCGGACTACTGGAAGATCACCGCCCAGAGCTCGCTGGAGGTGGGACCGGCCTTGTTCTTTTCGCTGCTCATCATCACCGTATCCTTCCTGCCGGTGCTGACCCTTACCGGGCAGGCAGGCAAGCTGTTCGCTCCGCTCGCCTACACCAAGACTTATGCAATGGCGGCAAGCGCGATACTCGCCATTACCCTGGCGCCGGTGCTGATGGGTTATTTTATCCGCGGTCGCATCACCCGCGAGCAAGACAATCCGTTGAACCGATTGCTGCATGTGCTTTACCGCCCGCTGTTAATGGCCGCGCTGCAAAAACGCAAACTCGCCCTGTCGCTCTGCCTGGTACTGCTACTGAGCGCCGCCTGGCCGATCGCAAAACTGGGCAGCGAGTTCATGCCGCCGCTCAACGAGGGCGACCTGCTTTATATGCCCACCACCCTGCCCGGCGTGTCGATAGACGAAGCGGCGAACATCCTGCAAATCACCGACCGACTGATCGCGCAAATGCCCGAAGTCGAGCGCGTGTTTGGCAAGGCCGGGCGCGCCGATACTGCCACCGACCCGGCGCCGCTTTCGATGCTTGAGACTACTATCCAGCTCAAGCCGCAAGAACAGTGGCCGCCTGGCGTAACCATGGAAGACATGATCCGCAAGCTGGATGAACATGTACGCCTGCCGGGGCTGACCAATTCCTGGGGATATCCGATCCGCACGCGCATAGACATGCTGTCCACCGGCATCCGCACGCCGCTGGGGATCAAGGTCACCGGCCCCGATCTGGCTGAAGTGAGCGCACTGGCCAGACAGATCGAAGAGGTGATCGAACACGCGGTGCCGGGCACACGCAACGCTTTTGCCGACCGCGCTTCCGGCGGGCGCTATGTGGACATCGCGCTGGATCGCGTGCAAGCGGCGCGTTATGGCGTTACCGCAGCCGACGTGCAGCGCCTGGTGCAGGGTGCCATCGGCGGGGAAAACATCGGCATGCTGATCGACGGGCGCAACCGCTATCCGATCAATTTGCGCTATCCGCGCGCTTTCCGCGATTCACTTGCCGCACTTGAAGCAAGCCGCATCATGACGCCTTCCGGCGCGCAGGTATCGCTGGGAACGATAGCGAACATAAGCGTGAATGATGGGCCGGTCGAAATCAAAAGCGAAAATGGCCGCTTGGTAGCCTATGTCTACATTGATTTTGCCGGGCGTGACCTGGGCGGATATATCGCCGAGGCACAGGCCGCAGTTGCAGAAACTGTAGAGTTGCAGCCCGGCTACGCCATCGCCTGGTCAGGACAATATGTCAGCCTGCAGCAAGCCAAGGAACGCTTCATGTGGGTGATACCGCTCACGCTGCTGCTGGTGGTGGTGCTGCTATATTTGAATTTCCGCCATGGCGGCAAAGTGCTGCTGGTGTTACTGTGCCTGCCTTTTTCTCTGGCCGGCGGCTTCTGGCTGGTGTACTGGCTGGATTATCACTTGTCGGTGGCGGTCGCAGTCGGGTTTATCGCGTTGGCCGGGGTGGCGGCCGAATTCGGCGTGGTCATGTTGCTCTATCTGGATCAGGCCATCGCGGAACTCCGGCAGTCCGGCCGGCCGGTAAACTACCAAAACTTACAGCTTGCCATCGTTCAGGGAGCCCTGATGCGCATACGCCCGAAAGTAATGACGGTGTCGGTGATCGTGGCCGGGTTGATTCCGGTGATGGTCAGCTCCGGCACCGGCGCGGATGTGATGAAGCGTATTGCCGCGCCTCTGGTAGGCGGCATGATCTCCGCACCGCTGCTCTCCCTCATCGTTATTCCAGTCATCTATGCATGGTGGCAGGAAAGGAATTTGCCGGCAGATCAACCCGTGTAGAATTCTTAACTATTGAGCTTTACATAATTCATGACTGTTAAGTGATTTACTGTAGGGCTGGCTTTGCCCGCCGCCTCGCGGG
>DATBWQ010000045.1:0-4774 GCA_036514695.1 Gallionella sp. | reverse complement strand
CCCGCCGCGTCGGGCGTAGCCCGACCTACGAGATGCGGAGACACTGTCTTCAAATATGTAATCCTCAATAGAGCGGAGATATTTATGAATCAAATTTTTACAGCAAGCGTAGGCTGGGGTAAGCACAGCGCACCCCAGCGGGAATGGGACCCAATTCGCTGGGGTTCGTTACCTCACCCCAGCCTACGCGGTTTGTCCTCAGCACTCAGTCCACAGTCCTCAGTCCTTGGTTATGTCTGAAGCGAGCAGCGATTGGCCGACCAACAGGCTGTTCGTGTTGCTGCGCGAGTCGCGCTGGCTGCTGTTTACCGCTGGCGCGCTGTATTTCACCGTTGCATTGTATGGCTATGATCGCGCCGATCCGGCCTGGTCGCATAGCGTTAGCGGCGCGTTGACCAGCAACCCCGGCGGGGTGCTGGGCGCATATCTTTCCGACCTGCTGTTTTATTTGTTCGGATTTTCTGCTTGGTGGTGGGTGCTGTTCATGCTGCAAAGGGTATGGGCAGGGTATCGTCATCTCCGCGCGGACAGCATCTTCTGCAAGCGGGCATTGTGGGTCTCGGTTGCCGGGTTCGCGGTGCTGCTGCTGGCCAGCAGCGCGCTTGAAGCGATACGTCTGCATACGCTGAAAATCGCACTGCCGCTGGCACCGGGCGGAATGCTCGGTGCGGTGTCAGGCGATGCACTGACTGGATTGTTTGGTTTTACCGGTGCGACGCTGCTGTTGTTGACCCTGATCGCCACCGGCTTCAGTCTGTTCAGTGGGCTATCCTGGCTGCGTTTTGTGGACTGGTTGGGCGCGTTGCTGGAAACCGCATGGCAGTGGGCACGCCTTGCCTGGCAGACTTACCAGGACCGGCGTATCGGCGCGCAGGCGATGACTGAACGCGGCGCAGTCGTCGAAGAGGAAAAAAAACGCGTCGAGGAGCATCAGCCGATACACATCGAAATGCCGCTGATCGAGGTGGCCAAATCAGCGCGCGCCAGAGAAGAAAGACAGGTCCCGTTGTTCTCCGACATGCAGGACTCGCCGCTGCCACCGTTGCATCTGCTGGATCATGCGGCACAGCAAGTCGAGGTCGTGTCTCCTGATACGCTGGATTTCACTTCGCGCCTGATCGAGCGCAAGTTGAAAGACTTCGGCGTGGAAGTCAAAGTGGTGGCTGCTTACCCCGGCCCGGTGATCACCCGCTACGAGATCGAACCGGCTGTCGGCGTGAAAGGCAGCCAGATCACCAATCTGGTAAAGGACCTGGCGCGCGCATTGTCGGTGGTGAGCATACGCCTGGTGGAAACGATACCCGGCAGGGCCTATATGGCGCTGGAACTGCCCAATGCCAAGCGGCAGATGGTGCGCCTGTCCGAGATCCTCGGCTCGCAGGTATATGCCGATATGGGCTCCATGCTGACCATCGCGATGGGCAAGGACATTTCCGGCAAGCCGGTCGTCGCCGATCTTGCCAAGATGCCGCATGTGCTGGTGGCGGGCACGACCGGTTCAGGCAAGTCGGTGGCGATCAACGCGATGATCCTGAGCCTGCTTTACAAGGGCACGCCGCAACAAGTGCGCCTGCTGCTGATCGATCCCAAGATGCTCGAGTTGTCGGTGTACGAAGGCATCCCGCATCTGCTGGCGCCGGTGGTCACCGACATGCGCCAGGCTGCTTCCGCGCTCAACTGGTGCGTGCAGGAAATGGACCGGCGTTACCGGCTGATGTCCACGCTCGGCGTGCGCAACATCGCCGGTTACAACCAGAGGGTGCGCGATGCCGTGAAGGCCAAACAGCCGCTCACCAACCCGTTCACGCTCACGCCCGAGAACCCCGAGGCGCTCGAAGAACTGCCGCTGATCGTGGTGTTCATCGACGAACTTGCCGACCTGATGATGGTGGTCGGCAAGAAGGTCGAGGAACTGATCGCGCGCCTGGCGCAGAAGGCGCGCGCTTCCGGCATCCATCTGGTATTGGCTACGCAGCGTCCTTCGGTGGACGTGATCACCGGGCTGATCAAGGCCAACGTGCCGACGCGCGTGGCGTTCCAGGTTTCGAGCAAGATCGATTCGCGCACCATCCTCGACCAGATGGGCGCGGAAACCCTGTTGGGACAGGGCGATATGCTGTATCTGCCGCCCGGCACCGGTTTTCCGTTACGCGTGCATGGCGCGTTCGTGTCCGATCAGGAGGTGCATCGCGTCGCCGAATATCTGAAGGCGCAAGGCGAACCGCAATACATCGATGGTGTGCTCAACTCCCTGGAAGAGCCGGAAGGGAGCGGGGATGGGATGATGAGCATGGATGCGGAAGCCGACCCGCTCTACGACCAGGCTGTCGAGATCGTCGTCAAATCACGCCGCGCTTCGATCTCGCAGGTGCAACGCCATTTGCGTATCGGTTACAACCGCGCCGCGCGGCTGGTCGAACAGATGGAAGCGGCCGGCATCGTCTCGGCGATGCAGAGCAACGGCAATCGCGAAGTGATAGCTCCAAACAGGGAAGGGTGAAGAAAGCAAAGGGAAGGGATAAGGGGGAAGAGGGAAGGGTAGAACCGTGCGCGGGTTTTTACCCTTTTCCCTTCCCTCTTCTCCCTTCCCCAACTCAGGTTAAAGCATGTTAAAAAAACTTTTTATCGGTCTCTTGATTTCCATGTGTGCGACAACTGCTCACGCCGGAGCCATCGAAAGACTCAAGACCTTCATCGCCGCGACCCACTCCGCGCAGGCGAATTTCACGCAGGAAGTGCTGGACCAGAACGGCAAGCGCATCCAGAGCGCCTCCGGCATCATGCAGTTCCAGCGTCCCGGCAAATTCCGCTGGACTTACCGCAAGCCGTACGAGCAGCTCATCGTCGGCGATGGCGCGAAATTCTGGTTGTACGACGCCGACCTGAATCAGGTGACGGTGAAGAAGCTGGATGCGGCTCTGGGCAGCAGTCCCGCTGCATTGCTCTCCGGCAGCAACGAGATCGAGCGCGACTTTGCCCTGACAGAAGACGGCAGCCGGGATGGTCTGGACTGGCTACAGGCGATACCCAAGGGGCAAGACAGCGGCTTCGAAAAGATACGCATGGCCTTTGACGCGCATGCCGGCCTGGTCATCATGGAGTTGAACGATACGTTCGGGCACAAGACCGTGCTTAAATTCTCTGCGATGCAGCGCAACCCGAAATTTTCAGAGCGACAGTTTCAGTTCACCCCGCCGAAGGGCGCAGATGTGTTGGGTGAATAAACCCCTGATGGAACAACTAGCCATTCGACTAGGCTATCAGCCGAAGAGCTTTTGGCCGGGCACCCGAAAGACGATAGCCAAGTCGCTGGTTATCCCGGCCTCCCCTTGTCAGGGGAGGAGCGGGTGGTCTCCTCCCCTGACAAGGGGAGGTTGGGAGGGGTTGGTGTGGTTGCTCCACTACTAGCCTGATGTCATTCGCTTAACGATATGTCCGCAACCCAAGACAACCTGTTCGACCTCATCTCTCCCGCCGCGCCGCTCGCTGAACGCCTGCGCCCGAAACATATCGATGAAGTCATCGGCCAGTCGCATTTATTGGGCGAGGGCAGGCCGCTGTGCCTGGCTTTTCAATCCGGCAAGCTGCATTCGATGATCCTGTGGGGGCCGCCCGGGGTGGGCAAGACCACACTGGCGCGGTTGATGGCGCAAGCTTTCGATGCCGAGTTCGTGCCGCTGTCGGCGGTGCTGTCCGGCGTGAAAGACATCCGCGAGGCCATCGCGCAGGCGCAAATGATGTTGCAGCAGCGCGGCCGGCACACCATCCTGTTCGTGGACGAAGTGCATCGTTTCAACAAGTCGCAGCAGGATGCCTTTCTGCCCTTCGTCGAGCATGGCCTCGTCACCTTCATCGGCGCGACCACCGAGAACCCATCCTTCGAAGTGAACAACGCGCTGCTGTCGCGCGCGCAGGTGTATGTGCTGCATGCGCTGTCGGCGGAGGAACTGGGAGTCTTGTTCGAACACGCGCGGCAGATCGCGTTTCCGGAATTGGCATTTGACGACGATGCAAGGGTGCGCCTCATCGGTTACGCCGACGGTGATGCGCGCCGTCTGCTCAACGCACTGGAGCAATTGCACACCGCCGCCAAGACCGCAGGCGTAAGCCACATCGACAGCGCGTTCCTGGACAACACGCTGGCGCAGAATCTGCGCCGTTTCGACAAGGGCGGCGAGGCGTTCTACGACCAGATCTCCGCGCTGCACAAATCGGTGCGCGGATCCAATCCGGACGCTGCCTTGTACTGGCTGGTGCGCATGCTGGACGGCGGCGCAGACCCGCGCTATCTGGCGCGGCGCATCGTGCGCATGGCGTGGGAAGATATCGGCCTGGCCGATCCGCGCGCGATTCAACTGACGATGGATGCGGCACAAACCTACGAGCGCCTCGGCTCACCGGAAGGAGAGCTGGCATTGGCGCAGGCGGTGCTGTATCTGGCCTGCGCGCCGAAGTCGAATGCCGGGTATGTCGCGTATAATGCCGCGCGCGCCTGGGTGGCAAACGATGGTTCGCGCGAAGTGCCACTGCACTTGCGCAACGCGCCGACCAAGCTGATGAAGCAGCTCGATTATGGCAAGGACTACCGTTACGCGCACAACGAGGCGGACGGTTATGCGGCGGGTGAAAATTATTTCCCGGACGGAATGCCGGAAGTGAGTTTTTATCAACCCACCGAGCGCGGGCTGGAAGCAAAAATCGCGGAGAAACTGGCGCGGCTTCGTGAATTGGATGCGGCGAAGAAAAAAGACAAGAGCAAGTAGGGCGGGTTCTA